>DAIQNV010000142.1:0-2133 GCA_036788215.1 Phycisphaerales bacterium | reverse complement strand
CCCACCCGGTCCACCTCCACCTCGATGAACCGGGGCGGCTCGACGCCCCGCGCCCGCACCCCCGCCTCGATCGCGTCGAGAAGGCCCGCCACCCGCTCGCCCGTCCCCGCATCGTCGATCGCGCCGCCCACCAGGAGGTGGTTGTCCTTCACCATCACCGCGTCGTGCAGGCCCAGGCGGTGGTTCATCCCCCCGCCGCAGCGGACCGCGTACTTCTCCAGGACCCGCAGCCCGGGCGTCGTCTTCCGCGTGTCGTAAAGCTCTGCCCGGCCACCACCTGCATCGAGCGCCCGCACGAACGCCCGCGTCCGCGTCGCCACCCCGCTCAGCCTCCCGACCAGGTTCAGAAGCGTCCGCTCGAGCGCGAGGACCGCGCCCCGCTCCCCCATCACCGTCGCGCCCACCATCCCCCGCTCCGCGATCTCCCCGTCGTTCATCTCGGGCTCGACGCGGACGCCGCCACCGAAGACCTCCGCCAACTCCGAAGCCGCTGAGAGCCCCGCGACCACGCCGGGCTCCCGAAACACCAGCCGCGTCAGGAGTTGCGAGTCATCCCGGTCCCCCACCGTCGTCAGGTCCACCCCCAAAGGCCCCAGGTCCTCATCGCGGGCCAGTTCAAAGAGCCTGCGGGGCAGTCCCGTCGCGCTGAGATACCGCCACAGCGCGGGCAGGTCGAGCCGATTGGGATCGATCGAAAGGTCGGGCGTGGCGTCCACGCACGATGGTACGCGCCGCCCGGTATCCGCCCGGTTTCCGGCATAAACTCCCCCCTTGGCCCCGGGCCCCTCACGGGAACCGGAGCCACCCGCGCAACCCACCGCCCCGCATGCACGTACAGGAGATTCGCATGGGCCTGCTCGAAGGGAAGACCGGACTCGTGGTCGGCATCGCCAACGACCGCTCCTACGCCTTCCACATCGCCAAGTCGCTCACCGAGCACGGCGCCACCTGCGCCTACACCCACCTCCCGGGCGAGAAGAACGAGCGCCGCACCCGCAAGGCGGTCGAGTCGATGGGCCAGACCGACCCCTGGATGCGCCCCCTCGACGCCGGCAGCGACGAGGAGATGGACAAGGTGTTCGAGGACTACGCCAAGTCCTTTCCTCGCATGGACTTCCTTGTCCATTCCATCGCCTTCGCCGACCGCGACTGGCTCCAGCCCGGGAAGTTCACAGGCACCCCCCGCCAGGCCTACCTCTCCGCGATCGACGTCTCTGCGTACACGCTGGCCGCGATGGCCAACCGGGCGCGGGAGCTGATGGCGGGCAAGGACGGGCAGCCCGGGGGGAGCATCATGTGCATGAGCTACTACGGGGCGGAGAAGGTGGTCCCGGGGTACAACGTCATGGGCGTCGCCAAGGCAGCACTGGAGTGCACCGCGCGGTACTTGGCAGCGGAGCTCGGGGAGTCGGGGATTCGCGTCAACTCCATCAGTGGAGGGTACTTGCGCACGCTGGCGTCGTCGGCGGTCGCGGGGACGGACCAGTTCAGCGAGCACGCGGAGACCCGCAGCCCCCTGCGCCGGAATGTCGAGGGCGCGGACGTCGGCGGGACCGCGGTGTGGCTGGCGTCGGACCTCTCCTCGGGGGTGACGGGCGAGACGATCTATGTCGACTGCGGCGTGAACATCATCGGGCTGTGAGTCCGCTCCTGGAAACGCGGAGCCACCCGAACCGGCTACGCACTTGACCCATCGCGCCAAGTCGGCTGGGATTTCGCCCGATTCGGCTCAAGTGGGTCCGATCGGCCGATCCTGCGGGGGGCGATCACCCGATAGGAGTGGGCATGACCGGGGCTATTCCCAACAACCCGCTGGCGTCCTCCATCGCGGGCACGGACAACGCGAAGCGCTCGGAGATGGCGGACAAGAAGCGCAAAGCCGACGCACCGAAGGCCCGCAAGTTCGAGGACACCTTCGAGGAAACCCGCGCGGTGACCGAGATCGACCCGGCGCGGACGGTGAAGGGCAACACCCAGGAAGAGGCCCACGAGGACCGGCAGGAGCACGGGACGGACGGGCTGCGCCGCGAGGGGCCTCATCGGTCGCTGGATGTCGAGGGGTAGAGCGACTGGCCTCGTGGAGAAATCGCTCCGCGATGTCTCCAGAGCACCCGGCCTCCCACGGCCCCCGGC
>DAIQNV010000141.1:0-2720 GCA_036788215.1 Phycisphaerales bacterium | reverse complement strand
CGGCGCCGACGACATCGACGGCACCGTCGTCTGGTACGACATCACCAAGGTCGGCACCCACTCCACCCACCAGGAAGTCACCGTCTGGGAACTCCAGAAGGCCATCCGCGAAGCGGGCTACGACCCGATCGAGCGCGACACGCTCTACCGGCGGGTGGTGCGCGAAGGCGGACGCTGGACAGTTCGCTAATCGTCGTCCGGCCGCAGGAGCACGAGCAATCCACTGTCGCCCGCCGCGAACTTCACCATGAACGGCGACGCTCGCTGCAGCGTCTCCGCATCAAAGCTCGCGGACTGATTGCCCGTCGTGATGAGCACGACCTTGGGCGGCGGCCCCTCCGCGACGACACGCCGTCGAAAGTCGTCATCTTTGGTGATGATCAAGCGGCCCTCGGCCTTTGCCTCCGCCCACACCCGGTCGTCAGAAGCCGACCCCAAGCCGAGCTCCCGGACATGCACGATGTCCCACCCCTCGCCCGCGAGAAGCCCACCGAGCTTCGGCGACATCATCTCATCCAGCAGCAGGCGCATCACCGCACCCCTACAGGGCCACCCGGAGCTGACCTCGCTCAAGCCGCGCCGCGTAGGTCAGACACGCCAGGATGTCCTCTCGCTCGAGATCCGGATGCTCATCCAGAATCTGCTCGACCGTCATGCCGGACGCCAGCATCGAGAGCACATCCCCCACCGCGAACCGCAATCCGCGGATACAGGGCTTGCCGAACCTGACATTCGGATCGAGCGTGATGCGTGACAACAGGTCTGCCATGCCAAAAGCCTAGCCAATCCGCGCACGCGGCACAACGGTCGGCCCGGGGGCCCTTCCATACACTCCCCCCATGCCCGCCCGACTCCCCGACATCCGCAAGACCATCCGCAACATCCAGCGGGGCCAGGAAATCGCCTCCGTCCTCGTCCGCTTCGGCTTCGACGACGTCGTCAACGCCCTGGGCATCGACGAACTCTGGGCCCGGGGCAAGCGGTCCGTGGGCCTGCGGGCCCGGGCCGCCGACTTCGAGCGCGACGCGCTCCCCGTCCGCCTCCGCAAGGCGATGGAGGAGCTCGGGCCCACCTTCATCAAGATGGCCCAGATCCTCTCCACCCGCCCGGACCTCATCCCCGAGAGCTGGGCCAAGGAGTTCGGCAAGCTCCAGTCCGGCGTCGCCGCCGTCCCCGCGGAGGAGATCAAGCCCCACATCGAGAAGCTCTACGAGGGCCGGGTCGACGACCACTTCCAATCGATCGACTACAACGCCTTCGCCGCCGCGAGCATGGCCCAGGCCCACCGCGCCGTCCTGAAGGACGGCACCCGCGTCATCCTCAAGGTCCTCCGCCCCAACATCCGCCGCGTCCTCGAGGCCGACATCGAGATCCTGAAGCTCCTCGCCGAAGTCGCGGAGAAACGCCTGGGCGACATGGGCTACCGCCCCACGCTCATCGTCGAGCAGTTCGAGCGCCAGGTCCTCCGCGAGGTCGACCTCAAGCTCGAGCTCCGCTCGCTCCGCCGCATGCAGGACCTCTTCGAGGATGAGCCCCGCATGGTCTTCCCGATGGGCTACCCCGACCTCACCCGCCAGGGCGTCCTCTGCATGGAGGAAGTCGAGGGCATCCTCCTCAGCAAGGAAGAGGAGGGCACCTTCACCAACGCCGAGCGCCAGGAGATCGTCAAGATCAGCTCCGACGCCGTCTTCCGCCAGTGCTTCGAGATCGGCTTCTTCCACGCCGACCCCCACCCCGGCAACATGTTTGTCGTCCGCAGGAAGCGCGAAACACCCGCCCCGCCGGACACCGCTGCCCCGGGCGCACTCCCCGGCGAAACCACCCCCGACATCGCCGTCTGCTTCATCGACTTCGGCATGACCGGCAACATCGACCCCGCCACCCAGGAGGCCCTCGCCGACCTCGTCCATGGCACCATCAACGGAGACCTCGACCGCGTCATCCGCGTCGTCGTCGAGCTCACCGACATGAGCCCCATGGCCGCCTCCGAGCGCCGCTTCCGCGCCGATGTCTGGGAGTTCATCTCCCGTTTCCAAACAGGCTCACTCGCCGACCTCGAAATGGGCCACCTGCTCAACGAGTTCTTCGTCAAGATCCGCAGGAACAAGCTCCAGGTCCCCGCCGACATCGTCTACCTCATCAAGGCCATCACCACCATCGAAGGCGTCGGCGAACGCATCTGCCCCGAGTTCGACCTCGTGGGCCATGTCCGCCCCCACATCGAGCGCCTCGTCAAACGCCGCTACGGCTTCCGCGCCGTCCGCCGCCGCCTCGAACGCTCCGCCTTGGGCTACGCCGAACTCATCGAGCGCCTCCCGGGCGAGGTCGGCGCCTTCAGCAAGATGCTCCGCCACGAGCAGCTCAGCGTCCAGCTCAAGCACCAGGGCCTCAACACCGTCACCGACGAACTGGAACGCGCGAGCCGCAACATCTCCCTCGCCCTCGTCATCAGCTCCCTGATCGTGGGCGGCGCCATCCTGTTCCTGGCCGACAGAGCCGCCAGCGCCGAAGGCGGCGTCCTCTTCATCGCCGGCATCGTCGCCATCACCATGGCCGGAGCCCTCGCCTCCTTCTGGGCCATCACCAGCAACTGGCGCAGCCGGGAGTAGAAGCGCGTGACCCCGGTGCCACTACCCGCGCAGCGGGTAGCGCCCTTCTCCTCCCGCGTCGCGGGTGCCGTGGTCGATCCGGCTCTGCGGATCGGCCACGAACAAGAGACG
>DAIQNV010000140.1:0-2993 GCA_036788215.1 Phycisphaerales bacterium | reverse complement strand
CCCCCGCTCCCAAAGGGGGGTGCGGGGGCCCCGCCCCCGCCCGCGCATCACCCCCCACCCTCCATCGCCCATCTCCCAGTGCCCGGTGCCCGGCGCCCGATATCCAAACTTTCACCTTGCACCCACCCCCAGAATACCATACACTACCCGTATGGAGAGCAAAGAGCCCACCACCGAGCGCCCCACTCACCCCGACCCCGCCCGCCTCCCGGGTGGCCCCGACTCCTGGTCCCCCGCCACCCTCATCGAGGAGCTCTACCAGGAACACCTCCCCACCGAGGCCCTCTGCGAGCACCACGGGCTCACCGTCCTCCAACTCGCCCAATTCCTTGCCCACCCATGGGTTACGGAAAGGCTCGACGCCCTCCGCACCATCGCCCGCGTCCGGGCCGAACTGATCCGCACCGCCGCCGAGCCGGTCGCCGCCCGCACCCTCGCCGACCTCGCCGCCGATGAGTCGATCGCCACCGAATCCCGGCGCAAAGCCGCCCGCGCCCTCACGCCCCCAACGCCCACCCGACCCCCCCGAAACCAGCAATCCACCAAAGCCCGCCAACCCGCCTCACCGCCCGCCTCCCGCTCAGGGCATGACGACCGGGCAACGCGCGTCCTTCGCCCAGTCCCCGAAACTCAGGTAGTAGTTGACCACCGGCCCGTACCCCGCCCGAGCCGCCGCCAGAGCCGCCAGGGCCGCCCGCCCGCCCCCGTCGCAGTGCGTGATCACCGCCCGCCCCTTCACGAACCCCGCCTCATCCAGGATCATCCCGAGCTCATCCGCAGGCTTCAGCCGCCCACGCCCGTCCAGCAGCACCGCGTGCGGCACATTCCGCGCCGTGGGCAGGTGCCCCCCGCGCGCGTTCTTGCGAAGATCGATCCCGCGATACTCCTCCACCGTCCGGGCATCCAGCACCTGCGCCTCGCCCGCCTCGATCGCTTCCAGCACCGCGAACCGGTCGAGCGACCCGATCCGCCCCGCGTTGGCTCCGACGGGCTCGAACGCCACGCGCCGCGCCGTCTCGGGCCGGGTGGAGAGGGCAAGCCCGCCCGCATCCGCCTCCTCGCGGATCAGGGGAAACCCGCCGTTCACGACGCGGGCCTCCGCCACCCCGAAGTGCTGCAGGATGAACCACACCCGCGCCGCCCGGGTCATCCGGCCATCGTCGTAGATCAAAACCGTGTCATCGCCATCGACCCCGAAGGACCCGATCCGTTCGCGCCACATCTCATCATGCGTCAGCCCGGTCTCGGAGGCCAGGCTCATCGCCTCCCACTCCCCGTAATCGATCCGCACCGCGCCGGGCAGGTGGCCCGCCCCGTAGTCCGCCTCGGGCCGGACATCGAACACCACGAGGTCATCGCCCCCAGCCCGCATCGCCGACCTCAACTCAGAAACCTCAACGACCGCCCCCGCCGACCAATCCCGCTGCGCCGAAGCGTCCTGCCCGCGCCAACCGCCCGCATCCTCCGTCGACCCGCACCCGCCGAGCACCACGCACCCCATCAGCAGCGCCGCGAACCCGATTCTCTGAACACGCATCATCGCAATCCCTTCATTCATGACGCGAGAGCCTACACCCACGCCCACCACCCCCTCGACCAACCAGCCCCCCAAAAACACAGCACGCCCCGCGCCCGGGGCGTGCCGCTCGATGTTCGATCCATCTCACCGACGCCGACGACCCGCCAGCAGCAGGCCCATACCGCAGACCGCCACACCACCGGGCCCCGGCACCTCCACCGCCCGGAAGGTGTCGTACGCCGCCCCTTGGAGCCGGCTCGTGTTCACGATCGTCAGCGAGGTGAACCCCACATCGCTCTCGAAGCCCACAAACTGGCTGTACGGCGCGCTCGCGTCCGGGTCCAGCACGCTCGAGATCACATCGCCCGTGTCCAGCGTCACGACGATGTCGCCCGCCACCTGCGAACCATTGATATCAAACGCGAACGCCCGCTGCGCCGTCGCGAAGGTCACCGTCAGCACCTCGGGCCCCTGACCGAAGTCCGCGAACCCCGAGGTGAAGTTCCCGGCTCGGCTCAGCTGCTTGTTGACGAACCCCGCGACGAACAGCCGGTTATCCCCCACCGCGTCCACCGAGAAGGTCGCCCCGCCGCTCGACAGGCTCGTCCCCAGGCTCGAGGCCGCCGGGTACGACTCCATGTCCTCAAAGACGCTCCCCGGGAAGGCCGCGTCGAACGCCGCCCGCCCCGAGTACTGCACCACCTCCGCCGAGGTCGGCCCCGCGATTGCCGCTACGACCAAAGTCATCGTCCGCACACGCATCGATTCTCTCCCGTGTTCTCGTCCCGATTGGGGCCACCGCGCGGCGGCCCCCTTCTATTGAAGCGGATTCGCCCGCGGACTCTGACACGCCTTCCCCGGATAAAGCGCAAAGAGTTGACGAAGGCCGCCCGGACCCGGCCATGCCGAAGGCCGGGGCCCCAGCGCCGGGTCCTGCGGGCGTTCCGGCCCACGCCCACTCCGGCTCAGAAGCTAAAGAGGTTCCACCCGTTCAGCATGCACGACACGAACACCCAGATGAGGCCGACAACGATCAGCCCGATCCCCGAGACCCCCATCGCCGGGCTGTCCGCCGCCCGCGCCGCCAGCAGCAGCCCCCCGCCACCCAGGATCAGCACGAGTGGCAGGACGAACCCGAGAACGAACTTCCCCAATTCACCGCATCCACCCACGCAGTTCTCCTTCGCTCATGTCGTCGACCGCGCGTGCATAACCCCGGCCCGGCCAGTCGCCGGGGCTCCGTTGGCGCTTGATAGACGACCGTTCACGGGAAGCCCCGCCCGGACCGCCCCCCTCGGGCGCTGATCCCCACCACACCCCCAATCCCGTCCCTCCATAAGGAGCGCGGGGGCATGGCGCCCGTCCGGGCCACCAGATGCCTGCGGCGCCCGCGCCGACGTCCGAATCCGGGCAGGCAATGCGGATCGGTCCGCGAAACCAGAAACGCCGGCAAACCGCCCGCATCCATCCCCGC
>DAIQNV010000139.1:0-3246 GCA_036788215.1 Phycisphaerales bacterium | reverse complement strand
GGGTTCCAGCCGCTGGCGCGCTGGCCGAAGTGGATGCCGGCTTCGATGAGGTCCTGAACGAGGGAATTGGCCATGATCAACCGTCCTGTCATGCAGCGGCACCGGCGTCGTCGCGGTCGCACCGTCCGGGCCGGGTGGGCCGGGACGATCGACGGCGCCCAGGGGCGCTTCGGGGGGTGCCCGGCGGTGAGCCGGGCCTTTCCTGAGGTGTGCCGGGCCCTCTCTGGGCCCAGAACGCGACCGCCGACCGGACGGGCACGGACAGGAGGGTAGGTCGGCCCGTCCGTCAAGGCCATGCAGGGAAAGGGGCCACGCCCGGATTCCGGGCGACGGAGCACCGCCTGGGAGTTAGCTAGAAAGGTGTCTGTACGGATTGCTGGGCTGTTCGGCACAACAATTCCACCCACGCTAGTCTGATACTCACACGGCCCGACCCCTCCTCCCCGGGCCGCCCGGAGGTCTCATCGTGGCAGGAAGATCCGTATCGGTGGTGGTCGCGATCGCTTCCGCGTTCGCGGCGGTGGCGGTGCCCCTGGCTTCGGTCGGGGCGCAGGACAGCCCGCTGGCGTTCGTGAATGCCCGGGTGATCCCGATTGATGGGCCCGAGATCGAGGGGGGCCACCTCGTTGTGCACCGGGGGAAGATCGTGAGCGTGGGGGAGGGCGCGCCGCCCCGCACGCGGGGCCGGGCCCCGGAGACGGTCGACCTCGGGGGCAAGGTGATCATGCCGGGCCTGGTCGACACGCACAGCCACATCGGGGGTGTGGGGGCGGCGGACAGTTCCGGCCCGATCCAGCCCGGCGTGAGCGTGCGGGACTCGATCAATGTCCGCGACTCGGGCTTCAGGCGTGCGCTCGCCGGGGGGCTGACGACGCTGAACATCATGCCGGGCTCGGGGCACCTCTCCTCGGGGCAGACGGCGTATGTGAAGCTCCGTTTCTTCGACGGGGATGCACCGTCCTCGATCGATGACATCGCCATCCTCGACGCTGAGGGCGAGAAGATGGGCGGGCTGAAGATGGCCAACGGCACCAACTCCATCCGCCAGAACGGCGAGCGGGGCTGGCCGGGGACACGGGGCAAGAGCGCGTTTCTTGTGCGGGAGAAGTTCCTGAAGGCCATCGAGCATGGGAAGAAGCTCGAGAAGGCGGAGGGGGACGAGAACAAGATGCCCTCGCGGGATCTGGACTCCGAGGCGCTGCTCGAGGTGATGTCCGGCAAGCGGATCGTCCACCACCACACGCACCGGCACGACGACATCATGACCGTGCTGAGGCTCGCCGATGAGTTCGGCTTCCGCGTCGTGCTGCATCATGTGAGCGAGGGGTGGGTCGTTGCCAACGAGATCGCGAACTACAAGGGCGTGAACGGGCCGGATGGGGAGCCCTGGGGCGCGCCGTGCTCGATCATCCTGGTTGACTCTCCGGGCGGGAAGCTGGAGGCGGTGAACCTCGTGATGAAGACCGGGGCTGTGCTGGAGGACGCGGGCGCCCGCGTGGCGTATCACACGGACGACTGGATCACCGACTCGCGGTTCTTCCTCCGCATGGCGGCGCTCGGGGTGCGGGCCGGGATGTCGCGGGAGGGGGCGCTCCGGTCGTTGACGATCGAGGGGGCCCGGATGCTCGATGTCGCGGACCGCACGGGGTCGCTGACGCCCGGGAAGGACGCGGACTTCATCATTCTGGATGGTGATCCCTTCAGCGTGTACACCAAGGTGCAGGAGACCTGGGTCGAGGGGCGGCGGGTCTTTGACCGCACCGACCCGGAGGACCTGCTCTACGCCAACGGGGGCTACGGCGCGGGGCATGACCTTGACCCGTATTTCTGCTGCTACGACCACCTGATGAACGCCCGCAGCAGCGGGGGGGCCAACTGATGAAGACGCTGATCGCATTCTGCACCGCGGCACTGGCGACGATCGCCACCGCCCAGGACCTCGTTGTTTTCGGCGACACCATCCACACCGCAGTGGGCGAGGCCATCACCGACGGGGTGATCGTGATCCGCGATGGCAAGATCGCTGCGGTCGGGACCCGAGGCTCGGTCACGGTCCCGCAGGGGTTGGAGCAGCGCCGGGCGGCGGTGGTGACGCCCGGGCTGATCGATGGTCGCTCGACCGCGGGTCTGACGGGCATCTTCAACAGCCCCCGCGAGGACCAGGACATGCTGGAGACCTCGGGCCCTATGCAGCCGGAGTTGCGGGCGCTGGATTCCTACAACTCGCGCGAGGCGCTGGTGGGGTATCTGCGGGGGCTCGGGATTACGACGATCCACACCGGGTATGCGCCGGGCGAGGTCATCTCGGGGCAGACGTTCGTCGTGAAGACGCGCGAGGCCAACGTCTCGGAGATCGTGCTCAAGAGCCCCGCTGCGGTGGTGGCGACGATCAGCCCGAGCGCCCTCAAGGGCGGGGGGCAGTCGCCGGGGACGCGGGGCAAGCTCGTCGCGATGCTGCGGGAGCAGCTCTTCAAGGCCCAGGAGCGGATGCGGACCATCGAGGAAGCGGAGGCGGACGAGGAGAAGGACGCCCCGGCTCCGGACCTTCGGCTCGACACGCTGATCAGCGTTCTGAATCGAGAGATCCCGCTGATCGTGACCGCGAACAAGGCGCAGGACATCGATTCGGCGCTGCGGCTCGCGGATGAGTTCGGCTTCGAGCTCTGGCTCGACTCGGGGGCGGAGGCCTACCTTGAGGCGGAGCGTCTCGCGGAGAAGGGCGTGCCGGTGATCGTCCACCCGCCCATGGCCCGGGCGTGGGGCGGGGGTGAGCTCGTGAACATGAGCCTGACCACGCCCGCCACGCTCGCCGACGCCGGCGTGACCATCGCGCTGCAGTCGGGCTACGAGGGGTATGTGCCGAAGGTGCGGGTTGTGCTCTTCGAGGCGGCAATCGCGGCGGCGTACGGGCTGGGCTTTGACCGGGCGCTGCAGGCGATCACGATCACGCCGGCGAGGATGCTGGGCGTCGATGACCGCGTCGGCTCGATCGAGGTCGGCAAGGATGGAGACCTCGCGCTTTTCGATGGCGATCCGTTCGAGTACACGACGCACTGCGTCGGGACGATCATCGAGGGCCGGGTCGTCAGCGATCAGCCTCAGTAGCGGGGCGGCGGTGAGCCGCCGGTACACTTTCGCGGTGCCTCTGCCCCGCATCAGCCAGAGCTCCGATCGTTCGCTCCGCGTGGAGCTGGCGCCTTCCCGGCGGCGGTCGCCCGATGAGACCCGCGCGGGTATCCGTGCGCT
>DAIQNV010000138.1:0-3294 GCA_036788215.1 Phycisphaerales bacterium | reverse complement strand
GGGGGTGGTGGTCGTGGGGCGGGGTTGGGCGTCGTGGGTGGGCGGAGGTTTGTTGAGCGAGGAGCCTTGGAGAGTGGGTGGGCGCTGCGCTTGTGGTAGCCCCTCATCCGGCCCTTCGGGCCAGTTCCCCCGGAGGCGGAGAAGGAGGGGGAGGCGCTTCGCTTGGGGAGCCCCCTCCGGCCCTTCGGGCCACCTCCCCCGTCGGTGACGGGGGAGGATCTGGTGCTAAGGATGGCGGCGCGAAGACCAGCGCGTTCTTACGAACGCGGCTTTGGTCTAGGCGTGCGGTTAGGCGTAGAGGTCGAGTTTGAGTTCGCCGAGGCCTGCGGCGGCGCTGGGTGAGGTGGCGCGGGCCTTCCTGGTTTCGGTGGAGCCGTCGGCGGTGAAGGACTCGAGGAGGGAGGCGGGCTTCAGGGCATCGGTCTTGCCGGGGGCCTCGCTGGCAGCGGTGGTGCCGGCGGGGTTGGTGCTGTTTGCGGTGGTGGGGGTGGTGGGGGCGGTGGTTGGCGCGGAGGCGGATTCGCCGGTGCCCTTCTTGGCCTGTTCCTCGGCGAGTTCCTTGCGGGCGGATGCCTCCATCGCGCTGGCCTTGGCGGCGACGCGGCGGTCGGTGCCGCTGGGCTCGGCGGGGGCCATGGCGGCCTGGCGGATCTGCTGGGCCTTGGCGATGGTCTCTTCGGGGGTCTTGCCCGGTGAGGTGTCGATGTTCACCTTGCCGGCGACGGCGTAGTCGCGTCCGTCGGGGCCTTTCCTGGTCTGGTAGTAGGGGCCTCCTCGGAAGAGGCTGCCTGCGGCGCTGACGTGGGCCTGCTCGTGGGTGCGGACCTCGGAGTCGCGGGCCTTGAGCTTCTCGACCTCGCGGCGTTCGTCGTCGGTGAGCTGGTCGAGCTTGCTACCAAGGGTGACGGAGTCTCCGTCGGCGTTGGTCTGGTAGGCGGTGCCGGTGCGGGCGGGCTCGTTGCGGCGGACCGCGTCGGTGCGTGAAACCTGTTCGGTGCGCCCGGGCTGGTCGGGGCGGTTGACTTGATTGGGCTGTTGAGCGCGGTCGGGGCGCTGGGTGAGGCCCGGCTCGTTGGGCTGGCCGACCGGGCGGAGGGTGATGACGCGCGGACGGCCCCCGATGCCCGAGCCGGGTGTGTAGGCGCTGAGCGTGTTGAGGGCGTCAACGGACACGGGCGAACAGTCTCCGGCGTCGGTATCGGATGGCTGTCGGGTGGGCTTGAGCGGATAACCGGGGCGGACCTGATTTGGCGATCAGTCGCGGGGCGGCCTGACCTTGTAGCGGGCGACGAGGGTCCAGCCTGTGACGCGGCAGTCGAGTTCCCGGGTCCAGTCGGCGACGACGGAGCTGCTCTGGCCCAGGAACCAGTAGTCCTGGTCGTCGTAGACGAAGTGGAGGTCGTAGGTCGGGTTGTAGATCTCGGTGTTGATGCGTGACTGGTAGCGGGCGGTGAGGCGGCGCTCGAGGGCGGCGGCCTTCTCGCGTTCGACGCTGATGGGGTGCAACTCCTCTGCGTAGCCGGCGAGTGTGGGGGCGGGGTCGTCGTCGTACTCGCGGCGGGAGAGGGTGCCGGGGGTGGGGAAGAGGATGGCGATGGGGGCGTAGAGGGGGCTGTGGTTGTCCTTGGCGTAGTAGGCCCAGTCGCCGAATCCGTACTCGACGAAGGGCGTGCGGCCATCGGCTGTGGGCTCGCGGGGGAGGATGATTTTCGAGGTGTTGCCGAGGTCGGCGATGTAGACGGTGACGGGGTCGTCGACGGTTGCGGGTGGGGTGATGGTGTAGGAACAGCCCGCGAGCCCTGCGGCGGACAGAACGGCAAGCGTCGGTGGGCCTCGCACGCGGTGAGCGTACCCGGGTTTACGCGTTGAAGTACTTCGCCTCGGGGTGGTGGACGACGATGGCGGAGGTGGACTGCTCGGGGTCGATCTGCCAGTTTTCGGTGAGCTCGCAGCCGATGCGGGTGGGGTCGATGAGGCGCCAGATCTTTTCCTGGTCGGCCATGTCGGGGCAGGCGGGGTAGCCCGGGCTGTAGCGGGAGCCCCGGTACTTCTGCTGGAAGAGCTCGGCGATCCTGGGCGAGTCCTCGGCGTCGATGCCGAGTTCCTGGCGCATGCGCTTGTGCCAGAGCTCGGCGAGGCCCTCGGCGGACTCGACGCCCATGCCGTGCATGTAGAGGTATTCCTGGTAGTCGTTGGCGTCGAAGAGCTTCTTGCAGACCTCGGAGACGCGCTGGCCGACGGTGACGCAGCTCATGCCCAGGACGTCCTTGCGTCCGAGTTCGCGGCATTCGTCGGCGTCGCGGAAGAAGTCGGAGATGCAGAGGCGGCGTCCGCCGGTTTCGCCCTTGGGGGCCTGGCGGGGGAAGGTGAAGCGTTCGATCTCGCGGTCGTGGTCCTTGGGGTCGAAGATGACGAGGTCGTCGCCCTCGGAGTGGACGGGGAAGTAGCCATAGACGAGCTTGGGGTCGAGGATCTTTTCGCGCCGGCACTGCTCGCGGAGGCGGTCGAAGGTGGGGCGGGCCTTGTCGTTGATCTCGCGCTCGAACTCTTCCTTGGTGCGCTGGCCACGCTTGAACTGCCACTGGACGCGGAAGAGGGCGGTGGGGTTGATGTGGGCGAAGACGGGCTCGAGGGGGAGGCCCTCGACGACGCGGCTGCCCCAGAAGGGGGGCGTGGGGACGGGGACGTCGCGGGCGACGGTGGAGCGGACGCGCTGGGCGACGGCGACGGCGCCGTTGCTTTCCGGGTCGGCGAGGGTCGCTTCGTTCTTGGCGGCGATGAAGTCGTCCTGTCGGCGGCCCTGCTCGGCGCGGCCTCCGGCGACCTTCTCTTCGGCCTCGGTCCGCTTGTTCTGGCGTTCGTCGATCTCGGCGTTGAGGGTTTCGAGCTTGCCGGCGACGATGTGGTCCATGATGCGGAGGCCATCGAAGGCGTCCTTGCCATAGAGCAGGGCGCCCTGGTACTGGTTGCGGAGGTATCCCTCGGCGTAGGAGCGTGCGAGGGCGGCGCCCCCGAGGAGGAGCGGGGGGGTGGTGCCCCGGGCGTTCATCTCCTTGATGTTGTCCTCCATGACGTTGACGGACTTGACGAGGAGGCCGGAGAGGCCGATGGCGTCGGGCTTGTGCTGTTCGTAGGCGGCCATGATCTCGTCGATGGTCTTCTTGATGCCGATGTTGTGGACGGTGTAGCCGTTGTTGGTGAGGATGATGTCGACGAGGTTCTTGCCGATGTCGTGGACGTCGCCCTTGACGGTGGCGAGGACGATGGTGCCCTTGGTCTGTCCCTCGACGCGTT
>DAIQNV010000137.1:0-3344 GCA_036788215.1 Phycisphaerales bacterium | reverse complement strand
GGCCCGCGTCCTCACCTACGAAAACTCACAGGGCGACCGCTTCCAGAACTCCGTCGACGAAATCCTCCAGCACCTCTATGGCCACTCGATGTACCACCGGGGCCAGTGCGCCACCCTCCTCGCCCAACTCGGCGCGCCGCCCCCACCCACCGACTTCATCGTCTTCGCCCGCGAACGCCGTGCGAACCCGCAAAACAATCTCTCCTGACCCCGCCTCAGGATCTCGCACACCCCCGATGCCCGTGTCACACTGGATGGTGAGGCACGCCAACATCGGAGGTTCGCCATGCGACGCATCGCCACCGCCCTCATCCTGATTCCGGCTTCCCTTACACCCGCCGCCGAGGTCACGCTCATCCTCGATGGCACCGTCGCCATGATCCACGGCACCCCGCTCGACAACATCGGCGGCCCCCTCGAGCTCGGTGACCCCTGGCAATTCCGCGTCACCTACGACCCCGCCCGCCCCGCCGACTACGACATCGTCGACCTCGAATGGGTCGAAGAAATCATCATGATCATCAACGGCTTCGAGATTGTTTACAACGAGGGCGAGTTGGTCATCCCCTTCCCCCCCGACGCCACCACCCTCAGCCTCCGGGGCGGCACCGGCCCCTTCTACATGCGGGCCAGCATCAGCCTGCCCCCGGGCTTCCTGGGCGATCGCCTCCCCGGCGACCTCGGCCCCCTGCCCTTCCTCTCCGGCGGAATGCTGCAGAACGACTACAACGGCTATGTCAACGGCACGATCACCTCCGCCCGCATCATCCCCGCCCCGACGACCGCCGCCCTCCTCGCCCTCTCCGGCCTGCACGCCGCCCGCCGACGCCGGTGAGCCCGCCCGCCGCCCGGCTCACCCCTTCCGCTCATCCAACGACCGCTGCACACGCTGCAGCAGCAAGGGCAGATCCCGCTCCACATCCACCTCCTCGGGGCGCTCCCCCAGCCCCCGCTCCTCCGCCAGGTCATCCAGAATCCGCCCCGCCTCCGAGACCCGCGGATCGATCCACAGCCGCATCGTGGGCGAAGCCGGGTGATCGCTCGGTGCCTCAAAGTCATCCGACCGGAACCGCTACCCTCCCCCGATGACCCTCCTCTGCGTCCCCATCTTCGTCGACTCCCCCGCCCAGGCCCTCGCCGACGCGATCCAGGCCGCCGAGCACGGGGCGGACCTCGTCGAGTTCCGCATCGACCGCTGCTTCGACGGGTCGACAGGCTCAGACACCGAAGACGCCGCCCTCATCAAGGCCCTCCAGGACCTCATCGCCCACGCCCCCCTCCCCGTCATCCTCACCTGCCGCCCCACATGGGAAGGCGGTGAATACGACGGCGACGACGCCGACCGCGTCGCCCTCTTCGAGAAGCTCACCGCCGCCAGCCCCTCCCCGCCCGCCTACCTCGATGTCGAACTCGCCGCCTACACGCGGAGCGCCAACCTCCGCCAGAAGATCAACCTCTGCGTCGCCCACGACACGCAGCAGCGCCCCCACGACAGACCCCTCTCCACCCGCCTCATCCTCTCCACCCACGACTTCCAGGGCCGCCCCGCCGACCTGACGAGAAAGCTCGCCGCCGCCTACGCCGAGCCCGCCGCCGCGATCGTCAAGGTCGCCTTCCGCGCCCGCTCACTCCGCGACAACCTCGAGCTCTTCGACATCCTCGCCGAAGCCCAGAAGCCCACCATCGCCCTCGGCATGGGCGAGTTCGGCCTCATGTCCCGCGTCCTCGCCCCCAAGTTCGGAGGCTTCCTTACTTTCGCGTCCCTCCGCGACACCGCCGCCACGGCTCCGGGCCAGCCCACGCTCGACGACATGCTGAACCTCTACCGCTTCCGCTCGATCAACAAAGACACCAAGCTCTACGGCGTCATCGGCTGGCCCGTCACGCAGAGCATGAGCCCCCTGATCCACAACGCCAGCTTCGCGAAAGTGGGCCACAACGGCGTCTACCTGCCGCTGCCGGTCGTGGCGGACGAGAACGACACAGAAGCGAGCTACACGAGCTTCAAGGCGACCGTCGAGGACCTGTACCTGCACGACCGAGTCTCGTTGAGCGGCGTAAGCGTCACTATCCCACACAAGGTGAACGCCGCTCGTTTGGCGACGGAAAATGCCTGGTTCGGTGAAGTCACACCGTGGCCACCGCAAGCAATCAACACGCTCGTGTTTCCATCGAACAGCGACAACGCACCGGCTTCCTACAACACAGATCAAGATGCCATCGACATGCTCTTGTTGGATGCGATGAATGATGCCGAGTGGCCCATTTGCACTGTTGTGGTCCATGGAACAGGCGGTGTGGCAAGGGCGGCGATTGCCGGAGCTTGGCCTGAGGCAACTCGTGTCTACGGCCGCAACCGCGAAAGAGCAGAGCGACTTGTAGCGGACATGATCGTCGCGATGCCGGAGTCAAAGAGCCATGAGGGCAACTGGCTTGAAGTGGCGGACACCCTCACCGGTGACTTTGGTCCCCGCGTCGTCTACATCAACTGCACCCCCCTCGGCATGACCAACGGCCCCGACCCCTCCGCCCTATCCATCCCCATCCCCGACATGCTGAGCATCACCCCCGACACCGTCTTCTTCGACACCGTCTACAACCCCATCGAAACACCCATGCTCAAGGCCGCCCGCGAACGAGGCTGCCGCACCATCGATGGCGTCCAGATGTTCGTCAAACAAGCCGCCGCCCAGTTCGAACTCTGGACCGGCAAGCCCGCTCCCGAACAACTCTTCGACCGCCTCGTCCGCGCCAAACTCTCAGCCACAAAGTAAACGACGACGGTACAAGCCCAAAGCGTCAGCGCCGGGCCTCCCAAACGCACCCCCGCGCGACCAAGCCAGTCCGTTCACTCCACGCCGGCGACCAAAGCAACACCCACCCCGCCCATCGCTCACGCTCAGGGCTCGTAAAGGCACGACCCCTCCCCCGGATACCCCACCCCATTGCCTATTGCCCACTGCCCCTCCCCAACCCCGATGGCCGATGGCCGATCCCCAGTCCCCTCACACCTCAACCCCACTCGTCCGCAAAAGCGTCTTAAACCCCTCCCCGAACACAAAGTTGTGCTCCGGAAACTTCTGCCCGCCCATGTTCTGATCCAGATGGCTGAACATCAGCGACGCCGACCCGATCCGCTCAAAGACCGGCGCCCCCGTCGCCACCGGCTCCGCGATCTCGATCGTCGCCTCGCAGCTCGCCCCCTGCGAGCTCAATTGCACGATCTCCGCGGAGTACCGCAGCACGCACCCCGGCCCCGCCTCGCGATCGATCGACGCCTTGCTCCACTTCGCGAGCACGACCTTCTGCTTGAACCCCTCCGCGTGCCCGACGAGCACCCCCGC
>DAIQNV010000136.1:0-3548 GCA_036788215.1 Phycisphaerales bacterium | reverse complement strand
TTCGCCCACGTCCATCCCCTTCAGGCGTGAACGCAGCCGGATCAGCGTCCGGAACATGTCCACCGAATCCCGCACGATCCGCACGCGGCTGTCCCGGTTGTCCCGCCAAAGGACGCCCACCTCCACCACCCGCTCGCCGAACTTCTCCGCGAGCGCCAGCACTTCCACATCGAACGCGAAGCGCTCGTCCTGCTGCAAGCGGAACACCGCTTCCGCCAACGCCCCCTCGAACGCCTTGAACCCGCACTGACTGTCCCGCACATGGCGCAGCATCAGCGACCGACGCATCGCCCGGAAGACCCACCCCGTCACCCGCCGCCGAAGCGGCTGCGCCGGCTCCAGACGGCTGTCGGGCATGTCCCGCGACGCGATCACCACCCGGGCCCCCGCCTCCAGGTGCGGGCGCAGGCGGTCGAACTCCCCGATGGGCGTCGCCATGTCCGCATCGCACATCAGCCGCCAGACGCCCCGCGCCTCCAGCATCCCCCGCCGGACCGCAGCGCCCTTACCCCGGTTCCGCCCCTGCTCGATCAGGCGAACCGCAAACCCCGGCTCCCGCCCACCGTCCCCGACTTCCTCAGCGAACGCCCGCACCACTCCAACGGTCCCGTCCGAGCTCCCGTCATCGACGACGACGAGCTCGATCTCCCCCCCACCGCCCCCACCGCCCCCACCGCCCCCACCGCCATCAAACCCCCGCGCGTACGCCCGCACGCTCTCGAGCGCCCCCGAGATCCGGTGCTCCTCGTTGAACGCGGGCACAACCACGCTTAAGAGCGGCGCTTCCGGGCTCGTCGATCCATCCATGGTCATCAGCAGGCGATCCTCGCCGGGCCCCAGAGAGCGACACCCCCGAGAGCAACACCCAAGGTGCGACACAACGCGTGACCGGGGCCGAACAGCCCCGCAGAATCCCGCCAGTCTACCCACCTTTCGCCCCACCCCGCCCCCCGGACGCCCGCACCCACTCCCGGAGCCCCCGCTCCCCCGCAAATCCCGTCCCCCAAAGCCCGAGAACCGCCCCATCCACCTCCACCGGTGCCACTACCCGGCTCCGCCGGCAAGTTCCTCCGCCTGATGCCTGATGCCCGGTGCCCGATGCCTGATCCCGATCCCCGCCCCCGAATCCCCTACCCTCCCCCCCAATGCCCCACCCCTCCCCCCCGGCGAAGCCGGATACCCCCGACCCCTCCGCCCCCCTCCGCCGGAACCACCTCCGCATCGCCCTCCAAGTCGCGGGCTTCGCCCTGGGCATCGCCCTCTTCGGCTGGGTCGTCCGCACCGCTCTGGGCGAGATGACCCCCGAGCGCTGGGACCAGCTCCGCTCCGCCTCCCTCGTCGCGGTCGCGGGCATGTTCCTCCTCGCCCTGGGCAATGTCGCCCTCAACGGGCTCATGTGGTTCGTCGCCTTCCTCCCCATCCGCCGCCTGCGCCTGCCCGACATGCTCGCGGTCAACGCGGGCGCGACCACGCTCGCCTACCTCCCCTTCAAGCTCTCGATCCTCTTCCGCGTCCTCTACCACAAGCGGTTCGACGCGATCCCGGTCCTCCAATTCGGGGGGTGGACCGCCGCGATCACCGCGTGCATGGCCGCCGCCCTGCTCCCGGGCATCGGCGCCAGCCTGCTGCCCACGCGGGACGACACGGTCCCCTGGCTCGCCATCACCCTCGTGGGCGCCCTCCTCTGCGCCCTCGCCGGCGCTCGGCTCAGCGCCTTCTTCGCCACCGGCAAGGGCTGGCGCTGGCTCAAGGCCACGATCATCCGCATCACCGGCGATCGCGGGCGCACCGTTGTTGAGTCGACCCTCTTCGAGAACCTGCACTCCGGCGTCCACATGCTCGCGGATACCCGGGCCACCCTTTCGGGCGTCGCCCTCCGCCTGCTCGACGCCGCCTTCATCGCCGCCCGGTTCGCCATCGCCGCCCAGGTCCTGGGCATCGACCTCATGCTCGTCGACGCCCTGGTCGTGGGCGTCGCCTACTTCCTCATCGGGGCCGTCGCCCCCACCGGCACCGTGGGCGTCCGCGAGGGGGGGACCGCGGGCCTCTTCGCCCTGCTGGGCCTCGAGGACATGACCGCGGTCATCGTCTTCGTCAGCGCCCTCGAGATGCTCGCGAACATCACCGCCGGCCTCGCCGCGGGCGCCTGGCTGGGCCCGGCGAAGCTGGGCAAACTCCGCAAGGACGCCGAGACCGCGGAGGAATCCGGCGCTCTCGCCCCCGACCACACCTGAGGCTCACTCCGACTCCAGGCGCACCACCCACGCCCGTGCCCGCACATCCAGCATCCCGAACTTCCCGGGCCCCGCCAGCGTCCCGACGATCGCCCCGCCTTCCTGCCCCACCACCGCGACCGGGATCCCGGTCGCGGGGTCGATCTGGAAGTTCGCGTACCAATCGAGAACGCCCGCGAGTACCGGCCCGAGGTCCTCGCGCCACGCGGGATTCGCATCGATCGCCCACGCGAGGGCGCTGATCACCTCCGCCTGGGCCCACCACGCCCGGGGCTCCGCCAAGACCGGCTGGCCCGCGTAGCCCATCAACGCCACCCCCGCGCCGGGGCCTTGCTCCGCGAGGTGCGCCGTCGCGTGGTCGACAAGCGCCCGCACCCGGTCCCACGCGACCTCCCGGCCCAAAGCCACCTGCGCCTCCCCCACCGCCCGCGCCGCGGTCGCGTGCAGCGCGTACATCACCGGCCCGTACTCGAGCTCGCCGGGCACCGCCAGCCAGTCCGAACTGGCCCGGCGCTTGGCACGCCCGGGGTCGGACGGGAAGAACCGCTCCTGCAGCACCGTGACCGCGTGGGCCAGTTCCCCCTTCACCTCCGCATCGGGCGTCACGCCCGCCAGCGCCGTCAGCGCCTGCAGCACCGCCAGGTGCGTCTCCGCCCGCTTGATCCCAGAGCGCCCCTCGCGCGACCAGTCCGCGTTCGCCCCCTCGAACCACCCCCCCGCCGAGCGGTCCCGCAGGTGCCTCGTCACTAGCCGGAAGGTCTCCATCGCAACGTCCAGGGCGCTTTCCTCGCCCGTAACGCGATACGCCTCGACGAGGGCCACGATCGCGGTCGCCTGCACCTCCGTGCGCTTCGCGTCGCTCGTCACGCCCCCCGCGAGCGACACCCGCTCATAGAACCCGCCCCGCTCCAGATCCCGGCAGGGGCCCAGCAGGAACTTCAGCCCGTGCCGGACATGCCACACCGGGTCGACCTCGACGGGCGCGAGCCCCGCCTCGAACGCGTGAGCGAAGGCGAACGTCAGGCCCGCCTGGCTGACGACCGAGACCTCGTTCCCGCGGATCCGCCCCCGGCCCAGTTCAAAGCCCGGGTTGAAGCCTCCCCGGTAGCGGTCGGCCATCTGCGACCAGAAGGGCAGCACGCGGTCCGCGAGCTCGGTGCGGGCCTGGGCAGCGTGGTAGGCGAGCCGGGCGTCCAGGCGCTGGTCGAGCTCGACGGTGGGCGCCGCATCGGGCTGGGCGAGGGCCAGAGAGGCCGCGGTGAACATGAAGAGTCCGGTCGCCAGGACGCGTGCACGCATGGGTGTGTCTCCGAG
>DAIQNV010000135.1:0-3670 GCA_036788215.1 Phycisphaerales bacterium | reverse complement strand
GCCCAGGGCGGCATCAACGCCTGCAACGACGTCGCCCGCCAGCAGGGCTACTCCGAGTACCAGCACTTCGACGAAACCGTCTACGGGGGCGACTACCTCGCCGACCAGCCACCGGTCCTCGAGATGGCCAACTGGGCCCCGAAGGTCATCGACCTCCTCGACCGCATGGGCGTCCCCTTCAACCGCACCAACGAGGGCCGGCGCGACCTCCGCCTCTTCGGTGGCTCCCTCTTCAAGCGCACCCACTTCGCCGGCGCCACCACCGGCCAGCAGCTCCTCTATGCCCTCGACGAGCAGACCCGGCGCTACGAAGCGGAAGGCAAGATCAAGAAGTACGAGTTCTGGGAGTTCCTCCGCCCCATCCTCACCGACGACGGAGAGACCGCCCGCTACGCCCCGGATGGCAACTCCGCCCGCTGCGTGGGCATCGTCGCCCAGGACATGCGCACCATGCAGATCCGGGCCTTCCGCGGAGACGCGGTCGTCATGGCCACCGGTGGCAACGGGCTCGTCTTCGGCCAGTCGACCAACTCGGTCATCTGCACCGGCGGCGCCGCCTCCCGCTGCTACCAGCAGGGCGCGTGGTACGGAAACGGCGAGATGATCCAGGTCCACCCGACCGCCATCCCCGGCGCCGACAAGTGCCGCCTGATGAGTGAGTCCGCCCGCGGAGAGGGCGGGCGCGTCTGGGTCCCCCGCGCCAAGGGCGACACCCGCCACCCGACCCAGATCCCCGAGACCGAGCGCTGGTACTTCCTCGAGGAGCGCTACCCCGCCTACGGCAACCTCGTCCCCCGCGACATCGCCACCCGCGAGATCTTCGACGTCTGCGTCAACGACGGGATGGGCGTCGACGGAAAGAACCAGGTCTACCTCGACCTCACCCACAAGGACCCCGACTACCTCACCAGGAAGCTCGGCGGCATCATGGAGATCTACGAGAAGTTCGTGGGCGACGACCCGCGCACCACCCCGATGCGCATCTTCCCCGCCGTCCACTACACCATGGGGGGCATGTGGACCCAGTACACCCAGGGCAACTACGTCCCATCGCAGCCCTACGGGAACCACAAGCCCGGCATGAACCCGCCCGTCGATGCCGAGCCGGGCCGGGGCCTCGCCACCGGCGCCCCAAACAACATGATGACCAACATCCCGGGCCTCTACGCCTTCGGTGAGGTCAACTTCGCCTACCACGGCGCCACCCGCCTCGGGGCCAACGCCCTGCTCTCCTGCATCTTCGACGGCCTCTTCAACGGCGTCTCCGTCGCCAACTTCGCGAACGAGGCCGCCCCAGCCTCGGGGCTGTCCCAGAAGATCTTCGACGACGGGGTCGCCGCGGAGCAGAAGATCATGGACGACCTCCTCAAGACCGCGGGCGACACCGATGGCGACCCCTCGCTCAACCCCTACGTCATCGCCAACGAGATGGGCGAGGAGATGACCGCCGCCAGCACCGTCGTCAAGACCGAGGAGCGCCTGGGCAAGGCCATCGACAAGATCGCCGAGCTCCGCGACCGCTACAAGCGCCTCGAGCTGGGCGACTCCGCCATGTGGACCAACCAGTCCTTGAGCTTCGCTCGCGCCACCGGCGACATGCTCGTCATGGCCGACGCCATCCTCAGGGCCGGCCAGCTCCGCAGGGAAAGCCGGGGCTCGCACTACCGCCTCGACTACCCCGAGCGCGACGACGCCAACTTCCAGAAGCATTCCATCGCGGTCTACGACCCGAAGACCGGGGGCTGCCGGATCGACTGGCGCGACGTCGATGTCCCCCTCGTCACGCCCCGAGCCCGCACCTACGGGAAGACCGACGCCGGCGCCGCCAGAGCGGAGGCCAAGGAGCCCGCAGTCCTCGCGAGCTGACCAGACCGCCCGACAACCCCCGCGAAGCCAACCCAACCTCAAGACGCGCCACCAACCCGAGGATCGACCATGCCAGCCGTCGCTGTCCCCACCAAGCACGAGCGCGAAGCCAACCGCAAGAAGGCCAAGAGCCCGCGCACCATCATCATCCGCGTTAAGCGCTGCGACGGGCCCGGCAAGCCCTTCCGGTGGGAGGAGTTCGATGTCCCGGTCAAGGCCGGCGCGAATGTCATCAGCGTCCTCAAGACCATCGCCGCCAACCCGGTCACCCGCGAGGGCAAGAAGACGACGCCCGTCGTCTGGGACTCGGGCTGCCTCGAGGAGGTCTGCGGCTCCTGCACCATGCTCATCAACGGGCAGACCCGCCAGAGCTGCTCCTGCCTCATGGACGAGTACGCCCCCGGTGAGGGCGACATCATGACCCTCGAGCCCATGAGCAAGTTTCCGGTCGTGCGCGACCTCTGGGTCGACCGCGAGCGCCTCTTCTACAACCTCAAGCGCGTCAAGGCCTGGGTCCCCATCGACTCCACCTACTCCTTCGGCGCCGGACCCCAGGAGGGCCCCGACACCCAGGAGACCCGCTACAAGCTCTCAACCTGCATGTCCTGCGGCTGCTGCCTTGAGGCCTGCCCCCAGTTCACCCTCGAGCCCGACGAGTCCAAGTGGGACACCAGCTTCGTCGGCGCCCACGCCATCTCCCAGGCAAGACTCTTCAACGCCCACAAGACCGGCAAGCAGCTCCGAAACGACCGCCTCGACGCCCTCATGGGCCCGGGCGGCGTCTCCGACTGCGGCAACGCCCAGAACTGCGTCAAGGTCTGCCCCAAGGAGATCCCCCTCACCGAGTCCATCGCCGCCATCGGCCGCGATGTGACCGTCCACTCCATCGCGAAGTTCTTCCAGCTCCGCTGACCCGACCCCGACGCCTGCTCCGACCGGGGCCGACCGCGACGGTCCGAAAATCCGTTTCCAACGATCCACCCCCGCTTCAAGCGACCAACGCCTGATGCGGGGGTTGTCATTCGCCGATGTTCCCCCGCAACCCGGGAAGAGAGAGCCCGGCAGTCCGCGACCGGTCCGCCAAACGAGCGGACAACGCCCGCTCAGGCCCGCCGGATCCCATCCGGCGGAGCCGTGTCAGAGCGAGTGTGCGCCCGGAAGGGCGCTACGGAGCGCAACAGCGCAGGAGGGAGCACACATGCAGGGGACGCTTTCTGATCCGTTCGGAGCCCAGGCCCACCCGCAGGGGGGCAACACGAACCCGCACGCTGGGCAACTGAGTTATCACCGCCTCTTCCGGTCAGAGCCCGGCGACGAGCCGCGCCGCGCCGTCCTCGCCTGGGCCTGCCGCCAGACCGAGGAGGTCGATCACGCCGCCATCGAGGCCCTCGCCAAGGCCGCGATGATCCCCGCGTCGGACCTCTCCCTCGAACTGCTGGCGTGCGCCGTGAGGCTGAACGCCGGCGACATCGACGGGATCGCCAGGCTCGAGCTGTGCGCCGAGCGCCTCCGCATCACCGGCAGAACCCTCGACGACCACGCCCGCGCCGCGATCCTGGGTGAACTCGCGAGTGGGCCCGACCACCCCGCCACACTCGGTCGCGTCGCTGCGGGGATCACCATGCTCCTCGCGACCCTCGAGCCCGACACGGTGGAGGACGCCGCGGACGACCTCGTCGACGACATCCTCGACGCCCCCTGGCTCATGGGCGCCGACGCTGACGCCGCGGTGCTGGAACGGGTCGTCCGCACCGTCCAGCGAGCGGTTCGCAACGTCGATGGCCCCCACGCCCAGGCCGCGTGA
>DAIQNV010000134.1:0-3781 GCA_036788215.1 Phycisphaerales bacterium | reverse complement strand
CGCTTGGGCTTTTTCCCGCCCAGCGCCGCCTCCAGCTCGCTCCGGCGCACCATCACCGGCGCCGGCCCGTCCGCATCCGTCACCTCCGCGATCGCTTCTTCGGCCGCGATCAGCTCCCGCAGCTTCCCGAGCTGGTCCCGCAGCCCCGCCGCCTTCTCGAACTGCAGGTCGCTCGCCGCCTCCAGCATCTCCGCCTCGAGCGCCCGCTCCAACTCCCGGGCATCGATCGCGGGCTCCGTCGTCTCCGCAGCGGTCCGGGCCTTGCGCCGGGCCTTCAGCTCGCTCTCGATCCCCCGCCGGATGTCCTTTCGGATCGTCGTGGGCGTGATCCCGTGCTCGGTGTTGTACGCCTTCTGCTTCGCCCGCCTCCGCTCCGTCTCCTCGATCGCCATCCGCATCGAGGGCGTCATCGTGTCCGCGTACAGGATCACCCGCGCCCGCTCGTTCCGAGCCGCCCGCCCCATCTGCTGGATCAGGCTCGTCGCCGACCGCAGGTACCCCTCCTTATCGGCGTCCAGGATGCACACCAGGCTCACCTCGGGCATGTCGAGCCCCTCGCGCAAGAGGTTCACCCCCACCAGCACATCGAACACGCCCGATCGCAGGTCCGTGATGATCTCCAGACGGTCCAGCGTCTCCACCTCGCTGTGCAGGTACCGCACCCGCAGCCCCTGCTGATCGAGATAGTTCGTCAGGTCCTCGCACAGACGCTTCGTCATCGCCGTCACCAGCACCCGGTCCCCCTCGGAGACCCGCTCACGGCACGCCTCGACCAGGTCGTTGATCTGCCCCTGCGCCGGGCGGATCTCGACGATCGGATCGAGCAGCCCCGTGGGCCGGATCACCTGCTCCGCGATCTCGCCCCCCGTCTTCTCCAGCTCGAACTTCCCGGGCGTCGCCGACACGTACACCACCCGGGGCACCATCGCCTCGAACTCCTCGAACCGCAGGGGCCGGTTGTCGAGCGCGCTGGGCAGGCGGAACCCGTGCTCCACCAGCACCGTCTTCCGCGCCTTGTCCCCGTTGAACATCGCCTGCACCTGGGGCAGCGTCACGTGGCTCTCATCGATCACCAGGAGCCAATCCCCCGCGTTCTGCCGCGAAACCCCGTACCGCCGCTCGTCCTCCTCAAGGTTCCGCCCGACGGCCCTCTCGCCGGCGTCCCCATTGCCCATCGCCCATTGCCCATGGCCCCGCTCCCCACCCGCAGGCGGCGCATAGTCGAAGTAATCCAGCAGCGTAAAGGGCCGCTCCCCGGGCGCCCGCCCGTCCATGTACCGGCTGTAGTTCTCGATCCCGTTGCAGAAGCCGACCTCCTCGATCAGCTCCAGGTCATACTTCGTCCGCGCCAGGAGACGCTGCGCCTCCAGCAGCTTCCCCTCGCTCCGCAGCTCCATCACGCGAGCGTCCAGCTCCGCCCGGATCCCATCCACCGCCGACTTCAGCTGATCCTCCGGCATCACGTAGTGCACCGCCGGGAAGAGGAAAAACTGCTTCTCCTCCGCCAAGAGTTCCCCTGTCAACGGGTTCACCAGCTCCACCCGCTCGATCTCATCCCCGAAAAGCTCCACCCGCACCGCGAACTTCTCGTACGCCGGCCACACCTCGATCGCGTCCCCCCGCGCCCGGTAGGTCCCCCGCTTGAAGTCGATGTCGCTCCGCTGGTACTGCATCGCGTTCAGCGCGAGAAAGAAGTCCCGCCGCCCGATCGACGACCCCTTGGTGATCGTGAGCACCTTCTCCGAGTACGCGCTCGGAGACCCCAGCCCGAAGATGCAGCTCACGCTCGCGATCACGATCGTGTCCCGCCGACTCAGGAGGTTGCTCGTCGCCGCCAGCCGGAGCTGGTCGAGGTCGTCGTTCCGGCTCGCGTCCTTCTCGATGTAGATGTCCCGCCCCGGGATGTACGCCTCCGGCTGGTAGTAGTCGTAGTACGACACGAAGTAGTTCACGGAGTTGTTCGGAAAGAACGCCCGCAGCTCCTCGTACAGCTGCGCCGCCAGCGTCTTGTTGTGGCTGATGATCAGGGTCGGCTTCTGCACCTTCTGGATCAGGTGCGCCATCGTGAAGGTCTTCCCCGTCCCCGTCGCACCCAGCAACACCTGGTGCCGCTTCCCCGCCTCCACCCCACGCGTCAGCGTCGCGATCGCCGAGGGCTGGTCCCCCATGGGCACAAACGAACTCACCACCTCAAACGGACGCGACACGATCGAAGAAAGACTGGGCATCCGCGATCCTACCCCCCTCCCGTGTTCTCCCCCCGTTGCCCATGGCCGACTGCCCTCAGGGATTCAGTTGGTAATGCGTCCTCCGCAGATTCGCCCGCATGTACGCCACGTTCTCCGCCACACGCCTGTACGCCTCGTCCGCCCGCTCCCGGTCCACGCGCAGGTGCTCCGCCCCCGCCCGCTCCGCCTCGCGGTCCAGGCGCGCCAGGCGCTGCATGATCCCCTCCGCAGCCGACCAGTGGTTGAGCGATGCCGCCGCCGCCTGGGCCCACGCCCGCTGGCTCGCCCCCGTCATCAGCATCGTGTCGCGGTCAAAGTAGATGCGCAGGCCCCGGGGGTCCGTCTCCGCCGCCCGCGTCACCTCCCGCTCGAACCGCTCCCACAGTTCCCCCATCTCCTCCCCGAGCTTCTCCCGCTCCCGCGCCGCACGGATCATCGAGCTCCGCCCGTAATTCCCAGCAGCCCGCACGTCGCCCCACCCTCGCACCGCAGCCACCGCCCCGATCAGCGCCTCGTCCCCCTTGCCGAGATCAGGAACCACCGTCGCGAGGTCAAAGGCCTCCATCTGCGCCGCGCTCAGGCTCAGCACCGTCCCCGAGCTGTCGATCCGCTCCACCGTCGCCGCCCCATCCGGCCACGCACGGCTGAACACCACCGGCCCGCCCTCCTCCTCCCACCCCGCGTACAGCGTCACCTCCCGCTCCACCATCGCCCGGAAGACCACGTCGGGCCACCCGTGCCGGGCCGCGAAGCCCGCCAGCTCCGCCGCCCACGCCCCGTTCAGCTTCGCGTCAACATCCACGCTCCCCGTCGATTGGTCCACCCCGTACGCCGTCGCGGCTCCCACCACCGCCCCGGGCGAGACCACCCACGCGTCCGCCGCCGCGAGGAAGACCGTCGCGGCGCTCAGCGCCCGATCGGGCACCACCGCCACGATCTCCAGCCCCTCCGTCTCCGCACTCAGCACCCCCATGATCGCCCGCGCCTCGTAGAGGTACCCCCCCGGGCTGTCCACGACGAACACGACCTTCTCCACCTTCTGCCGACGCGCCCGCGAGAGCGCATCCTCCACCCCAGCCGCGGTGATCCCAACCCCAACTTCCCCCTCCGCCGGAACCACCAGCACCCGCTCCGCGACCGAAGGCTGGCCCCACGCCACCCCGCTCACCACCCCCAGCACCACCCCAGCAACCAGCCCCCAGACCGCGACCCCCGCTCGATGCATGGCAACACCCTCCTACGCCAATCCTACCGAAACCCGTCCCTCGTGTCACCCCCATTTCCCAAGCGCAGCAAAAAACCCGCAAAGCGGGTCGTGCCAGACCTTTGGATCTCCGTACGCCGCTTCCCCGTCCCGACCGCCAGCGGCCGGGTGCCGTGGAAACACCGCGCAGCGGTCTTTCCACGAACGCCTCATGTGGCCCTTTGGCCCGCTGCGAACTGGCCACCTCCGGCCGGGTGCCCGGTGCCACGGACCCGGCTCTGCGGGTCCGTGCCTCCCTCTACCCCGTAGCCTCTTCGCCCCTTCACCACTTTGGCCCTTTGGCCCTTTG
>DAIQNV010000133.1:1203-3949 GCA_036788215.1 Phycisphaerales bacterium | reverse complement strand
CCACTCGGGTGCCACTGGCTGCTCGCCAGCCAGTGCCTTACGCAAACGCCACCTCAACCCGGACGCCTGATCTTCGCCCAAGCGAAGATCAGGGTGCCCGCCGCCGCCGCCCCACCATCACCCCCGCAACCCCAAGCACCGCGACCGCCCCGGGCGAAGGCACCCCCACCGCCCGCACAACCCAGGTCCCGAGACCAAAGTCCCCGTTGAACCCAACGAACAGGCTCGACCCGAGGTCAAGCTGAGGCGTCCCCACCGGGTTGTAGAAGGTCCAACTCGTCGTGCTGGGCGTGAAGTCCGGGTCGAGCGGGTTGAAGTCCGACCGGAACACCGGTTCGCCCTGCAACGCGTCCATGTTGATCGCGACAAAGAACCCGCCGCTGATGTCAGCCGCGTTGATCGCGTACTCCGCCGGCTCCCCGTCCGGCGTCAGGATCGCCCCCACCGTGGTCCGGCTCACCAGCGTCGCATCGGTGGGGTCCCCGTCGTTGTCCGCGTCGTCGTAGACCAGCAGTTCCACCGACCGCCCCGCCGCCGCGAAGTCCCGGGCAAACGCCACCTGAATCGCGCTGATCCGCTCGAAACCCGGCTGGGCAAAGAAGTAGTTCCCCCACGTCGCATTCGCCGCAAACTGGCTCAGCGACGAATCGCTCGTCCCCCCGTCCTCCGCCGCGTAGGTAAAGCCCTGCCCCACCCCCCCCACCGCCCCAGCCGCAGCCCCACCCGAGACCAGGCCAGCAACGCCCGCAATCATCCCGATCCGCATCCCTCGTTCCTCCGTATAGACCCCCGCGAGACGCCCACCCGGGCCCCCGCGAGACCCGGACCATACCACTTCCCGGACCTTCATTGCTATTCCGGATCAGCCCGTCCCCAAGACCGCACCACCCCGGGCGCCCCGCCCGCACCCCCCCGGGCTTGACCGCCGACCCCGGACCCGCCAGACTGTCCCTCCGGTCGGCCCCGGGGCACCACGCCACAGCCCCGGCCCAGGACGCCCGACCCCCGCCCCATCCCGCCCCGCCCACAGGGTCGGTACATTGACACCAAACCCGCCCCAAGGCGGGCAACAGCCCGGCCCCGCACCACAGCGGGGTCCAACACGACGCCCCGCCGGGCGCTGGTCACAGCCCCGGGTCGTCCGCAGAGGAAACGACTCACCATGGCATCCCGTACCTCCGCCGGCCTTGGGACCGTGATCACCATTTCGGTCATGGCGCTCCTCATTCTCACACTCTTCATCGCCGCAGTGTGGGCCTACAGCCAGATGACCCGCGCCCGCGTCGACCTCGCCGCCGCGGAAAACACCTTCAACGAGGTCATCACCCCCTCCGAGAGCGGCTCCGCCGCGGTCCGGGGCTACCTCGACCGCGCGGGCCGCGAGCGCCAGTCCCTCACCGGCTACCTCATCAGCGAGCTCCGCTCCACGATGACCACCGCCGCCGGCAACGCCGACCTCAGCCACGAGCAGCTCACCCAGCGCGTCCAGGGCACCACCGAGCTCGAGGGGGGCTCCCTCCTCGCCCGGGTCGATCGCCTCCAGGCACGCCTCGCCCAGGCCGACCGGGCCCGCACCGAAGCCGAAGCCGCCCGCGACCGCGCCGCCGAAGACCTCCGCAACGAGGCCAACCGCATCCGCCAGGTCGAGAACGAGCTCCGCCAGGGCACCGCCCGCAACACCGCCTCGCTCGACGACTACCGCGAGGGCGTCGAGAACTACCAGGCCCGCATCGACGAGTTCATCCGCGACTTCCGCGCCGACCTCGCCAGCCTCAAGGACGAGCAGCGGGGCGAGTCCGACGCCTTCCAGGACGTCATCGCCCAGCTCGAGCAGGACATCCTCGTCCTCCGAGACCGCCTCGAGCGTGCCTCCGGCGTCGCCCGCCCCGAGGTCCTCCGCCCCACCGATGAGTTCGCCCTCGTCGACGGAGAGGTCGTCGCCACCCAGTCCGCCCAGAACACCGTCACCATTTCTCTCGGCGCCCGCCAGAAGGTCACCGTGGGCCTCACCTTCTCCGTCTACGCCGACGCCTCCGCCATCCGCCCTGACGACGCCGGCAACTACCCGCAGGGCAAGGCCGCGCTCGAGGTCATCGCGGTCCAGGACAACACCGCCACCGCCCGCGTCGTCCGCTCCACTCAGGGCAACCCCATCGTCCCGGGCGACGTCATCGCCAACCCCCTCTTCGACCCCGACAAGGTCTACAAGTTCATCGTCTATGGCAACTTCGACACCGACCGCGACGGCACCGCCACCCGCTTCGAGGCCGACCGCATCGAGAGCCTCATCCGCCAGTGGGGCGGCCAGACCGTCGACGAGATCACCGGCGACCTCGACTTCCTCGTCCTCGGTCGCCAGCCCGTCCTCCCCCCCCAGCCCGGCCCCGGCGCCCCCCTCGAGGCGGTCCAGGAATACGTCCGCCTCCAGAACATCGTCCAGCGCTACAACGACCTCTTCGACCGGGCCGAGCGCACCAACATCCCCGTCCTCAACGAGAACCGTCTCTACACCCTCATCGGCGCCTTCCCCCGCTGATCCGGGGCGCGTCCAGCCGGGTGGCGTGGTGTCCGACGCCGGGTGCCGTGGTGCCACACTCCGGGTGCCGTGGTGTCGCAAGATTCGGGTGGCGTGGTGTCGCGAGCCAAAGGCGAGCTACACCACGATCGAAGACCGCCGCGTACCGTGGTCTCGCAAGATTCGGGTGCCGTGGTGTCGTGAGCCGAAGGCGAACTACACCACGATCGA
>DAIQNV010000133.1:0-1103 GCA_036788215.1 Phycisphaerales bacterium | reverse complement strand
CGACCAACCACCGCCCCAAAACAACCGCCCCCCGCACCCATGAGCGTCCCCCCCACCGCCAAGTCCGGCCCCGCCCAACTCGCCGCCTACTGGGCCCTCCGCACCGCCCTCGTCGCCCCCCTCGCGGTCGGCCCCGCCCCCGCGCTTTCCACCGCCCGGGCCCTGGGCCGCGCCTTCGGCTCCCTCCCCTTCAATAAAAAGCGCGTCGACCGCGCCGCCCAGAACATCGCGGTCGCCCTCCCGGGCGTCCCCGAGGACCGGCGCCGCGAGCTCGTCCTCCGCTCCTACGAGCACCTCGCCATGCTCGCGGTCGAGGTCGCCTACCTCCCCCGCCTCATCACCGAGGACTCCTGGCCCGAGCACGTCGACATCGGCCCCACCGACACCGCCCTCCGGGCCCTGTTCTCCGAGCGCCCCGCCATCCTCATCACCGGTCACTGCGGCAATTGGGAAATCCTCGGCGCCACCATGGCCGCCCTGGGCTTCCCCATGCACGCCCTCTACCGCCCCCTCGATTCCAAGCCCCTCGACGACTGGGTCCGCCGCTCCCGCTCCCGACAGGGCACGCGCCTGCTCGACAAGTTCGGCGCCACCGAGGAGGTCCCCACCCTCTTGGGCCGCAACGAGCCCGTGGGCTTCGTCGCCGACCAGAACGCCGGCGACCGGGGCCTCTTCGTCCCCTTCATGGGCCGCCTCGCCAGCACCTACAAGACCATCGGCCTCGTCGCCCTCCGCCACCGCGCCGTCCTGGTCTGTGGAGTCGCCCACCGCCAGGGCTGGGACTCCGCCGGAGCGATGCCCGACGGCGCCGCCACCCGGCGCGTCGGGGGCCAGGGCCTCCGCTACCGCGTCAACATCGCCGATGTCATCTGGCCCGAGGACTACGAGCCCCAGCCCGACCCCCTCTTCTACCTCACCGCCCGCTACCGGCGGGCCATCGAACGCATGGTCGCCCCCTCCCCCGAGCAGTACCTCTGGATGCACCGCATCTGGAAGTCCCGCCCCCCGCACGAAAGGTCGGGCAAACCCTTCCCCCCCAAACTCCGCGAGAAGATCGCCCAGCTCCCCTGGATGACCGAGGACGCGGTCGAAGCCCTCGTCGA
>DAIQNV010000132.1:0-4044 GCA_036788215.1 Phycisphaerales bacterium | reverse complement strand
CCCATGCTGACGCCGCCCGCGATCGCGCCCTTGTACTTCTTCCCGCCCCGGATGCCCCCGCAGAACTCCTCCACCAGCGTCCGCAGCGGGATGCCCAGCTCGCACTCGTAGACGCCGGGCCGCTCCACATGGCCCGAGACGCCCATCAGCTTGGTCCCGAAGCTGGGGGGCCCGCCCACCGTGCTCTCGACGCCCTGGTCCATGAAGAACCCGGCCCCGTGGTTGATGATGTCGGGCAGGTGGGCCAGCGTCTCGACATTGTTGATGATCGTGGGCTTGCCGAAGAGGCCCTTGATCGCCGGGAAAGGGGGCTTGATGCGGGGCCAGCCCCGCTTGCCCTCGAGCGCCTCCAGGAGGCCCGTCTCCTCGCCACAGATGTACGCCCCCGCCCCGCGGTGCACGTAGCAGTCGACGCGGAACCGCGCGCCCCCCGTGTTCGCGTCCGAGCCGATCAGCCCCTTCTCACCGAAGATGCCGTTGGCGTACGCCTCCTTCAGCGCCTGCTCCAGCACGTGCGCCTGGTGGTGGTACTCGCCCCGGATGAAGATGTACGCCTTGCTCAGCCGGCAGGCGTAGCAGCAGATCGCGATGCCCTCGAGCATCAGGTGCGGGTCGAACTCCATCAGCAGCCGGTCCTTGAAGGTCCCGGGCTCACTCTCGTCCGCGTTGATCGCGAGGTACCGCTCCTTGATGTCCGCCTCGCGCCCCGCGAAGTCGTCCCCCACCTCGGTCCCGTCGTCCAGCTTCACCGGCGGGAGGAAGGTCCACTTCAGCCCGGTTGGAAAGCCCGCGCCGCCCCGACCACGCAGCATCGACTTCTTGACCTCATCGGTCACCTCCCCGGGCTTCATCGACAGCGCCTTGCGCAGACCGGTGTACCCCCCGTTCTTCACGTACTCGTCGTAACTGACGACGTGCCGGTCCTCCACCCGGCCAAAGGGGGGCGTGGGGATGTTCTTGAGCAGGTAGTGGCGCTCGAGGGTGTCCTGGTAGGTCTTCTTCGGCATGGCGGTGTCGCCCCCGTCGTTCGGTGGATTCGGTCAACGCGCACAGATTCGCGTCCGACAGGACTTCGCCCGGTGCGCTCGGGCCGATTCTAGAGCGGCTACGCCTCAGGCGTAGCCGCGTGGATCCCATCAGGCCCGCCGGGTTCACCCCGGCGAGGCCGTACCAGAGCGTGTGTGCGCCCGGAGGGCGCTACGGAGCGCTCAGAATGGAGCGAGCGGCGGGCCCGGAGCGGCTGTTCCGGGCCCGCACGCGTACGCCCCATGGTCCGCCCGACCCCGGCGCGCCCCCGCCCCAGACGGGGGTGCGCGCCGTGAGCCGGCATCCGCCCAGCGGAAGCCCCGGCTTCAGGCTTCCGTCGCGGCCAGCCGGCGGGTCAGCTCGTCGTCGTTCTTGACGAAGTTCCCCTGGAAGACGCCCGCCTGGACGTTGAGCATGGGGAACCGCGGGTCGTGCGACGCCTTGACCCAGCCGTCGGTCACGAGCACGTCGAGCACGCTCATGGTCTGGGCCGCGATCTGCTGCACGACGTAGGGGTCCCCGTGCTTGCGGGTCAGGCCCGCGTGCAGGGCTCGCCAGATCGTCCCGATGTCCCGGTGCTGGACGAGCAGGCCCATCATGATCTTCCACAGCCCGTAGACCGGCACGGTCTTCCCGTCGCGCCGGGCGCAGGGGCGCTTCTCGATCCGCCCGTTCTCGAGGACGGGCAGCTCGACGTTCTCCGCCCCCTCCAGGTCGATCTCGAAGATGTTGTACTTCGTGACCACCCAGTCGATCTCGTCCTTGTTGTCGAACAGGCTCGTCAGCGCCTTCACCGCGCCCACATCCAGCCCCCCGAGCGCCGGCGTGCCCGGGTTGTCCTCGCTGAAGCCGCCCCCCGCGATCCACCGCCAGGCCTCGTCGCGGTCGAACTTCAGGCCCGCGTCCTCCGCGATCTTCTGCGCATGCTCGTAGAGGTCGGTGAACTGCCCGTTCGCCGCGTACCAGTAGTCCGCGAAGCGGATGTGCTGCCCGATCCGCCGGCGGATCGACTCGTTGTAGTTGTCCAGCAGCCACTGGCGGTCGTGGCTCTTGCGCTCCAGCTCCAGGATCGTGTACGCCAGGTGACGCGAGCCCATGTGCGTCAGCGCCATCCCGCCCGCGAGGATCGGGTCGGCGAAGCCCACCGCCTCGCCGGTCAGGAACCAGTTCGTCCCGTAGGTGTACCCGGAAAGGTACGACCAGTCCTTCGTCGCCTCCACCTCGCCCCGACGCGTCGCGTTCTTCGTCAGCTCACGCACGCGGGGCTCGTTCTCCATCGCCCAGAGGTACAGCTCCTCGGGCGTCTTCCCGCTCTCCTTGTAGTAGTCCTTCGGGCAGATGAACCCGATGCTCGTCCGCGTCGGACCCAGGGGGATGAACCAGCACCACCCGCACCCGAGGCTCAGGACCTGCACCCGCGTGCCCCCCACCCCGATCTTGACCGCCCACTCGGTGTTCTCCCAGTAATCCCAGAACGCGACGTTCTGCAGGCCGGTGTGCGTGTCCACGGGCACGCCCATCGCCCGCCGGATGATCGCGGAGTTGCCCGATGCGTCGATGAAGTACCGCGCCGTCACCTCGTGCTCGTCGCCCGCCTTGTCCACCAGCCTCAGATAGTCGATCGCCTGCCCGTCGTCCGCCTTCTTCACCACCTCGCGGACCATCACCTCCTCGAAGACCGAGCAGCCCAGCTCCTCCGCGTGGTCAAGCAGGATCTTGTCGTACGCGGCGCGGTCCACCTGGAACGCGGTCCGCGTCCGCGCACCCTCGTACTTCCCGGGCCGCTCCATGTCCTCCAGGAACCGGGGCTCCGTGAAGTTGAAGTCCCACAACTCATCGCTCTGCCCCCACCGGTAGGTCGCGCCGATCTTCACCGGGAACCCGTGGTCCTCCACCTTCTGCCAGCACCCCATCTCGTGGAGCACCTGCGCCACGCTGGGCAACTGGCTCTCGCCCACGTGGTCGCGCGGGAACTTCTCCTTTTCGAAGATCGCCACCGACAGCTCGGGCATGTACTTCTTCAGCAGCGAGGCCACCGTCGTCCCGCCCGGACCGCCGCCGATCACCGCCACGTCGTAGAACTCGTTCATGGTGTCACCGTCTCGGGCGCCCGACCGGCCCCCGACTCGACTGCCCCCGGAGAGATGCGTCGGACTGCAGAGTCGCCGCCCGACGCGCGCCGCGGCACCGCCTGAACAGGCGAACGAAGCCGCACCCAGCGAATCTACCAAGCCCCGGGCCCGCGTCAAGACTTTCCGCAGACCCGGACCATCATGAGACGAATGAACCAGGGGTCAACCCGGGTTATGGAGACCGAGACACCCGCACGGAGACCGACCTCGCCTCAGCGGAACCGGACATTCGAACGCGGAATGTCGTCCGTGATGCCCCGCTGGTGGGGGTCCGCCGGGATCGGGGGCTCGCCCGCACCGGTGTCCACCTCCCGCTGCACCGTCAGACGGTCCGCCGCCCCGCGCACCCGGAGCAGGAACGGGCCCGGAGGGTCCATCCGCACGCTGAACGCCTCGCCGGCGCCCGTCGCGTCCCTCGCCCCCATCGTGTCCCCCTCGCCCGCCGGACGGATCCGCACCGCGATCGCCGGGTCGATCAGCCCGGGGTGATCAATCGTCACCGCACGGCTCTGGTTCGCCTCCACCCGCACCTCGTCCGCCGGGCCGGGGATCGCGGATTCCTCGGGCCAGGCCGCGAAGAGGACCGCGGTCCGCGACTCGTTGAGCACACTGACCCGGCTGACCTCCGCGTTGCGGCACCCGCCCAGCGCGAACGCCAACGCCGCCAGCGTCATCCCGATCCCGACCGTCTGCAGGCGTGTCTTCACGGCTTGATCTCCACTTCGTCGATCGTCGTCCGTCGCAGCACGACGGTCCGGCCCTCATCATCGCGTGTTTCGACCTCTTCCGTCGTCCGGTCCAGTTCGCGCGTCCGACCGGCATTCTGGACCGCCCCGTCCCCCTTGGTGATCGACCGCACCGTCGTGCCCACCGCACGCCCGAGCGC
>DAIQNV010000131.1:0-4165 GCA_036788215.1 Phycisphaerales bacterium | reverse complement strand
CCTCCCCCCATGCCCACAACCCTCATCACCGGAGCCAACCGAGGCATCGGCCTCGAACTCGCACGCCAGGCCATCGCAAAGGGCCACACCGTCATCGCCACCGCCCGCGATCCCGACGGAGCCACCGCCCTCCGCGAAGCCGGAGCCCAGGTCGAACAACTCGACGCCAGCGATGAAGAAAGCGCCAAGAAACTCGCCCACCGCCTCGCCGGCCGACCCATCGACCTCCTCATCAACAACGCCGGCGTTTTCCCCGATAGCGGCAAGGGCTTCGAGGCCCTCGACGCCGCCGCGATGAACGCCTGCTTCGCCACCAACGCCACCGGCCCCTTGCTCGTCACCCGCGCCCTGCTCCCAAACCTCCTCGCGGGAAGTGAAAAAAAGATCATCCACATCACCAGCACCATGGGCAGCCTCGACGGCGCCGCCACCGCCACCAAGAACATCGCCTACCGAGCCTCCAAGGCCGCCCTCAACATGGTCAACCTGCTGATCGCCAACGAACTGAAGGACCGCGCCGTCGTATCCGTTGCGGTCCACCCCGGATGGGTGCAGACCGACATGGGCGGGGCCGACGCACACCTCACGCCCGAGAAAAGTGCAACGGATATCCTCTCGCTCGCGAACCGAATCGCGATGGGGGACACCGGCCGGTTCCTGAGCCACGATGGCTCGGCGATTGCCTGGTAACGACCCGAGACCAAAGCGAGGAAGGGACGACCGAACATGCTCAATCGGAGCGCGCACGCGAGTGGGTCTGTGGTGGTGTGCGCCGTCGTATTCGCCGCCCTGTGGCTCACCGGCTGCAGGTCAGCGCCCACCAACCTCGACGCCGGACTCGAGACCGACCGCCAGGTGACCACGCAGGCCGGGGACTTCTGGAGGCGCGACTCGCTCCCCCCCCTCCACGGCTACGACGGCGTCGACCCCCAGCACGCCATGATCGAGTTCGCGGTGGAGTTCGTGCAGGAGAAAGTCGAGACCCCCTTCGGAAACCAGGTCTTCGCCGTGCCCCCGTCCCTCTTCGGCATCGGCGCCGAGACCATCGGCTTCGGCAAAAAGCAGGTCGAGTTCAGCATCGCCGATCGCGACCGCCTCGCGGCCCTCGCCTACCGCATCTTCGTCGATGAGATGACCCGGCGCAACTTCAGCCTCGTGCCCCAGCGCCTCGTGCAGGATGTGCCCGCGATGGACCGCTTCGTGACCGCCGAAAGGGGGTCCTCGGGGCTGCTGCTCAAGATCAACTTCCTCGCCTCGGACACCGGGCGCACACGCGAGGTCCGCATCGTCCCCGCCCCGGGCTTCGGCGTCATCACCAACAGCCGGGGCGGCGACGTCACCGCGGTCGAAAGGACCGTGCGCGAGCAACTCGGCGTCGAGCGCGTCATCCGCGTCCGCCTGCGACTGGGCGTCTACCGCGGATACGCCAGCTTCGAGGCGGGCAGCACCATGCGCGTCGTCGGACGCGACTACGAGGGCGTGCTCACCGCCCAACGCTCGCTGCTCTCCGCCGACCCCGTCGTCGAGGCCGACTTCACCCTCCTCAGGGGCGATGTCTACCGCGTCGACGGAGACGCCTTTGCTCAGGCGATGCAGAAGACCCTGCCCACCTTCATCGGGCTTGCCGCAGAAGCCGTGGGCGGCAAACCCCTCGCCAGATCACGCTGAATCGATCGCCGAAGCGGAATAGACCGTCGCCGGGCGAGTTATCTGTTGCAACAGACATCTCGCCGGACGACGCGTCGGACGCGTCCCGCCCCGGGATGAACAGGGAGCCCGACCGTGCTATCCAACCCCACGACCATGAACACCACCACGAACGACCGCCCCCTCCCCCGGGTGATCGCTGTCCCCGCAGCCGCCGCGACGCCCCTGCCCGATTCGGGCTGGCCCGTGGCCCTTGGGCTCCTGGGCTACGTCATCGCCGTGCCCATCGCTGCGTTCGTCTCCTGCCTGGTCTTCATCCTGTGAGAACTCGACCCCGCCGGGCGATCGCCTTGACCCGGCAGCCCGGGCCCGCTAGCACTCCTAGTGCATTGTCGCGTATCGACTTATGGTCATCGGACATGAAAGGAGTCTCACATGCTCCACAAGGTGAAAACCAAGGATGGCACGAAGACGATCTCCGAAGTCCCGGACCAGGGACGCGTCCCCAAGGGGCCCGATGACCTGATGAGCGACCACCACAGCTCCGGCGCCCCCGTCGCGATCGGCATCATCGGCTGGATCGGCATCCTGATCGTTACCGCCGTGGTGCTCGCGGGGGCGGTCTTCCTGATCTAGGCCAGCCGCTCCGCACAATCGGCACGGGGTCGATCCAAACCCGGCCCGCCCCGCTGCCCCCGCCCCATGCCCCTCTACACTCGCCTCCACACGAGGCGAAACACCCGCCCGGGGCAGGGCTGCCCCAGGCCGACTGCTGAGGGGCATCGATGCGCATCCGGACCCATACCTGCGGCGAACTCCGCGACTCCCACATCGGCCAGGAGGTCGTCCTCAATGGCTGGGTCAACAGCTACCGCGACCACGGGACCGGCCTCATCTTCATCGACCTCCGCGACCGCTACGGGCTCACCCAGGTCGTCTTCGACCGCGAGGACGCCAGCCAGGACCTGCTCGACTCCGCCGACAAGCTCCGCAACGAGGACTGCGTCTCGATCGAGGGCAAGGTCCGCGCCCGCGACGGGGGCCCGAACCCCAAGCTCCCGACCGGCACCATCGAGATCGTCGTCTCGAAGGTCGAGGTCCTGAGCAAGACCGACAACCCGCCCTTCCTGCCCGACGACAAGGGCACCCTCCCCGGCGAGGACATCCGCCTCAAGTACCGCTACATGGACCTGCGCCGCCCCGCGATGCAGAAGGTTCTGGGCATCCGCCACCGCGTCGCCCAGATCACCCGCCGTTACTTCGACGAGCAGGGCTTCCTCGAGATCGAGACCCCCATGCTCACGAAGTCGACGCCCGAGGGCGCCCGCGACTTCATCGTGCCCAGCCGCCTCCAGCCCGGCATGTGGTACGCCCTGCCCCAGAGCCCCCAGCTCTTCAAGCAGATCCTCATGATCGCCGGCTGCGACCGCTACATGCAGATCACCCGCTGCTTCCGCGACGAGGACCTCCGCGCCGACCGCCAGCCCGACTTCACCCAGGTCGATCTCGAGATGAGCTTCATCGACCGCGAGACGGTGCTCGACACCATGGAGGGCTTCGCCCGCGACCTGTGGAAAGAAGTCCTGGGCGTCGAACTCCCCGCCTTCCCCCGCATGACCTACCGCGAGGCCATGGACCGCTTCGGAATCGACCGCCCCGACCTCCGCTACGGGCTCGAGATCGTCGACATCTCCGACATCGTCAAGGACTCCGACTTCAAGGTCTTCTCGAGCGCCCTCGAGAAGCGCCGCGGAACCGTCCGCGCCATCCGCGTCCCACAGGGCGCCCAGAAGCTCACCCGCAAGATCACCGACGGCTACACCGAGTTCGTCCGCCAGTTCGGCGCCGGGGGCGTGCCCACCGCCAAGTGGGCCGGCGGCAAGTTCGACACCGGCGTCGCCAAGTTCATCGAGCCCTACGCGCAGCAACTCGCCGAGCGCCTGGGCCTCGAGGAGGGCGACCAGGTCTTCTTCGGCGCCGACACCTACGCCACCTGCCAGCGGGCCCTGGGCGAGCTCCGCCAGAAGATCGCCCGCGATCTCGACATGATCCCACAGGGCGCGTGGGCCTTCACCTGGGTCATCGACTTCCCCATGTTCGAGCACGACGCCGCGACCGACCGCTACTACGCCCTGCACCACCCCTTCACCGCCCCCAGCCCCGACCAGCTCGAGGCCTTCCTCGCCGCCGACAAGGCCGACATCGACACCGTCGAGGGCATCGTCTCCGCAGGCTACGACATGGTCGTCAACGGCTCCGAAATCGGCGGCGGCTCCATCCGTATCCACCGCGCCGACGTCCAGCGCAAGGTCTTCGACCTCATCGGGCTCTCCGAGGAAGAGGCCAAGGAGAAGTTCAGCTTCCTCCTCGACGCCCTCCGCTTCGGCGCCCCCCCGCACGGAGGCATCGCCTTCGGCCTCGACCGCCTCGTCATGCACCTCGCCGGCACCGACAACATCCGCGACGTCATCGCCTTCCCCAAGACGCAGACCGGGTCGGACCTCATGTGCGACGCCCC
>DAIQNV010000130.1:0-4207 GCA_036788215.1 Phycisphaerales bacterium | reverse complement strand
CGATCCTCCCCAAAGATCCGCCATGCCCCCCGCCTCCGCCCACACCGAGCTCTGGGTCTACCGCGTCTGCGCCTGGCTCGCCCTCGCCGGCGCCGTGGGCGTCCCGCTCATCGCCTTCGCCGCCCTCCCGCCCGAGATCCCCCGCCACTACGACCTCGCGGGCAATGTCACCGCGACCGGCCCCCGCGCCCTCATCCTCGTCCTCCCGGGCGTTGCCCTCTTCGTCTACGCCCTCATGTCCCTCATGCAAAGGGGCCTGCCGCACCTCATGCAGATGTCGCTGCACACCGGCTCCGCACCCGCCGATCCTGTCCAAACCAACCGCATCCTCCAAGGCGTCAAGGCCTGCGCCACCCTCGTCTTCGCCATCATCGCCGGCCGCACCGTCGCGATCGCCCTGGGCCACCCCGACCTGATCTCGACGCACGCCCTCTGGGTCCCCCTCGCCATGATCGGGCTCATCGTGCTCCGCGAAGCGATCGGCAGCCGGGGCCCCACCGTCCCGGTCTGACGCCCGCTACGGCTCCCGACCCTCCCGCCGCACCTCCGCGATCGCCCGAGCAATCTCCGGCGCGCGCTCCGCCACATCCTCCATCGCCCCCGTCTCCTCCACCGCCCGCAGCACCGTGTCCGACTGCAGGATCGCCCAGAGCGTCTCCGGCGTGATCGCCTCCCCCTGGATCGCCCCCCGCACCGCATCGTCATGCCGCAGCCGATCGAGCGCCGCCCGCACGCTGGGCAGCTCGTTGATCTCCACCATCACCGGGTCATTGAGCAGCGTCTGCAGTGCCGCCTCATCCCGCGAGATCTCCGCGAACTCGTGCGCCAGCGCGATCATCTCCACACCCCTGGTCGGCGCCGTCGCCGTCGCGATCCCCTCCAGCACCGACCCCCGCAGCGCCCTTGCCCAGGCCTCGACAAACTCCGCCACCGCGGCGTTCGCCCGCACCGTCGGCGCGCCCGCCCCCTGCCCTTCCTCCGACTCCGCCCGCGCCCGCGCCGCCTCCGCCTGCGCGCTCGCCACCGGCCCGAGCAGGACAGGGATCCACAGCACAACCAACGCGACCAGCGCCCCCTCCGCGAGCCCGAAGCCCGCCCCCAGCCAGGTGTTCAACCTCGCGAACACCGGGTGCTTCTTCAGCAGCACCCGGAGCACGATGCCCAGCGTGACGCCCAGAGGCACCGCCACCACCAGCACCGCCACCGCCCGCGCGATCAATTCCGCCGCCAGCCCGCCCGTCTGCCCCACCGACGCCACCACCGGCTCCAGTTGCCCCCCCACCACCCCCGAGAGCACCAGCGCGATCAACACCGCCGCGAACCCCGCCACCTGCTCCGCCGCCCCCACCCACACCCCGTTGACGATGAACACGCACACGATCGCGACCGCAACCCCCTCGACCGTCCCCAGCAGGAACCCGAGGCCCGCGACCACCACCGCCGCCGCCGTCACCAGCAACCGAATCGCCATCGTCCCGGGCTTCGGAGGCGTCCGCGAGCCCGCTCGCTGTTGGGGTCGTGTCATGCGGACAGATTACTGGCGAGCCGGCCCGAATGCCAGCACGCGAACCCCCAGTGCCGCTCCCGGTGGCCAATCCCGGCACCGCGAAACACAGGTTTCTCTTGGCCCGCATGGGCGGTTTCCGTACGCTGTCAAGCAGCCAGCCGCCGCCGATCGACCCCCGCACGAGGAGATCACCGTGTTCCACCGCCTTCTGGCAGCCGCCCTCGTCGCGGCGATCGTTTCGCTCACGCCCGCCCAGCCCGTCACCTACCAGGGCCGCCTCGACACCGACGGAAGGCCCGCCGATGGCATCTACGACTTCGAGATCACCATCCACGACCAACTCGTCAGCGGCAAAGCCGTCGGTGGCCCGTTCACCCTCGCCCGCGTAACCGTCGAGAACGGCCTCTTCCAACTGCACATCCCGCCGGACGAGACCGTCTTCACCGGCGACCCCCGCTTCATCGAGATCGGAGTCAAAGACTCCGCCAACGACGGTCCCTTCAACACCCTCGCCCCGCGCCAGCCCCTCGCCGCCACCCCCTACGCCCTCCGCTCCCTCACCCAGGCCTGGAACAACCCCGGCGCCACCAGCGCCATCCTCGGCGATGGCCCGAACGGCATCTTCGCCAAAGCCTTCATCAACCGTGACGCCCCCATCATGACCGGCGAGTGGTTCGGCTTCACCGCCCCCACCGGGCCCTTCAACTTCGGGGGCATGGTCGCCGATGTCTCCAATTCCGCAGGCCGCCCCTACTACGCCTACGCCGCCGGCGGCGAAATGCTCGGCTACCAGTACTACGACACCGCGTCGGACCGCCTCATCTTCAATGTCGCCGGCCAGAACCGCATCTTCTTCAGCGACGAAGGCATCGAAGCCGACGCCTTCAGCTACCGCCAGTCGCAAACCCGGCACTACTGGAATCCCGCCGCTCAGGAACTCGTCTTCGATATCGAGGGCACCGACAGCCTCACCATCGCAGCCGACGGTGTCGCCGCAGCAGGCCCCGTCACCGCCCCCGCCTTCCAGTATTCCGCCCCGCGAACCCGGTACTACTCCATCACCGGCAACGCCCTCCTCTCAAGCTCCGGCAACCCCGTCCGACGCAGCTTCGGCGGGACCTTGGGCCTCGGAGGCGCGTACCCGCTGTCGACCGGCACCGATGCGATGTTCGCCCCCATCCATCTGCCCGACGGGGCCGCGGTGACTCGCCTCACCGCCTATTACATCGACAACAGTAGTGGAACTATGTTCTTTAGAATATTTGCAGGGTTTCACACCTCCCAAGGGGGATTTCTTTATGCACAATATGAGACATCCGGAGCATCGCCCGGCCCCCGCTCTGGCAGCGTCGAGACTTCTTTAGTGATCGACAACACACGGCACAGCTACTTCATCCGAATCTACTCGAACGATTGGGCCAGCAACGACACCATGCGCGTCATCTCGGTCGTCATCGAGTACACCGTCGACGAGCCCGACTGACCCTCGCTCAGGCGGCCCGCGCCCGCTGAAGGCCCGGCGGAAAGCACGAGAACCCCGCGCCACGCCCCGGGCCGTGCCCAGGCCCCGCACACCCCACAAGGACCCACCCCCACGCCGCGCGTACCATCCCGCGAAAGCGATTCCACGTTTCCCCGCCCCCCACCCTTCCAAGGAGGCCACGCCATGGCGTATTACATGAAGCTCGGCAAACTCCCGAAGAAGCGCCACACCCAGTTCCGCCGCCCCGACGGCGCGCTCTACTCCGAGGAGCTCTTCGGCACCGAGGGCTTCGTCGGCCCCACCAGCACCATGTACCACATCCACCCGCCGACGCAGGTCGCCGGATGGGAGCCCCTCTACGAAACCACACCCGAGTACGTCGAAAAGGGCGTCATGCGCATGCGCCACCTCAAGACGCGCACCATGCCACCCAAGGGCGACCCCGTCACCGGTCGCATCGTCCTCTTCGGCAACGCCGATGTCGAGATGTCCGTCTGCGTCCCCGCCGAGCGGATGAACTACCACTTCAAGAACGCTCAGGGCGACGAGTGCCTCTTCGTCCACTATGGCACCGGCACTGTCCACAGCATGTTCGGCACCCTCAAGTTCGGGCCCAAGGACTACATCGTCATGCCCAAGGGTGTGATCTACCAGATGGTCTTCGACGAACGCCCGGACCCCACCCCCGATAGCAGCGACGACGAAGCCTTCGGAGGCTTCACCAAGGCCCAGATGCCCTACGGCAAGATCGTGTGCTTCGAAACCGCCAACGGCTCCCACATCCTCCCGCCCCCCCGCTACCTCTCCAAGCAGACCAGCCAGTTCCTGGAGCACGCCCCCTACTGCGAGCGCGACCTCCGCGTCCCCTTCGAGGACAAGGACCACCCCCTCGCCCACGAGGACCTCGGCGACTTCGAGGTCCGCATCAAGGCCCGCGACACCGTCCACAAGTACATCTACCCCTACCACCCGCTCGATGTCGTCGGCTGGGACGGCTGCTACTACCCCTACTGCTTCAACATCGACGACTTCGCCCCCATCGTCGGCAAGCTCCACATGCCGCCCCCCATCCACCAGACCTTCGAGGGCCACAACTTCGTCATCTGCTCCTTCTGCCCCCGCGTCCTCGACTTCCACCCCGAAGCCATCCCGATCCCCTACAACCACTCCAACATCGACTCCGACGAGATCCTCTACTACGTCGAGGGCAACTACAA
>DAIQNV010000129.1:0-4275 GCA_036788215.1 Phycisphaerales bacterium | reverse complement strand
CCTACTCAAACACCTCCACCACACCCCCATTCTCCACCTCCGCAGCACCCGTCACACACGCCACCACCACCCCCGCCACATACGCCGGGCTCATCGTCTGCTCCCGAGGCAGCATCTCCTCCGAGATGATCGCCCGCAGCATCGCCGTCTCCACAGCACCCGGAGCCACCGCAAACGCCCGCACGCCCCGATCCCCGTACTCCGTCGCGATCCCCTTCGTCAGCGTCTGCATCGCCGCCTTCGCCGCCCCATAGACCGTCAACCCCGGGAACGGATCGAACGCCGCACGGCTCGTCACCGTCACGATCGTCCCGTACCCCTGCTCCAGAAAGCGGGGCAGCGCCGCCCGGATCGTCCCGATCGGCCCGAGCGCATTCACGCGGAACACCGCCTCCGCCTCCTCCGCCCCGATCTCGTGCACCGGCTTCAGCGGGGCCAGCCCCGCGTTGTTGATGACCGTGCTCAGCCCCCCCAGGGCCTCGATCGCCCGCCCGACGATCCCCTCCGCCTGCTCGACCACGCCCACATCCGCCGCCAGCACCACCACCTCAGGCCCGCCCCCCGCCAGCAGCGCTCCCCGCGTCTCCGCAAGAGGCCCCTCCCGCCGGCCCACCAGCGCCAGCGACCACCCCGCGCCATGCAGCAGCTTCGCCACCTCGCGACCGATCCCGGACCCCGCCCCCGTCACGATCGCCGCCCGAATCCGCTCGCTCATCGATACACCCTTTCCAAGGAGCCGCCGGGACAATCCCCGAGCAACCCAAGGCCCCCCGCGCCCCCCGATCAACCCATACACTGCACCCGATGAAGACCGGCACCAGCGGGGCGAGCGACAAACTGGCAATCGCGATCGTCCTGGGGCTCCTCTTCGCCCTCCTGGGCGTCCCCTTCCTCATGGCCTCGGGCCGCCAGGACGCCCGGGGCGACGACGACGCCCGACGCCTCATCATCGTCACCCCCCACACCCAGCAGATCCGCGACGAGTTCGGACGAGCCTTCTCCGAGTGGCACCTCCGCGAATACGCAGAACCCATCCGCGTCGACTTCCGCACCCCAGGCGGCACCTCCGAGATCCGCCGCCAGCTCGAGGCCCAGTTCCGCGCCGCCGCCACCGCCGGACAAATCCAACTCCCAGAGGACCCCGACGCCGAAGGCCCCACCGTCACCCCGGGCGTCATCGGCTACGACCTCATGTTCGGAGGCGGCAGCTACGACCACGGCACCCTCAAAGCCGGCATCCGCGTCAAGCTCGACGGACGCGACATCGACCTCCCCATGTCCATCCCCGCCGACATCGACCCCCAAACCCTCGAACACCTCTTCGGCCCCAACACCATCGGCACCCAGTTGCTCTACGACCCCGACCGCTACTGGATCGGCACCGCCCTCTCCAGCTTCGGCATCATCTACAACCGCCCCGTCTACGAACGACTGGGCCTCGAGCCCCCAAAGAACTTCCGCGACCTCACCGACCCCCGCCTCCGAGGCTGGCTCGCCCTCGCCGACCCCCGCCTCTCCGGCTCCATCACCACCACCTTCGACTCCATCCTCGGAAACCAGGGCTGGGAAGAAGGCTGGCGCACACTGCGAGCCATGTCCGGCAACGCCCGCTACTTCACCAACAGCGCCACCAAGCCCCCCCTCGATGTCGGCGCCGGCGAAGCCGCCGCAGGCCTCGCCATCGACTTCTACGGGCGTGGCCAGGCCCAGGTCCTCGCCGAAGGAGGCCAGGACCGCCTGGGCTACGTCGAGCCCAAGGGCGCCGTCTACATCGACGCCGACCCCGTCAGCATCATCCGGGGAGGCCCCGACCCCGAGCTCGCCAACCGCTTCGTCGCCTTCACCCTCACCGAGGAAGCCCAGGCCCTCTGGCAGTTCCCGGCCCGCCGGCGCGACACCGCCGCCGACAACCCCCCCGGCCCCACCGGCCAGCCCATGGGCCCCGAGGTCTACGAGCTCCGCCGCATGCCCGTCCGCCGCGTCATGTTCGAGCAATACCTCCCGCACTTCATGGACCAGGTCGACCCCTTCGACCTCGCCTCCGACATCTCCAACCCAGGCTGGCGCACCGGCGTCCAGATGATGATGGGCGCCTTCGGCATCGACTCCGCCGACCAGTGCCGCGCCGCCTGGGACGCCATCGCCCGAGCCCAGGCCGACCCCGCCTTCCCACCCGGCCAGTTGCAGGCCATGCGCGACCTCTTCTTCTCCTTCCCCACCACCCCCGTCACGCTCCTCCGCAATCACCCCGCCTTCCCCAGCCTCTCACAATCAACCAAAGACGCCCTCCCCCAGGACCGCGCGCTCACCCTCGCCGCCGCCCGAGACCTCCTCCAATCTGGGGCGCTCAGTTCCACGCCCGACGCCGAAGACGAACTCGCCGCCCTCCTCGCCACCGAGCCCGACCCGCTCCCCTTCACCGAATCGACCTACGCTGCTGTCCGAAACGAGTGGCGGAACCCCGCCGTCGAGGCACGCTGCCGGATCGCGTACACCACGTACTTCCGAGACGCCTACGCCGATATCCAGCGGATGTACGCTGAGTCGAGCCGTGCCCCCACCCGCTGACGCGACGCCCCTGGGAGACCACAGTGACCCCGTCCAACATCCGCCCCCGCTTCGCCGAGCACCACGAACACCCCTACCCCAGGCACGCCAAGATCGTCGCCACCCTCGGCCCCGCCTCCGACAGCCCCGAGATGATCGAGAAGCTCATCAAGGCGGGCGTCAACATCTTCCGCCTCAACTTCTCCCATGGCGACCTCGACGGCCAACTCGTCCGCATGCAGCGCGTCCGCGAAGCCGCCGTCCGCCTCCGCACGCCCATCGCCATCCTCGGAGACCTCCAGGGCCCCAAGATGCGCGTCACCAAGGTCCCCGACCTCGACGGCTCCGGAGGCCTCATCGTCAACACCGGCGTCGACATCGTCTTCAAGAAGGGCCTCGACATCGCCGTCCTGGGCACCGACGACGACGACTTCTTCGCAGCCTTCGGCGTCACCTTCGACGCCATGTTCACCGACGTCGAGCCAGGACAGCGCGTCCTCGTCAACGACGGCGCCATCCGCATGCTCATCGTCGAACTGAAAAAGGGCGAGACGGTCCGCTGCCGCGTCACCCACGGGGGCAAGATCTCCTCCGGCAAGGGCGTCAACATGCCCGAGACCGAGCTCTCCATGCCCGCCATCACCCCGGGAGACTGGGAGTGCGTCGAGTGGGGCGTCCGCCACGGCGTCGACGTCTTCGCCCTCTCCTTCGTCCGCACCGAGGACGAGGTCTACGAACTCAAGAACAAGCTCCGGGGCATGTGCTCCATCGACCCCGAGCGAGGAGCCGACCCCCTCGCCCACGACATCCCCGTCATCAGCAAGGTCGAGAAGCCCCAGGCCGTCGCCAACCTCGAGTCCATCGTCAACGCCAGCGACGGCATCATGGTCGCCCGCGGAGACCTCGGCGTCGAGATGGACACCTGGCACGTCCCCGTCGCCCAGAAGCACATCGTCGCCATGTGCGCCGCCTACGGAAAGCCCTGCATCGTCGCCACCCAGATGCTCGAGACCATGGTCACCGAGCCCATCCCCACCCGCGCCGAAGCCTCCGACGTCGCCAACGCCATCTTCGACGGCGCCGACGCCGTCATGCTCTCCGCCGAAACCGCCGTCGGCAAGCACCCGGACCTCGTCGTCGAGACCATGTCCCGCATCATCCGCTCCGCCGAAGACTGGATCGACCTCCAGCCCCACGAGCCACGCCCACCCCAAAAGCTCGAGGAGCACCCGCACCGCTCCGCATCACTCGCCGCCGGTGCCTGGCACATCGCCGCCAAGTCAAAGGCCAAGCTCATCGTCGTCTGGAGCCAGACCGGGGGCATGGCCCGCTACCTCTCCCAGCACGACTTCCGCATCCCCATCCTCGCCTACACCTCATCACGCATCGCCGCCAGACGCATGGCCTTCTTCGGGGGCGTCACCCCCATCCGCTGCGATGTCCCAAAGGACGGCCTCCTCGCCACCTGGACCGACACCGTCGCCGCACGCATCCGAGAAGAAGGCTGGGCCGACGACGGCGACCCCGTCATCATGATCGCCGGCAAGCCCCTCGGAGGCACCACCGCCCAGGACATCCTCGCCATCCTCCGCCTGGGCGACCCCAACTCCGGCTTCCGAGCCCACGACCGCTCCTGACCACGTGTCCATGGGTGCCCCGGAGCCATCGCGCAGCGATCTCTCCACGACCAACGACTCAAGGGCTGCCGTGGAGACATCGCGCAGCGAT
>DAIQNV010000128.1:0-4316 GCA_036788215.1 Phycisphaerales bacterium | reverse complement strand
GCTCCTCCATCGTCTTCAGGAGGGCGTTGAAGGCGGAGGTCGAGAGCATGTGGACTTCGTCGATGATGTAGAGCTTGAAGCGGCCCCGGAGCGGGCGGTAGGCGGCGTTGGCGATGAGCTCGCGGGCGTTGTCGACGGAGTTGTTGCTGGCGCCGTCGATCTCGATGACGTCGGTGTCCTGGCCGGTCATGATGGCCTGGGTGAGGGCGTCGTCCCCATCGGGGTTGTTCAGGGCGTTGGCGAAGATGCGGGCCATGGAGGTCTTGCCGACGCCCCGGGTGCCGCAGAAGAGGTAGGCGTGCGCGACGCGGTCCTGCTCGATGGCGGCGCGGAGGGTGCGGGCGATGGGTTCCTGCCCGACGACCTCGTCGAAGTCTCGGGAACGGTACCGGCGTGCGAGGACGGTGTAGGCCATGGGAGGAGTGTAGAGGGTGGGTCCCCGGACGCCGACGCTGAGCGGACGCGAAGCTTCGGGTTGATCGGGGCGGCGCACCGGGCGACGGGGATCGCCCGGCCCGAGCCTTCGCGGCGCTCAGACTCGGCGTCCCGGTGGATGGGCGGGGTGCTGGGAGAAGAAAGAACCCGCGATCGGCGGCCAGGACATCGGCGGCACCGGATGACGGCCGCTTATGGCTGCTGCGGTCAAGCCCTGACCAGGTTCACGGGCCACCCGTGCACCGAGCCCGGCCGCCGATCGCGGGGCGTCCCGGGGGCCTTTCCGGGCCCGGGACGCGGATAGAGAGGATACGCACCGACCCCCCTCGCGTACACTCGGGCCGATGAGCGACCACGCCGAGCCCCAGCAAATCTCGGGCGGGCCCGAGCGGGGGCCCTTCCGCCCGTCCCTCCGGGTCGGGGGCCCGGTCGTCAACCCGGTGGAGGCGGCGAGCCGGCAGCGGGAGCTTTTGCTCCGGATCGTCCGGATCGCGTTCCTGGCGCTCATGCTGACGGTGACGCTGCTGTTCGTCATCGAGGTGGGGGAGCAGGCGACGCCCGAGGGCCAGGGGCTGCCCTTCGAGCTGGCGACGCGCTGGTGGTTGCCCCTGGGGGCGGCGATCGCGTTGTGCGGGCTCTTCCTGACCGCCGACCTGCTGACGCCCAACAAGAAGATCCAGACGGTGGCGGGGGTGATCTTCGGGCTGGTGGCGGGGCTGATCGCGACCCTGGCGTTCGGGTTCGTGATTGATCTCGTCGCGACCAGCTGGGAGATCGAGGACGCGACGATCGTCGACGCGAGCAAGGTGCTGCTCGGGATCAGCCTCGTCTACCTGGGCATCACGACGGTGCTGCAGACGCAGGACGACTTCCGGCTGGTGATCCCGTATGTCGAGTTTGCCAAGCAGATCCGGGGGCCCAGGCCCCTGGTGCTCGACAGCTCGGCCCTGATCGATGCCCGGATCGCGGAGGTCGTGGAGACGGGGCTGATCCAGGCGCCGATCCTGGTGCCCCACTTCGTCTTGAGCGAATTGCAGCAGCTGGCGGACGCGGGGGACAAGCTCAAGCGGGCCAAGGGGCGGCGCGGGCTCGAGGTCGTGACCCGCCTGCAGCGGTCGGCGAAGGCGGATGTCTCGATCGACGAGACGATCGTCCCGGGGACGGGCGCGGACCAGATGCTGATCGAGCTGGCCCGCCAGCTCCCGGCGATGATCGTGACGGGCGATGTGGCGCTGACGCGGATCGCGGGGTTCCAGGGCGTGCCGGTGCTGAATCTCAACGAGGTGGCGAACGCCCTGAAGCCGAGCTTCGTGCCGGGCGAGGCGATCACGGTCGACCTCGTGAAGCCCGGCGAGCAGGAGGGCCAGGCGGTGGGCTACCTCGAGGACGGGACGATGGTCGTCGCGGAAGACGGGGCCCACTCGATCGGGCGGCGCGTGACGATGACCGTCCGCAGCAGCCTGCAGACCGCGGCGGGGCGGATGATCTTCGCCCGGATCGGCGGGGGCGAGCCGCACGCGGCGGCGCCTCCTGTGAGCGACGATGAGCCCGGGAACGGTGCCGCGGACGACGCGGGCGACGAGCCGGAGCCGACCGGGACCGCGGGGCGGGCCAAGGCGGCCAAGCCCGGGCCCTACCCGCCCAAGCCGCCCAGCCGGACGGGTCGGCCCCGGTCGCCCAGGCGGTAGTGGCCTGGCGTGGCCGGTATGCTCGGCCATGCTGTGTGAATACCGCGTTGGGCCTCGTTCGTTGTGGCGTCTCTGGGCGCTCGTCGTGGCGTCGCTTCTGTGGGCCCCGAGCGCCGCGGCGCAGGGCGATGGCTGGGCCGCGTTCATCGCGGAGACTTCGGAGCGCTTCGGGCCCGAGGGCGAGCGGGCGGCGAAGTTCCTGGCGGAGCACCGGCCCGAGCGGGATGCCGGCCTCTCCGCGCAGATGCTGCTGGAGAACCTCGACTATGCGCTGAGGGCCCGGCGCGAGTTCCCCTGGGCCCGCGCGGTGCCCGAGGCGATCTTCCTGAACGATGTGCTGCCCTACGCCTCGCTCGACGAGACGCGGGAGTCGTGGCGACCCGCGATGTACGGGCGGGCCCGGGCGATCGTCGCGGGGGCGGGCAGCGCGGAGGAGGCGGCGCAGGCGCTGAACCGCGAGCTCTTCAAAGAGATCAATGTCCACTACAACACCGGGCGCAAGAAGCCCAACCAGAGCATCAGCGAGTCGATCGCGCAGGGGCGGGCGACCTGCACCGGGCTCTCGGTCATCCTCGTGAACGCGTGCCGCGCGGTGGGGATCCCGGCCCGCGTCGCGGGCGTCGCCAACTGGCACGACAAGCGGGGCAACCACACCTGGGTCGAGGTGTGGGATGGCGAGCGCTGGCGCTTCACCGGGGCGGACGAGTACAACGCGGGCGGGCTGGATCGGGCCTGGTTCACCGGCGATTCCGCCAAGGCGGTCGCGGGCGACCCCGTCTTCGGCGTCTGGGCCAGCTCGTGGGCCCCTGCGGATGGGCGGTTCACGATGGTCTGGGCGCCCCAGGACCATTCCATCCACGCGGCGGACGTCACCGAGCGATACACGCCCAAGAAGACGGAAGCGAAGGACGCCAACAAGGCGGTGAGGCTCGTCCGCATCGTCGACGCCAGCGGCGCTCGCATGGCGTGCTCGCTCACACTGGTGAACGAGGACAGGCAGGTCGTCGCAGAGGGCCGGACCCGCGCGGGGCGGGCGGACCTCAACGACATGCCGGCGCTCGCCTTCGAGCCCGGGGCGTGGTTCGTGCTGCGGGCGGAGCACGGGGGCGAGACGAGGCTCACGGGCGTGCACGCCGACGGCGCCGGGCGGGCGGTGCTGGAACTGGCGTGGGACGAACTCGGGCTCTCCGAGGAGCGGGCGGAGGCGGTCGTGGCTTCGATCGCTTCGCAGATGGCGGCGCAGATCGTCGCGGAGCGGGCGAGCGAGATCGAGGCCAAGGCCTTCACCCTCGCCGACCGCACGCTCCGCTACAAGGAGCGCGTCTTCGGCGAGCCGGGCGAGCGGGGGCACGCGCTTTGGATCTCCATGCATGGCGGTGGCGGGGCCCCGGCGGAGGTGAACGACCGCCAGTGGGAGAACCAGATCCGCCTCTACGAGCCGGCGGAGGGCATCTACATCGCCCCCCGTGCCCCGACCGACACCTGGAATCTTTGGCACCAGGGGCACATCGATGGCTTGTTCGATCGGCTGATCGGGACGATGGTCGCGTCGGGTCGCGTCGATCCGGATCGCGTTTACCTCATGGGCTACTCCGCGGGGGGCGACGGGGTGTATCAGCTCGCCCCGCGGATGGCCGACCGCTTCGCCGCCTCCGCGATGATGGCGGGGCACCCCAACGAGTCTCAGCCCGAGGGCCTGCGGAACCTGCCCTTTGCTCTCTTCATGGGCGCCGACGACGCGGCGTACAGCCGCAACGAGGTCGCCCGCCGGTGGGGGGCGAGGCTGGGCGAGCTGCGCGAGGGCGACCCGGGCGGGTACGAGCACTTTGTCCGGATCTACGAGGGCCTGGGCCACTGGATGGAGCGGCGCGACGCGGAGGCCCTGCCCTGGATGGCCCGCCACACCCGCGACCCCTGGCCCGACACCGTCGTCTGGCGGCAGGACGATGTGACGCACACGCGGTTCTACTGGCTCGCGGTCAACGCCGAGCACGCGAAGAAGGACGCGGTCATCCGCGCGAGCGTGGAGGGCCAGCGGATCGATCTGGCGACCGCCGATGCGCCGGCGGTCACGCTGCGCCTGCGGGACGAGCTGATCGACCTCGACCGCCCGATCCGCGTGTACGCGAACGGGGAGTTGGCGTTTGAGGGTGTCGTGCAGCGGACGGAGGATGCGGTGAGGCGGTCGCTGGA
>DAIQNV010000127.1:0-4641 GCA_036788215.1 Phycisphaerales bacterium | reverse complement strand
ATCAACCCACCCGATCCCCGGGTGCCGTGGAGACGGCGCAGCCTTCTCCACGAACCCCACCCCCCTCACACCAACTTCTTCATAATCCGCCCACACACAAAGTCGATCAACGACACCAACACGATGATCAGAATCATCATCGTCGCCACTTCCCGATACTGATACGCCTTCAACTTCGCATCGATCAGAAACCCGATCCCCCCCGCCCCCACGATCCCAAGCACCGTCGCCGACCGCACATTGCTCTCGAACCGCAGCAGCGCCTGGCTCACGAAGTAGGGCATCACCTGGGGCAGCACCGCGAAACTGATCACCTGCGCCGGGCCCGCCCCCGTCGCAGTCACACCCTCCACCTCGTCCTTCCGCACCGTCTCGATCGCGTCCGCAAACACCTTCCCGAGCACCCCGAAGGTATGAATCGCCAGCGCCAGCATCCCCGCGAAAGGCCCAAGCCCGATCACCGCCACCAGGATCAGCGCCAGCACGAACTCGTTGAACCCGCGGCACACATCAAAGCTCCGCCGCCCGATGAACACCGCCCCCCGACGCACCGCGCTCAGCCACCAGCGCTCGCCCGGCAGCACGATCCGCAGCGTCTTCTCCGAACTCAGGAGCGCCGCCGGCACCGAAGCGATCACCGCGAAGAGCGTCCCCCAGATCGCGATCGCCAGCGTCTCCAGTATCGCGTCCGCGTACACCTCGACCTTCTTCAGGTCCGTCTCCGGCGGAAAATACCCGCCACGGCTCTCAACCGCCATCCGCCGGTACGCGGACTCCACCCGCCGGGCGATCTCGTCCTCGCCCAGCGCCGCCCGCGCCGCGAGCACCGTCTCATCCACCCGCTCGAGCAATTCTGCCGGCAAGGGCTCCGACGGGCCAAGCCCCGCGCCCGCCCGCAGGTCGTCCGCCGCCTGGTCACGCAGCCGCAGCTCGACCGTCCGCTCCGCCTGCCCGAGCAGACGCGCCCGCTGCGCCTCATCAATCGGTCGTCCGAACAGGTACTCCGCCGCCCGCGATCGATTCTCGACCAGCACCCCGGGATCGATCTCGCTCGTCTCCCAAGCCCAGCCCAGAACCCCGAGCGCCAGCACCGCCAGCACCGCGTTGCGGATCCACTGCGCCCCCGTTAGCCGGGGCGGGGTCACCCGCTGCGCGTCCCCGAAGGGCGTCTCACCCATCGCTCGCCGCCTCGGTCAACTCCGCCTTGCGCTGCTCCAGCACCCGCACAATGTCGAACGCCTCGTCCGAAACCTCGATGAACCCCTTGCGGCTCATCGCCTCGAGCGCCGCCGTCTCTAGGTTGAACGCCAGCAGAGCCTCCCGAAGCGCCGTCTTCAGACTCTCGGGCAGATCCCCCCGCACCGCGATCGGCGCCCCCGGGATCACCTCGCTCCGCCAGATCACCCGGAACACGCTCGGATCAACCAGCCCCGCCCGCGCCATCGCGTTCATGTCGAGCGTGTTCGTCGCCGCCACCGGCACATCCCCCGCCGCCACCCGAGCCATCGAGCTCCCATGACTCCCCGTGTACACGATCGCCCCGAAGAAGTCCTCAGGCGTCCTGCCCGTCTCCCGCAGGATGCCGATCGCCGGCACCAGGTACCCCGAAGTCGAGTTGGGCGTCACAAACGCAAAGGTAAGCCCCTCCGTGTCCTGAATGCTCTGATAGGGAGAATCCTTACGAACAATGATGGTTCCCACATACCCGGGCTCCCCATCCTCGTTCAACTCCTGCACCAACGCCTCAGCCCCCGCCACCCGCGCCGCCTCGATGTAGCTCTTGGGCCCGTAGTACGCCAGCTCCACCTGCCGATTCTGCATCGCGGTGATCACCCCGATGTACTCGCTCGCGGAATACGCCTGAACAGGGTGGCCCAGATGTTCCACAAGGAACATCGTCATGGGCCCGAACCGCTCCACGATGTCCGTGCCACCCTCGCTGGGCACCAGCCCGAACCGGATCACCTCGGGCCACCCCTCCCGCCCCGGATCGGCCGAGCTTGCGGACGATGATGCCCCGCCCCCCGACTCGCGGCATGCGCCGAGGACCGTCAGCGTTCCTAGGAGTGCCGCCCATGCGACCGTGATGCCGATCCGTCGCCCGCTCATGCCAGGACCCCCTCCGCGGGCGGGGTTTCCGCCGGCTGCTTTGCTTCGATCTGTGCTTCTGCCGACCCCCCGTAAATGAAGGCGACCGCGTCGTCGTCGAGCGTGCCTGCGGGGCCGTCGCGGACGATCGATCCGTCGCGCATGCCGACGATACGGGTGGAGTACCTACGGGCCACGCCCACCTGGTGGAGGTTCACCACCACCGGCATGCCGGTCCGTGCGTTCACCTCCGCGAGCGTGTCCATCACGACTGCGGCGCTGCGCGGGTCGAGGCTTGCGATGGGTTCGTCCGCGAGGATCACGCCGGGGTCCTGGGCGAGGACGCGGGCGATCGCGACGCGCTGCTGCTGGCCTCCCGAGAGGTCCGCGGCTCGCTTGTACGCCAGGTGACCGATGCCCACGAGTTCCAGTCTTGAGAGCGCCGCCTCGCGGTCCTCGGCGCTGAAGCGGCGCACGAGCGTCAGCGCGTGGGACGAGGGGGTCCGCGCGAAGCGGAGCCTGCCCGCCATCACGTTCTGCAGAACGGTCAGGCGCCCGACCAGCCCGAACTGCTGGAAGATCATGCCCACGCGCTGGCGGACGCGCCGGAGCCTGGCTCCGTGCACGCGGGTCACGTCCTGGGCGTCGAGGCGGATCGTCCCCTCGGTGGGGTCGATCAGCCGGTTCAGGCAGCGCAGGAGGGTGCTCTTGCCTGCGCCTGATCGCCCGATGATCGAGATGAACTCGCCCGAGCGGACCTCCATCGTGGCGTCCTGGAGCGCGCGGACATCGCCCGGGTAGACCTTCCCGAGCCCCTCCGCGGACAGGATGGGCGACGACTCCGCCATCGCTCTGAATCTAACACCAACGCCCGGGGACCGGGGGAGCGTGAAGAAAGAGAGTTGACCGCAACTCAACATGCCGATATCGTGTTTGGGTTGATGTGTACAGGAGAAGTACGGTGATTGAACTCGTAGTCTTCGATGTGGCGGGCACGACCGTCCTGGATACCGACAACGCGGTCGCGGCTTCCGTCGTCGCGTCCCTCCGGGGCGTGGGCATCGAGCTCGGGCTCACCCGGGTGGACCCGGTGATGGGCATGCCTAAGCCATTGGCCATTCAGACTTTGCTGGCGGAGGCCCGCGGGGCGGCACCTTCGGTGGAGGAGGTCACCGCGGTCCACGCCGACTTCCAGCGCCGCATGATCGACCACTACGCGAAGGCGCCCGGCATCGCGCCCATGCCCGGTGCTGAGGACGTCTTCCGGCAGCTCCGCGAGCGGGGCATCAAGATCGGGCTCGACACGGGGTTCGATCGCGCCATTCTTGACGCAATCCTGACACGCCTGGGCTGGGACGACGGGCGGCTCGACGCCACGGTCACCAGCGACGAGGTCGGAAGCGGTCGCCCCGCCCCCGACATGATCCATGTCCTGATGCAGAAGACCGGCGTCGGCGACCCCGCGCATGTCGCGAAGATCGGTGACTCCGAGAGCGACCTCGACGAGGGCGTCAACGCCGGTTGCGGCATGGTCTTCGCCATGCGGTGCGCCCGGACGATCCCGATCCTCGACCGCTACGCTGACGTGCGTGCGGTCGACGCGTTGAGCGAGCTGGTGGACGCGATCGACGAAGTGGCGACGGTCGCGTGATGCCCCTCGTGGCGGGACTGCCCGGGGCTCTGCCGGCGTCGGTGGCCGAGCTGCCCGATCGAGGGCAGCGACTGGCCGACAGCTTGGACGCCCTGGGCGAATTGGCCCGCGCCTGCGGGATCACGCGTGCCCTCGTCGTCGAATCGCGCGAAGCGCTCGGTGCGGCGGGCTGTCGTGGCCGGCTGGATGCGGCGCTCGATGGCCTTGCCTGCACGCGGTTCGACGGGTTCACGCCCAACCCGCGGTCCGAGGAGGCGGCTGCGGCGGCGCGGGCGGCGTCGGCGTTCGGCGCCGATGGCGTGATCGCGGTCGGCGGGGGGTCCTGCATCGATGTCGCGAAGGTCGCGGCGCTCGCGGCTCGCCACCCGGCGCGACTCGACGAGGTGTCTCGGGGCGAGGGCGTTCTCGACGCGTCGCCCCTGCCCCTGGTTGTGGCCCCCTCGACCTCGGGCAGCGGGAGCGAGGCGACGCACTTCGCGGCGATCTATGCCTCGGGCCAAAAGGTGTCGATCGCCCATCCGGGCCTTCGTCCCTCTGGGGTGGTGCTGGATCTCGCGCTGCATGTCGCGATGCCGGCCCGGCTGGCGGCGGTCACGGGGCTCGATGCGCTCTGCCAGGCGATGGAGTCGCTCTGGGCGGTGGGGGCGACGGATGCGAGCCTTGGCGATGCGCTGATCGGCGGGTCACTGGTCGCGAGGTCGCTCTCCGAGAGCGTGCGCACCGGTGGGGCGTCGGCGCGGGCGCGGGTCATGCTCGGCGCGCACGTGGTGGGCCATGCGATCAACATCTCGAAGACGACCGCGTCGCACGCGCTGAGCTACGCGATGACGGAGCGCTTCGGGCTGGCGCACGGGCACGCGGTGGCGCTCACGGTCGGCGAGCTCGGCGCGTTCAACGCGGGC
>DAIQNV010000126.1:0-4692 GCA_036788215.1 Phycisphaerales bacterium | reverse complement strand
AGGACGCGCTCGGGAGCGACGGGCCCGGCGGGGAGGGGGAGGCGGGAGCCGCGAACCCGTTCGGGGATGACTTCGAGGAGGCGGACCCGGCGCGGGCGTTCCGGGCGGCGAACCCGGCGTTGCAGGAGATCATCGACCGGGCGCGAGTGGACCAGGGGTCGGCGGTGGACCCGACGACCGCGAGCCAGCGGCCCGTGATTTCCGGGTCGATGCGGGGGCGGTTCGTCGAGCCGGTGTATATCTCGGACGGGTCGGGCCCGATCGTGATGCGGAACGACCAGATGCAGCGTTTCGGGCTGAGCTCGGCGACGATCGACAACGACGAGGATCTGCGGGCGTTCTTTGGCGCCAAGGAGATGGTGCGGACGGAGCAGAGCTGGTCGGAGCACCTGGTGGCGTTCCTGACGAACCCGTTCGTGCGGGGCGTGCTGATCGTGGTGTTCCTGCTGAGCCTGTTCATCGAGATGACGAGCCCCGGGCTGGTGCTGCCGGGCGGGATCGCGCTCGGGGCGCTGGTGGCGTTGATCGCGCCGCCGGCCTTGATCGGGATGGCGGGGTGGTGGGAGATCGCGGCGATCGGGCTGGGGGTCGTGTTCATCCTGATGGAGATCCTGGTGCTGCCGGGGTTCGGGGTGTTCGGGATCCTCGGGCTGATCGGGCTGTTTGCGGGGCTGGTGGGGACCTTTGTGCCCGACGGGACGGGGGGGCTCTTCCCGGATACCGCGGCGGGTCGGAGCGACCTGATGTACGGGGTGGCAACGGTGGTCTTGGCGACCTTTACGAGCGGGGTGGGGATCTACTTCATCAGCAAGCACTTCGGGACGCTGCCCTTCGTCGGGCGGCTGGTGTTGACCGAGGGGGTCGCGCGGGACGCGGAGGACCGGGTGGACCCGGAACTGGCGGCGGCGCGTCCGGAGCCGACCTCGGGGCCCCGTGTGGGCGGGATCGCGACGACGGTGTCGCCCCTGCGTCCTTCGGGCGCGATCGAGATCGACGGCGAGGTCGTGGATGCGGTGAGCGAGAGCGGGTACGTCGAGGCGGGGGCGGCGGTGACGATCGTCGCGCGTCGCGGGTTCAGCTGGGTGGTGGAGCCCGGGGCGCGGGCGGACGACGCCGATGGGGGTACGCGGGCGTGAGTGGCGATGCGATGCTGTACTGGGGGATCGCGCTGCTCGGTGTGGCGCTCCTGCTGCTGGTGCTGGAGGCGTTCATCCCGTCGGGCGGGGTGATCGCGATGGTATCGGCTGTGTGCGCGGTGGCAGGCGTGGTGCTGATGTTCCGCGTGAGCGTGAGCTGGGGGCTGATCGGGCTGCTGATGGTGGCGGTGCTGGGGCCGATCGCGTTTTTCGCGGCGCTGAACCTGTTGCCACAGACGCCCATGGGGCGGGCGTTGCTCGGGACGCCCAGCGAGGAGGAACTAGAGCAGAAGGAGCTCCTGGAGCACGAGGCGGAGGCGAGGTGGGCCTCCATGAAGGGGCGTGAGGCGGTGGCGGTGACGGATCTGCGTCCGGTCGGGGAGATCAGGCTCGATGGGACCCGGTACGAGGCGGCGAGCCAGGTGGGGCTGATCGAGGCGGGGTCGCGAGTGGTCGTGGTCTCTGCGGAGAGCGGGAAACTGCGGGTAAAGGCGGTGTCGTGATGACGGGCCGGCCCGGCGAGCCCGGTGCAGGGTCCGGGGGGCGGTCCCGGGCGTGGATCGATCGCGTGGACGCGCGGGTGTCGGGGACGATGGCGCAGCTGGGCGAGCCGGTGCTGCGCCTGTCGCTGGGGGTGGTGTTCATCTGGTTCGGGGCGCTGAAGTTCCTCGGGGTGAGCCCGGCGGCGGAGCTGGTGGCGCGGACGGTCTACTGGGGGGTGGACCCGGCGTGGTTCGTGCCCCTGCTGGGGTGGTGGGAGGTGGCGATCGGGGTGTGCCTGATCGATCCCGGGCGGTGGCTGGGGCTCGGGCGCTGGATGACGCGGGCGGGGATCCTGCTGATGTTCATGCAGATGCCCGGGACCTTCCTGCCCCTGGTGCTGCTGCCCGATGTGGCCTGGCAGAGCCCCTTCGTGCCGACGCTGGAGGGGCAGTACATCATCAAGAACCTGGTGCTGATCGGGGCGGCCTTGTACCTGGGTGGTCGGGTGCGGGATGGGCGGGTGCTCGGGGGTGTCGCGGGCGGGTCGTGACGGGCTCCCGGGGCGCGGATCGGGGGGTGGATCGGTGCGCGGGGGGCCGGTCGCGGCTTCGGCGGGGCTCTATACTCGTAGCGGCAGGGATCGGTGCGGGGCCCGGCGTTCGGGGCCCGCTGCCGATGGTTGGCGGAGGTGACCCTTGCAAGCGCTCTTCATTGTCGGCGGCATCCTGGCCGCGCTTCTTCTGCTCGTGATCATCGCGGTGGTCGGGCAGTTCATCAACCTCTACATCCAGGCGTTGCTGTCGGGTGCGCGGGTGACGATCGTCGACCTGATCGGGATGCGTCTGCGCAAGGTGGACGTGCGGACGATCGTGTTCAGCCGGATCCGTGCGGTGAAGGCGGGGCTGGAGATCTCGACGAACCAGCTCGAGACGCACTACCTGGCGGGCGGGCGTGTGCCGAACGTGGTGAGCGCGCTGATCGCGGCGCTGCGTGCGAAGATCGACCTCGACTGGGACGTGGCGGCGTCGATCGACCTGGCGGGTCGTGACATCCTGGACGCTGTGAACACGAGCGTGAACCCGAAGGTGATCGACTGCCCGAACCCGAACCTGGGGCGGCCCACGATCGACGCGGTGGCGAAGGACGGGATCCAGCTGAAGGCGCGGGCGCGGGTGACGGTGCGGACGAACCTGTCGCGTCTCGTCGGTGGTGCGACGGAGGAGACGATCGTGGCCCGCGTGGGCGAGGGCATCGTCTCGACGATCGGCTCGGCGGAGAGCCACAAGGCGGTGCTGGAGAACCCCGACAACATCTCGCGGACGGTGATGGCCCGGGGGCTGGACGCGGGGACGGCGTTCGAGATCCTGTCGATCGACATCGCGGACGTGGACGTGGGGAACAACATCGGCGCGAGCCTGCAGGCGGACCAGGCGGAGGCGGACAAGAAGCGGTTCCAGGCGGAGGCGGAGAAGCGCCGTGCCCTCGCGTTCGCGCAGGAGCAGGAGTTCAAGGCGGAGGCGCAGAAGAACCGGGCGCTGGTGGTCCTCGCGGAGGCGGAGGTGCCCAAGGCGATGGCGGAGGCGTTCCGAAGCGGGAACATGGGGATCATGGACTACTACCGCATGAAGAATGTCGTGGCGGACACGGAGATGCGGGCGAGCATCGCGAAGCCGGACGCGGGCGGGAACGGGCAGTCGTAGGCGGGGAAGAGACGAAGAGACGAAGAGACGGAGCGGCCCGGGGATCAGTTCTCCGGGCCCTCTTCTTTTTTGGGGGCGGCGCGTTCGCGTTCGGCGGAGCGGGCCTGTTGCAGGAGGCGGTGGAGGGTGTGGGCGCGGGCGTGGGGGTTGGCGAAGGGGTCGTCGGCAGAATCACCCTCGGGAGCGTCGCTTGGCGAGGCCCGGTCCGGCGGAATGGCGGCGGGTGGGGTGCTGGTCGCGGTGGTCGGAACCGGTGTGGTGCGGGAGGGGGTGAGCGTGAGTCGCGTGGCCACGAGCGCGGCGCCCAGGCCCCGTGTCGGGGCGAGGGCGCTGTCGAGCAGGGTGGACTGGTTGGTGCCCGACGCGGGCTGACCGGTGCGCCGGAGGCCCAGCGAACGGGCGAGCCAGTCGGGGATGTCTCCGATGACGAACTGCGTGCCCGGGGGGATGCGGGCGCCGGTGCGGTCGTAGACGGAGCGGCTGAACAGGGCGGTGACGGCTCCGTCGGCGCGGGCGAAGAGATCGCTGGCGTTCGGGTCCTCGGTCTGCAGGAGGAAGACCTGGTTGAAGCCTGAGGGGCGGCGGAGATCGACCGGCTCCATGGTGGTGGAGCGGGCGAGGGGGCCGGTGTCGGTGGTGCCCGGGGCGATGGGCTCAGCTTCGATCCCGGGGAGGGGGCCCACGTAGGCCTGCGCGATCGCGGGCCCGACGAGACAGGCGAGGGCGAGGGGCGGGATGGACAGGTGGGTGCGCATCAGCCGCGGAGGATGATCGTGAGGGTGATGGTGTGGGTGGTCTCGGGGGTTGCGTCGGTCGCGGGGGTAAGGGCGTCGATCTTCGGGCCTTCGGCCCGCCACCGGTAGATGGCGTCGAGCAGCGGCTGGCTGACGCGGCTGTCGCCCGCGGTCAGGTCGCGGCCCTCCTCGTCCTTGGCGAAGTCGACGCGCCGGACGCGGCCATCGGGGCCGAAGGTGACCTCGACGGTGGGGTTCCTGACCGCGGCGAGGATGCGGGTGGAGATGGACCAGCGGGGGCGGGCGGTCTGGATGAGCATGCCCTCGCGGGCGATGGGGGCGCCGTTGGAGCGCACCTCAGGGGGGGGCTCCCTGCTGGCGGCGTCGGACTCTCGGGGGTCCGCCAACCCCGGGGCGCCGTCGGGGGAAGGGGCGGGGGCGTCGGCTTCTGAGGGGGCGTCCGGGGTGGGAGCGGGCGGGGTTGGAGGAGTGGGAATGACGGGTGGTGTGGGCTCGGGAGCAGGTGGGGTGGGGTCGGGCGTGGGGTCGGGGGTGGGTTGGGCTTCGGGGGTGGGGCGTGGCCCGTCGCTGACGCTCCGGGCTGGTACCGGGGGGGTCGCGTCGGGCTCGGGGGGGGGC
>DAIQNV010000125.1:0-4774 GCA_036788215.1 Phycisphaerales bacterium | reverse complement strand
CGGGGTGATGGCGCACGGACCTGCAGAGCCAGGTCCGTGGCACCGGGCTTCTTCTCGCCCTTGGTGGGGTGGGGAGAAGTCTGCCCGCAGGGCGGGATGAGGGGCTCCCCGAAGCGCAGCGCCTTCCCCTTCCTGATCCTCCCCCGTCGCCGACGGGGGAGGTGGCCCGCAGGGCCGGAGGGGGCTCTCCCAAGCGCAGCGCCTCTTTCCGTCCGATCCTCCTCGCGCAACGAGGCTGAGTAGAAAGAAGAAGACCGCTTCGCTCCAGTAGCCCCTCTCCTGTCGCTGCGCGACATCCTCTCCCCAAGGGGGCGAGGAAGCGGGGTACCGCGATCGAGCCGGCCCCGCTTCGTCTCCCCAGTGGGGAGAAGTCCGCCCGCAGGGCGGGATGAGGGGCTCCTTCCGCTCCGAGCCTCCTCGCGCGATGAGGCCGGGTAGGAAGCAGAAGGGCGCTTCGCTTGGGGAGTCCCTTGCTCGCGCTGCGGGCTCGTTGGGGCGGGGTTGGTGGTTGGGCTTGGTGTTCGTGGAGAAATCGCTGCGCGATGTCTCCACGGCACCCAGCGCTCGCGCGTGCGTTCAGTGGCGGGCGAGGCCCAGGATCACCCGTGCCAGTTCGCGCCAGGTGAGCACGCGTGAGCCCTGCTTGGTGCGGGCGGCGCCGAGGGCGAAGGCGTATTCCCACTGGCGGTAGAGGATGCTGTAGGCCCAAAGCGTCGAGCGCCCCGGGTCGTAGAGGTTCGTCGCCTCGCTGGTCATTCCGTTGAGCTCGATGACGCTGAAGTCGCCGGCTTTCAGGGCCTCTTCGCCGGTGGCGCGCACGTCGAAGCGGCCGAAGTCGTGGGGCTCGCCCCGCGGTCCCCGGAAGTTCCGGCTGAGTTCGTCCACCCGGGCCTCGAGTTCCGGCGTGATGAGGTCGGCGCCGTCCTCGAAGAGGCAGCCCTTGATGTGGTTGCCGGTCTCGGTGAGCAGCACGCGCTCGCCGGCAGCGGGGGTCCATGCTTCGAGTCTCGCGCCGAAGCGCGACGCATGGGTCGCCATCTGCCTGCGGTAGCGGGGGTGGCGCTCGACGAGCGTGCGCAGCGTGGCCCGACCGTCGCCCACGACCTCGGGCAGCGTCTTGCGCGTGATGGCGAAGATGAAGCCCTGGGGGGCGCCCGCGGTCTCCTCGTGGCCCACGGTCTCGAGATGGCGGATCCAGAAGATGCCGGCCTCGACGGGGCCCGGGTGGTACCGCTGCAGCATCGCGGGGGCCGGGATGCGCCGGAAGGCTTCGTCGAGTTCCGCGTCGGTGCGCACGAGGGTGACATCGCGGCCCCGCTCGCCGGCGTCGGGCTTGACGATGATGGGGAAGGAGCCGAGGGGGCCGGTCTCGCTCATGCAGGCCCGGGCGCGGTCGGCGCGGGCCTTGGCGTCGGGGTGGGGCTCGATGACGACGTGGGCCAGCACGCGGGGCCCCTCGCCCAGACCCCGGAGCAGGCCCGACTTGGACTCGCCCCGGAGCCCCTCCGCCGGGCCGACGCCCGGGTTGGCGGCGGTCCACGCGAAGGGCGACCGGTGGCGGATGGAGAGGCGGATGAACCAAGGCAGGAGCGGGAGGTACATCACGCTCGAGGGCCACCACTCGTGGTGGAGCCACTTGCCAAGGCTGGTCCGCAGGCGGATGCGGCCCGTGCGTGTGGGCGCCGCGCGGATGAGGTGCAGGGCGATGACCGCCAGCGCGAGGCAGGCGAGCCAGCCCAGCCCGGCGCCGGCGTCGGCGAGGGGCGTCGCGAAGATCGCCTGCGCGATCGCGAGGGCGAGGGCGGTCCAGAGGAGCGATCCGAGCACGCGCCCCGTGGCCCGGGCAGCCCCCGGGCGGGCCCAGGCGCTGCGGGGCGTGGCGAGGCGGGCGATGGCGACGCCGACACAGGCGACGCCGAAGTCGAGGCTGAGGCTGGCGATGAGCCAGCCCAGCAGCGCGGTCGTCGTTTCCGGGCGATAGCGGGCGAGCAGGGCGGCGAAGGGGATGACCGCCCACCAGGGCCAGTCGCGGGCGCTCCGCGCGATCGCGTCGACGAGCGCGAGGGGCCCGGTGTGCCGGGGCACGGGGTCGAGATTGGCGGCGTAGGTCTGCGGCGGCACGCCCGGCGCATCGTGGCGATGGAAGAAGGGCGTGAGGATCGCGACGGTCTCATCGGGCTGCAGGAAGGGGAAGAAGTGGCTGTAGGGCGTCATGCACAGCCGGCTGGTCGGGATGATCGCGTGGTGACGCTCCGCCGCCCAGTCGGAGACGAGGAAGTCGTGGCGCCCGTGCAGGATGAGCGTGGGCGTCTTGAGCCCCGCCATCACCGCCCGCAGCGGGCGCTGGTCGGTGTCGAGGAAGTTTCGGATGAAGGCGTGGCGGAGCTCTCGCGGGCCCAGGAGGCCGAAGTGGGGGATCGCCTCGGGGAGGGCGACGAGGGCGGCGTAGGCGCTGGCGTACTTGAACTTCTCGAAGATGAACGAGCCCGAGCCCTCGGTCTCGACGATGCCGATCGAGCCCAGCATGGTGAGCGAGGCGATGCGCTCGGGGGCGAGGTCGATCATGTGCAGCGCGACGCCCCCGCCCATGGACCATCCCAGGGCGTGGACGCGGTCGATGGCGAGTTCGTCGAGCAGGGCGAGCGTGTAGCGGGCGTGGGCGCGGATGGAGTAGTCGGGGATCCAGGGGTCGGAGTGGCCGAAGCCCGGGAGGTCGAGGGTGAGGGTGTCGTAGCCCCGGGCGTTGAGGAGGGGGACGATGAGGTCGAAGTTGTCGAGGGAGCCCGGGGAGCCGTGGAGGAGGAGGACGGTGGGAGCGCCCTCCGTTGTGCGGGCTGCCCTTCGGAGTTCGTAGGCGATGGTGACCGGCGGGTGAGCGGGGGCTTCGCCCGTTGCAGTGAAGGCGGGGACCGTGGCGGTGGGGTAGGGGTAGGGGGCCGGCGGGCCGCTGCGTGTGGTGATCTGCGAGAGCGCGAGCAGGATCGAGTAGGCGATGACGCCGGTGATCAGGATGCGCCGGCGGGTGCGGGTCACGCGGGTCACGGGTGGGCCACCGGTGGGGTCACAGGGAGAAGGTGTGCATGGCGTCCGCCTCGGGGCGGATGCGGTCGGCGGCGCTGGGCCTGGGCCTGAGGACCTTGGTCTGGAAGCCATCGACGAGGACCTCGGAGGGCGTGGGGTCGTCGGCGAGTGGTGCGAGGGTGTCCCGCGCGTAGGCACCGGCGAGGCTGACGCCCAGCGCATCGCCCACGCGGACGGGGGGCATGAGGCGGCCCTCAGCGAGGGCATCGCGGGCGGAGTAGGACGGGCCCACGACGTCGCACCACTGCATGCCCCGCGTATCCATGCGTTCGACGCCGGGTTTGGGCGGTTCGAGGTCGGGGGGCACGGAGATGGGCCAGACCGCAACGAGGCCCTGTCGCGCGGAGGGGCGCCGGCCCGGGGAGGCGCCGGCATCGGCCAGGACGATCACGCGGTCCTCGGCGGGCTTGATGTCGCGGACGCCGATCAGGAGGTGGCCCGACGCAGCAGCAATCGCGCGCCCGGGCTCGACGATGAAGGCGACCTCTTCGGCGTCGCCCTTGGGCCAGTCCTTGATCAGCGGGGCGAGGGCGGAGGCGTAGTCCTCGGGCTGGGGGGTGTCGCTGCTGGTGGTGGGGGCGAAGCCACCGCCGAAGTCGACGAGGTCGATCGAGTGGCCGGCGCGGGCGAGGATGCCCGCGGTATGGCGGAGGCGCCGGACGCCGGCGCTGAAGCGATCGGGCGTGACGACGCCCGGGCCCAGGTGCATGTGCAGGCCCGTGAGCCGCAGGCGCGGGTCGTCGCGGTAGCGGTCAAAGAGACCGGGCGCCAGCCCGAGGGGCAGGCCGAACTTGCCGGTCGGGGCGGGCGGCGCTTCGGGATGGGCGGTGACATCGTCGAAGGCGTCGAGCTCGGGGTCCAGGCGCAGCGCCACACGGCAGGAGATGCGCAGGCCACCGGCGATGCGGGCGATCCGCTCGAGCTCGTCCTCGGATTCCGCGACGAGCCGGCCCACCGGGCCTCGGTAGTAGGGGGGCTTCTGGTCGACGGTGGCGCCCGCCTGGAAGAGGGGCGAGTACAGCCCGTCCAGGGCGGAGCGGATGTCCTCGTCGGTCTTGCCCGGCCCGGCGAAGAGGACCTTGTTGAAGGGCGTGGTGCTGAGCCAGGCCCGCTCGAGCTCGACCCCGCTCGTGGCGGTCATGCCCGAGCCGGCCTTCGCAAGAATCCGCAGGCAGGCCACGCTGGGGCAGGCGCGGAGCGCGAAGTGCACACGGCACTGGAGCGGGGTGAAGGCGTCGGCGAAACGCTGATACCCCTCGCGGAAGGCGGCTGTGGAGTAGACCAGGGTGGGCGTGCCGTGGCGATTCGCGATGTCGGCGGCGCGGACGTTCTCGCAGTACAACTCGCCCTGGCGGTAGGAAAAGTGATCCACGGGTGGATGGTAGCGGGAGGGGGGAGACGACCGGTGGAAGCCGGGCACCCCGATCGACCCGCCCCCGCTCCTTCTCCCCACTGGGGAGAAGTCCGCCCGCTGGGCGGGATGAGGGGCTCCCCAAGCACAGCGCCTTCTTTTCCTTGATCCTCCCCCGTTACCAACGGGGGAGGTGGCCCGCAGGGCCGGAGGGGGCTCCCCAAGCGCAGCGCCTTGGTGATCTACAAGTCTCTTCGCGCAACGAGACGAAGTAGGAAGAAGAAGACCGCTTCGCTCCTGTAGCCCGTCTCCTGTCGCTCCGCGACATCCTCTCCCCAAAGG
>DAIQNV010000124.1:2270-4846 GCA_036788215.1 Phycisphaerales bacterium | reverse complement strand
TGGTTCTCGCGGATCGCCGCGCCCTTGTCGTACGGAGGCCGGATGATCGAGGCCACCAGCGCCCCCGCCCCGCGGGGCGTCGGGTTCGTCGTGCTTTCCGTGAACCCGACCGCCTCGAAGAACCCGAGCAGGGTGAACGGCGCGTAGGCATCCGCGTTGACCGCGTTGGGCGATGTCCCGTCCAGGTAGCCGAAATCCTCGCGATCGTTCAGGTTTGTGCCGTCGGGCAGCACCCGGTGGCGGATGTTCGTGAACACACCGTTCGCGCCCTGCACGGACTCCAGCATGTACGCCGGCACCCCGCCACGCCCCGGCTCGTCGCGGTTGCCTTCATCGTTGATGTGGTCCTGGCGCCGCACGCTCGCCCACCGCGTCACGGTGAAGGGCACGAAGTCCTTGTCCGCCGCCGAATCGTTATCGAGGTCGTTGTCGATGTTCAGGTCGGTGTCGAGCGCGACATCCCAGGTGCTCGTGGTCGGCTCCGGGTCGCGCAGCCGATCGATCAGGATGTCGTTCTCGGGCCAGAACTCGCCGTCCGTGGTCACGTCCGGCTCCTGGCTGTTCGGGTCGCGCCACACACGCCACAGCCGCACCTCGTCGTCGTTCGGCGTCCGACGCGAGGTCGCCCCCGGCGCGAGGATGTCCCGCTCGATACCGTCCCGCGCGCCCGTCGCCGCGTCGACCCGCTGCAGGAAGCCGGGCGAGCCCGACCCGCCCGCGATCATGCCGAACTGCTCGTTGAAGAAGAACTGGCGGATGCTCTCCCGCGGGATCCCGCCCTGGTAGTCGATGTTCTGGCCGAACTCATCCAGGATGTCGTCCCAACGGGCATCCAGCGCGTCGAAGTCCGGCTCGTTGATCGCGTAGAACACCCGCGACGAGCCCGGCGTCAGGACGCCCGCGTCCCGGAACCGGTAGGCCGCGCCGTCGTGGAAGAAGTCGACCACCGGGAAGTAGTGGCCGTTGTACTCGATCGCGTAGTCCCAGGACTCGAGCTGCGCCTCGCTCGCGTTCACGTTCGTCCGCAGCCACGAGCTCAGGTTGATCGGGACATCGAACGGGTTGTGCAGCTGGAACGCGAGGATCTGCACCGCGGTGTCATTGTCGGGGTTGCCCGGCGAGTACTGCGCACGGATCGTCGTATCCGTGTTCGTGGAGCCCGCGTTCCCGCGGTTCTGAGCATCCGCGTACACCATGATGCTCGCCACCTCGGTGATGATCGGGTGCGCCTCGATCCCGAAGACCGTCACCGCCCGCCGCGCCGCCTCCGCCGGCGACCCGCCCGAAAGGTCCGGGTGCAGCGTGGTGTCGTTCGCGGAAACCGTCGGCGCCACGAACCGGTTCGGGTTCCCCCGGTCGAGGTCAAGGATGTACCCGTCCTCCGTCGTGTTGAACCCGCCGTCCGCCTGCCCCCACTGGAAGCCGAAGTTCCGGTTCGCCGCCGTCGTCGGGGTCGGCGTGTTCCCGCCCTGCCCGCTATACGCCCAGGACGAGCCCGTGTCCCCGCCCCGCAGGCCCTGCACGACCACCGTCATCCCCGTCGGCACACCGTCGTCGTCGATCAGGTCCTTCATGTTCGCCGTCAGGTGCGCAGCAGCGAGAAGCGCCGCCTCGGGCCCCTTGTGCCCGTAGAAGAGCGTCCACAGGTGCTCACCGCCCGAGTCCGCCCACGCCAGCCCGTTCTCGATGTCCGACTCCGGCAGCAGGGCATCCGCGTACACCTTGAACAGCGTGTCCACCGCGCGACGACGGATCGCCCGCGGGTCCTTGCTCGGGATCGGCGTGTCGGTGCCCAGCACCAGCATGTCGTCGATCAAGAGCCGCAGATCGATCCGCCCGCTCTTGAGGGTCACGTTCCGCAGGTCCACCGCCCCCTGGTCCACCACCGTCGGGCCCGACCCGAGCGTGTTGTCGATCGTCGCGCCCGCGCCGATCGGGATCAGGGGGGGCAACGCCCCCGAACCACCGTCCCACCGCCGGTAGTCCGGGTTCCCCACGCCCCCCGACACATCCTCGTAGACCACCGACGACCGGATCGGGCTCGCCCCGCTCACCGTCGTCAGCCTCGCCCGGGGCGAGAGCGCGAAGAGCGCCATCGTCTCCTGGTCGATCACCCCGTCCGCACGGATCTGCCCCAGGCTCTGCGCGTTGACCGCCTGCGGATAATCCGCCACATTGTCGTGCGTCAGCCGCTCCAGCGCCGTCGCCCGGTTCGACCGCAGCGGGCTGAACCGCAGCGTCGTCGCGAACCCGGTCGCGGTGTTCCCCTGGATGAAGTACCGCCCCCCCACCGTCTCCTCGAGCCGAGAGTACCGCGAGTCATCGTTGATCCCGCGAAACGTGAGCAGCTCCGAAAGATCGTCCGTGCCGAAAAGCCTCGAGCCGAACAGCCCCGCGCCCGTGCCCGACTCCGCCACCCCCGTCAGGTTCGCGGCGTTCAGCGACCCCACCGAGCGGTAGTACGCCCCCCGGCCCAGCAGCCCGCGCTGCACATCGTTCAGCGTCGAGAAAGGCGGCTCCGCGTCGAACCTCGCATACAACCCACCGTACTCGAAGGCCGACGCGTCGATCAGGCC
>DAIQNV010000124.1:0-2170 GCA_036788215.1 Phycisphaerales bacterium | reverse complement strand
GCCCACGCCGCATCGATCCGATCCGGGTCCGCGATGCCCGCCCGCAGCGGGTTCTGCCGCGAGCCCCGCGCCTGGTCGCTCATCTGCAGCAGGCGCCGCAGGTCCACGTCCGCCGGCGTCATCCCGAGGGGCGCCCAGTTCGAGGGCGGGCGCAGCCCGTCCGTAGCGCTGTTCACGTTCACCAGCGCCGAAAGGTCGATGATGCGTGCTGCGCCGAAGAACCGGTACTCCCCCACCGGCAACTCGAAGACCACATTGTTCGGGTCGCTGGCGTCCGCGAGCTCGAACCACCGCGCATCCGCCATCCCGTCCCCGTCCGCGTCCGCGTACTGGTAATCCGGGAACTCGAAGTCGCCCCATCCCGCGACATCCTCCGCCCGCAGCCCGTTCACGCTGTCATAGCCCGCCGCCTGCACCGTGCCGATCTGGAACGACTCCGGCTGATTCAAGGGGAAGAACATGAACCGCTGGTTCGAGCTCCAGATCGCCGGGATGTTCAGGTACTGGGTATCGACCTCGCCCGTTGTGCTCGCCATGTCACCCAGCCCGAACGGCAGCTTCGTCGTCGCCCGCAGGGGGCTGTTCCGACGCATCGCGATCGGTTCCAAAAGCGTCAGCCGCGAGGTCATCCGGAAATCGTTGCCCGACCGCCCGATCCCGGGCGCCGCGTCGAAGTTCCCCCGCAGGTTGAACAGGTTGACGAACCGCCCGTCCGGCGCGATGTTCGAGATGTGCTTCCAGTCCCGCTGATCCATGTACCGCAGCGCCGCATGCGAGAACGGAGAGGCGCCCGGCTGCAGCAGCGAGTACGCCCGCCCGTCGTTGTCCACGCGGTTCACGTTCGTGTTCGTCGTGTCCACCGGCACGTTCCGCCACCCGATGAAGCTCGGCTCGGTCGAAGCCAGCCACGGGTCCGAAGCGACCCGGCGGTCCTGGCGGATATCGGCCCCGCTCTGCGCCGCGGTCCAGGGCGTGCTCGCGTTCCCCAGAGGATCGAACCCCAGGACCGACCGCGCCCGGGCCGCCGCGTTGCCGGCGCTCGCCGTCGCCGCCCAGTTCGGCAGCCACGGATCCTGCGCCGCCGACACACCGATCGCGCTCAGCGGGAACACACTCCGCACCGAATAATCCGTGTACGGATAATCCGTCCCCTCACGCACGAACCGCTGCGCGTTCGGCCGACCGCCCGCCGCGTATCCCGGCGCATCCGGGTCGATGTACGCCTCCGGGTACACCGCCAGCCGGTCCTCCGCCACGATCGACAGGATCCGCCGGGCGAACACGCGGTCCACCTCCGACACATCCCGCGCATCCGTCACCGCCTTGGCGATCCGCTGGTCCCCCTGCCCGATCGTGACATACAACGCGCCGAACACCGCGATGAGCGCCAGCGCACCGATCACCACGACCAGCGCACTTCCCCGCCGCTTGTCCCGCTTCGCTCCGTGTCCACGCATCTCGCCACCGTCCTTCCCGTCCACCCCGTCACGAGCCCCGCCCTTGTCCCGCGAAAGCCTGTCTGCACCCGCCATCACAGCCGCCCCCCGTCCGGCTTCCGCACGCGGAAGACGACCTGGTACGCCTGCTCGATCGACGGGTCCGCCTCGTCCGCGATGACAAAGGTCACGCGGATCAGGCTGGGCCAGGGCCAATCGAGATTGTCCGCGTTCGAGCCGCTGACCACGCGATCGAAGTACCCGAAGACATACTCCGCCGCCGGGCCGAGCCGGTCGGGCCGCGCGTTCGTGCTCGCACGATCACGCAGAAGCGTCAGTTGCTCCAGCCTCGGATCGACCTCGGACACGGTGCCGTTGACCTCCGCGACCTCCGCCGGAATCCCGAAGTCCCCGCCCCCGTTCGAGATCGCCCGGATCACATCGCCGTCGTAGGCGATCGGCCCCGTTCCCCCGGCCGACGCCGGCCCGAAGAGGTCCGCCACCAGCACATCCGTGCCCCGGTTGTATTGCCCGTTCAGGTCCAGATCGTTCCACCGGCGGAGCCCGTGCCAGATGACCTGCCCGAAGTTCGGGTTGTCCCGCCCGCCCGCCGTCTCCCGCCGGTCCACGATCCCGTAGCTCCACTCCACGATGAACTCGCTGCACCGGGGCAGGAACACGCTGCTCACCAGCGCCTCCTGGTCCGTCTGCTCGATCGTCGCCATCAGCTCCTG
>DAIQNV010000123.1:0-5226 GCA_036788215.1 Phycisphaerales bacterium | reverse complement strand
CCGCTCTCTTCATACCCCGGTGGCAGCCAGACCAGCAGCTCCCGCTCCATCTCCCGCGCCCGCCCGCCCCCGCCCGCGACCGCGAGGCGCCGGATGTCCCCCGTCCACTCCGCCGTCGGGTCAAAGTCCCGCTCGATCGCCGCCGCGTCCTCCGGCGAGCGGAAGCGGGGCACGACCATGCGGAGGACGGGCTTCTCGCCCGCTTCGAGCCTCGACACGTCGACCATGGGCAGGGTGCGGTTCTCCGTCTCGCTCCCGTCGGGGTTCACCTCCACGCGTCCCCATCCCCCGAGCGTGAACTTGAACTCGATCCGCTGGCTGAAGTTCCCGGGCTCGATGTCGATCGCCCAGGTGCCATCCTCGCGCCGGGTCAGCGTGCGGTCCTCGTCCTCCGCGTTCCAGTTGTTGAGGTTCCCCGCGAAGTAGACCGGCCCGTCGCCCACCGCGCCCGACGCATCCTCCATCACCAGCGTGAAGCCCTGCTCGAGGCGCTGCGGGTCCTCCATCTTCGGAGGCGCGTTCCGGGGCGTCGCCCGCGCCGCGTCCCCGCGAGCGGTGTCCGCATCATCGATCGCCACGCCCCCCGTCGGCACGCCGAAGAGGTGCATCACCGCGCTCGGGAAGCGTTCTGCCCACGCGTGCTCGTTGTGCTCGTGGCGGGCGACGATCGAGAGGGCGACATCGCTGCCGAGTTCGTGCATGAAGAACTGCGCCGCCTTCTGGATCGCCTGCACATGCTCCATCGTCGAAGCATCGAAGAACTCCGACCCGTCGATCTGCTCGCGCCCGCCCATCCCGAGATACACGCGGCGTTCGCCCTTGACCGTCTGCGCCCAGGTCGACCACGCCTCATCGCGGATCGCGGACAGGTACGGGCTCTCCGCCAGCACCAGCCCGAACCGCTCGGGCGCGATCATCGACGCGTAGATCGCGAAAGTCCCCCCCGCGCTCGCCCCGCCCACGCCCGTCGAGAGCCGGTCGGTCTTCACGCGGAAGGCCCGCTCCACGCGGGGCATCACCTGCGAGGTGAGCCAGCGGACCTGGTCGTCGCCCGACGCGTTCTGCGCCGCGTCGCCGAAGGAGGCGGGCAGGCTGGGGTTCGGGGGCAGGTACTCGCTGAGCCGGTGGTCGTTCCCATCATGGGGCACGCCCACGATGATGAAGGGCTCCGCGAGCTGCGCCTGGATCAGCGCCTGCGCCGTCTCGTCCGCGTGCCACTCCCCCGGGATGAACGCGTGGTCCTGGAAGAGGTTCTGCCCGTCCATCATGTAGAGGACGGGGTAGGTGCGTTCCGCGTTGGCGGCGCTGTCGTACCCCGGGGGCAGCCAGACCAGGAGGTCCCGCATCGACCCAGCCGCGAGCCCCGCGCCCCCCGCGACCTCGAGGCGCTTAACGGTCCCGGTGACATCGAGCGGGCGGTACTCGAAGGCGATCACGTACTCCTGGCTCCCGTCGTTCCACTGCGGGACGACGAGCTCCACGACCGGCTGCTCGCCCGGCCCGAGCTTCGACGCATCGATCGCGGGGAGCTGGCGGTTGGGGATCTGCTGGCCCTCGGAGTCGAGTTCGACCGACTCCCACCCCCCGAGCGTGAACTTGAACTCGACATTCTCCCCGAGCTGGTTGGGCTCGAAGACCATCTGCCACCGCTTGTCCGAGCGGGGCGACAGGCGGTACTCAGGGTCCCCCGGGTCCCAGCTGTTCGCCCCCGAAGCGAGGTGAATGGGCTTGCTCGCGCTCGCCCCCTGGCTCGGGTCCTCCACGATCAGGACGAACCCGGTCGGGTAGCTCTCCGGACGCACCATCTGCGACACCGCGCCCCGCGCCAGCAGGACCAGCGACACCACAGAAACGATTCTGAAAATGCAGTTGCGGCTCATGCCCGCAGGATATCCCGGATCCCCCCGCGAGACCGCTTTCGGGAGGGTGGCGCGGCGCCGATCCTGGCGCGCACAGGCGCGACTTCCGGACCCCCGAGTCCCTACAGCAGGCGGGCCAGCTTCCGCCCCAGCTCCGCCAGGTGCTCCGCGTCCCCCTCCGTCGCCCGCCACTCCACGCGGAGCCCGCCCGACTCCCGATCAGGGAACCGCGGGATCACGTGGACATGCACGTGCATCACGACCTGGCCCGCTTCGGAGCCGTTGTTCTGCAGGATGTTCACCGCCGGGGCGCCGGTGACCTTCTGCACCGCCCGGGTGATGCGGGGCAGCACCTTGCCCAGGGCCGCGGCGAACTCGTCGCTGAGGTCGGCCATCGTCTCCGCCGGTTCCTTGGGGATGACCAGGACGTGCCCCTCGCTCAAGGGGTTGATGTCCATGATCGCGATGACGTGGTCGTCCTCGTAGATCCTCTGGGCGGGGACCTCGTGGCGGATGATCTTGCTGAAGATGCTGTCGGTCATGCCCACACGGTACCCCTCCCGCCCCGCCCGGGCCGGGGCCCGCCCCACGCTCAGAACCGGTTGCGGACGACGACCTCGTCGAGGCCCAGCTGCCCGGGCTTGGGCCACGAATCCTTCGTCTTCTTCCCGACCACGACGATCGGCCCGATGACGTGGTCCGCCGGGAGCCCGATCTCCTGCGCGACCGCGTCGAAGTCGTAGCCGATCATCGGGCACGAGTCGTAGCCCAGGCCCTGGGCCGCGAGCATGAGGGTCTGCATCGCCATGCCGATCGAGCGCATCGCCTCGTCGCGCTGGAGCTCTTCCCGTCCCTCGTGGAAGGGGCCCATCCACCCGACGAGGAGGTCCGCGACGTCCTTCGGCGCGTTCCGCCAGTAGCGGGCCGGGTCCTTGGCCCAGGCCCTGGTGTCCGCGGTCATGATGACGAGCAGCGAGGCGTCGGTGATCTGGGCCTGGTCGTTGCCCAGCTCGCGGATCCTGCGGCGCAGCGCGGGATCGTCGACGACCACGAACCGCCAGTGCTGGATGTTGAAGCTGGTGGGCGCCTGGATCGTCGCCTCGAGCAGCTTGGTGATCTCGTCCTCCGTCATGCGGTGATCGGGATCGAAGTGCTTGACCGACCGCCGCCCGTAGATCGCTCCGAAGACATCCATCGCCCGCCCTCCGCAAAGACACCCTGACCATCCGTTCGTTCAACGACCATTCAAGAATATCGATGACTCGGCGCCTATTCCGGTCGCCCCAACTTTCCCTGCCCGCCCGCGCCCCCCCACCCACGCCCGCCCGGTCACCGGCGCTCGAACAGGCGCTCGAGCTGGGCGAGGCCCACCCGGACCGAGGTCGGGCGTCCGTGCGGGCAGGCCGACGCCCGCTCGACGAGGTGGCGCTCGCGGAGCAGGGCCGCGATCTCCGGGTCGCTCAGCCGGTCCCCCGCCTTCACCGCGGCTTTGCACGCCATCATGTCCAAGACCTCGTGCAGCGCTGCCTCCTCGGTCGGCGGGAGGGGATCGCTCACCGCGCGCGACAGGAGTTCGGCGACGAACCCCGCGGGCTCGACCTTGCGCTCGATGAGCAGCGTCGGGAAGGCGTGCACGCCCACCGATCTTGGGCCCAAAGCCGCGGCCTCGATGCCGAGACGCCCGAGCAGGCCCGCGAGGTCGTCGAGGGCCCCGAGCGCCGCCGGCTCGACGTCGGCCGTCGCGGGCGTCAGGAAGCGCTGCGACTCGAGGCTCCGGGCATCGCCCTCGGTGAGCCCGAGCCTGCGCCGGAGCGTCTCGAACATGACGCGCTCGTGCAGCGCGTGCTGGTCGATGATGAGCAGCCCCGCCTCGTCCTCGACGAGGAGGTAGCTGTCGTGCAGCTGCATGAAGCGGGGGGTGTCCAAGCCGCGCTCGGGTCGATCGCTCGGCGCGTCCGGCTGAGAAGCGTGGGCACGCGGGGGCTCGCCCGTGGCGTTGCGCCCGATGAACGAGCCCTCGTCGCGCACCGTCCGGGCGTCGAGTTCTTCTGCGGTGACGACGGGTCGGACCGCCCGCTCCGCGTCCTCGCGCAGGGCGCGGACCTGGTCGGCGAAGGCCTCGGCGCTCATCCGCCCGCTCGCGCCGAAGCGTTCGCCCTGGTCCCCCCGGGCGTCGCGGGCGTCGCGGGGCCCGTAGGGCAGCCTTTCGGACGTGGTGCCCTGGTCGGGGCTCAGGCCGAACGCGCCCAGCCTGGTCGTCGCGACGGGTCGCGTCAGGTCGGCCTGCTGCAGGGCGTCGCGGACGCCCCGCGTCACGGCGCCGTGGATCATGGACTGGTCGCGGAAGCGCACCTCCAGCTTGGCGGGGTGAACGTTGACATCGACCGCGTCCGGGGCCATCTCGATCATCAGCATCGCGGTGGGGTGGCGGCCCGGCTCGATGAGGCCCCGGTAGGCCTCGCGCAGGGCGTGCTGGATCGTCTTGTCGCGGATGGCCCGCCCGTTGAGGAAGACGTGCTGGGCCTTGTTGGTCGGGCGGGCGATCGCGGGGCGGCCCACGAGGCCCCAGATGAGGACGCCCCGGGCGTCGTCGAAGCGGTCGACCGAGACCTCGAGCAGCTCGGGGGCGAGCTCCCTGCCCAGGATGGCGAGGGCGCGGTCGCGGGGGGTCTGGTCGGCGGGCAGGTCGAGGCTGGTGTGCCGGTCGTGGGTGAAGGTGAACCCGACCGCGGGGTGGGCGAGGGCGAGGTCGCGGAGCCAGTCGAGGCAGCGGGCCTTCTCGGTGGCGGGGGTGCGGACGAACTTGCGCCGGGCGGGGGTGTTGAAGAAGAGGGTCCGGACCTCGACGGTGGTGCCCACGGGGTGGGCGGCGGGGCGGGGGTCGGTCTCGTCGCCCCCCTCGCAGGTGATTTCCCAAGCGGCGTCGGCGTCGGCGGTGCGGGAGCGGATGCGGAGCCTGGCGACCGACGCGATCGAGGCGATGGCCTCGCCCCGGAAGCCCAGCGTCGCGATGCGGTCGAGGTCGGCGGCTTCGGTGACCTTGCTGGTGGCGTGGGGGGCCAGGGCGAGGGGGAGTTGGTCCTTGGGAATCCCCGAGCCATCGTCGCGGACGCGGACGAGGTCGAGCCCGCCACTTTCGAGGTCCACCGTGATTCGGGTCGCGCCGGCGTCGAGGGCGTTCTCGACGAGCTCCTTGACGACGGAGGCGGGGCGCTCGATGACCTCGCCGGCCGCGATCTGGTTGACCAGGAGCGGCGGGAGCCGGCGGATGGGGGGCCGGGGTGAGGCGACGGGGGGCATGGGGGAAAGTGTATGGGGGAGGAGGGGGGGAGGGGGCGGGGGGCTTGGGCGAGATCTGGGGTGGCGC
>DAIQNV010000122.1:2236-5343 GCA_036788215.1 Phycisphaerales bacterium | reverse complement strand
TCAGAACTCCGCCTGCTTGGGCGCTCTCGGAAAAGGTATCACATCGCGGATGTTCTGCACGCCGGTGCAGAACTGGATGAGCCGCTCGAAGCCCAGGCCGAAGCCGGCGTGGGGGACGGTGCCGTAGCGGCGGAGATCGCGGTACCACCAGTAGTCGTCTTTGTTCAGGCCCATTTCGTCGAGTCGCTGGTCGAGGATGTGGAGGCGTTCCTCGCGCTGGGAGCCCCCGACGATCTCGCCGATGCCGGGGACGAGGATGTCCATGGCGGCGACGGTGTCGCCCGGGGCGTTGTCGGTGCCGGGGTCGTTGAGGCGCATGTAGAAGGCCTTGATCTTCTTGGGGTAGTTGATGACGACGACGGGCTGCTGGAAGTGTTCCTCGGTGAGGTAGCGCTCGTGCTCGCTCTGCATGTCGAGGCCCCACTCGACGGGGTACTCGAACTTCTTCTTGGCGTTCTTCAGGATGTCGATGGCCTCGGTGTAGGGGAGGATGCGGAAGGGGGCGTCGATGATGCCCTTGAGGCGGTCGATGAGGCCGGGCTGGATGCGCTCGTCGAAGAAGGCCATGTCGTCCGGGCGGCGGGCGAGCAGGTCCTTGAAGACGAACTTGAGGAGGTCCTCGGCGAGCTGGGCATCGTCGCGCAGGTCGGCGAAGGCGATCTCGGGCTCGATCATCCAGAACTCGGCGAGGTGGCGGCTGGTGTTGGAGTTCTCGGCGCGGAAGGTGGGGCCGAAGGTGTAGACGCGGCTGAGGGCGCAGCAGTAGGTCTCGACATTGAGCTGGCCGGAGACGGTGAGGTTGGCTTCTTTGCCGAAGAAGTCGTTTTCCCAAGCCACGGAGCCACGAAGCGACGAAGCCACGGAGGGGCCTTGGTTCGGAGGGCCTTCGTGGCTCCGTGGCTCCGTGGCTTCGTGGCTCCGCATCGGCACATTCATCATGTCCAGCGTCGTGACACGGAACATCTCCCCCGCGCCCTCGCAGTCGCTGCCGGTGATGATGGGGGTGTGGACGTAGAAGAAGTCGCGCTCGTCGAAGAAGCGGTGGATGGCGGCGGCGAGGGTGTGGCGGACGCGGGCGACGGCGCCGATGGTGTTGGTGCGAACGCGGAGGTGGGCCTGCTCGCGGAGGTACTCCATGGTGTGCCGCTTCATGGGGACCGGGTAGGTATCGGGGTCCTCGACCCAGCCGATGACCTTCAGCTCGGTCGCCTGCACCTCGACGGACTGGCCCTTGCCCTGGCTCTCGGCGAGGGTGCCGGTGACCTCGACGGCGCAGCCCGTGGTCAGGTGGGCGACCTCGGCCTCGTAGTTGGGCAGGTCCCCCTTGCAGACGCACTGGATGGCGTCGTGGCAGGTGCCATCGTGGACCTGGACGAAGCTGAGGCCGCCCCCCGCCTTGGAGTCCCGGCGGGTGCGGACCCAGCCCTTGACCGTGACCTCGCGGCCCGCCTGGCCCGCGAGCGCTTCCCTGATCTTGATCCATTCCACCATCGCGCCACTCCCGTCAGCACACTTCCGGACCCGGCCGTCCCGAACGACGGCGGTGATCGTAGCGCCACCTGAAATCCCCGAGCCCGCGCTCCCTACACTTCGTGAGGGAACTGTCCGCATGACCTGTAAGGGGGGATCACCATGACCATGGCTGTGCTTCTACTCGGGATCTTCCTGGGCCTCACGCTGATCATCGCATCGTTCCGGGCTCCGCCGGCGTTCCGGGTGCCCGGGATCATCGCGGGCGTTGTGGTGATCGTGGCGTTCGTCCCGTTCTCGTCGCTGGTGTACGTGGCGGCGGACCGGGTGGGGATCGTGACCAAGAACGCGCTGGGCCCGCGCCTGCCCGGGGGGCGGATCATCGCCACCGATGGCCAGATGGGGGTTCAGGCGGACATCCTGCCCCCCGGGTGGCACTTTGGGTACTGGCCGGTGATTTACGAGGTGTCGACGGTGGCGCTGATCGAGGTGCCGGCGGACAAGGTGGGGCTGGTGGAGGCGCGGGACGGGCTGCCCCTGGACGCGGGGCAGCTCTTTGCCCCGGAGGTGGACAAGGACTCCTTTAAGAAGATGCTGGAGGACGCGAACCACTTCCTGGGCGAGGGGGAGGGGCGCAAGGGGCCTCAGAGCAACGTGCTGACGCCCGGCAAGTACCGCGTGAACACGGCGCTCTTCAATGTCGAGATGGTGAATGCGACGGATGTGGAGTCGGCGACGGTGGCGGTCCTGAAGAGCAACTTCGGCACCGAGCCCACGCTGGAGCGGACGGTGCTGGAGGGTGACCAGCCGGTGCTCCTGGCGCGTCCGGGCGAGAAGGGCGTGCGGGCGGACCCCCTGCCACCCGGCAAGTACCCCGTCAACACGCGGGCGTACCAGATCACCTCGGTCTCGACGAAGACGACGATCATCCGCTTCACCGCGGCCCAGGCGGACAACCGGCGGACGAGCGAGCAGGCGGACTTTGAGCAGCGGGCGATCACGGTGCGGACCTCGGACGGGTTCACCTTCCCGGTCGATGTGCGCATCGAATACAAGATCGACCCGAGGAACGCGCCGATCGTGGTGGCGGAACTGGGCTCGGATGGAGTTCCCCTGCTGGACCGGCTGAACTCGACGGTGCGGGCGGTCTTCCGCAACAACGCGGAGGGCGTGAAGGCGCTCGACTATGTGAACCAGCGGTCGATGCAGGAGAGCCAGTCCTTGGAGATGATCCGGCGGGAGATGGCGGACGTGGGGGTCGAGATCTCGGCGGTGCGCATCGGGGATGTGGGCGACGAGACGAGCCTGGGGGACCTCCTGAAGACGCAGCGTGATCGGGAGATCGCGAAGCAGGAGCAGATCACCTTCCAGGAGCAGCAGAAGGCGGCGGAGCAGCGCAAGGAGCTGACCCGCACCGAGCAGGAGGCGGAGGAAGAGAAGCGCCTCGCGACCGCCAGCTACGAGGTGCAGATCGCGGAGCAGGCGCAGCAGAAGCGGATCATCGAGGCGGAGGCGGAGGCGCAGGCGATCACGATCGAGGCGCAGGCCCAGGCGGACGCGTACCGGCTGATCGCTGAGCAGATCGGCAAGGGGAACGCGGCGCTGGTGGAACTCCTGCGGATCGTGGGCGAGAACGC
>DAIQNV010000122.1:0-2136 GCA_036788215.1 Phycisphaerales bacterium | reverse complement strand
CTCAACCCGCCCGCCTGAGCGTCCGATACAGGCCGACGCGGGACCCCGGGCCGGCTGGTGGCCCCGGGTGATCCACTTCCCTCCCGCGGCCCTCAACTCTGCCAGGAGGCGCTATGCCCGCGCCCGATTTTGCCGTCGTTCTTTCGCTCGCCGGTCTTGCGGCCCTCATCGTCGGGCTCGTCCCGATCCTCGCGCAGGCATCGCCGCGGTACCGGCGGGTGGTGGTCCGGGTCGTCGCGGCGACGCCCATGCTGACCTTTGCGGGTGGGGCGTGCTGGGCGGTGGTGACCGCGGCGCCGGACCATCTGTCGGCGGCGCTCGCGGGGACGCTCGAGACGGTGCCCGAGGCGGACTTCTCCGGGTTCCGGTTCGCGGGGGTGGGGGAGGACGCCGAGCCGGCGGCCGGGCCGACGCTTGGGCCGGCGTTGGTCGCGGTGGAGACGGACGGGCCCTGATTCCTGCTTCCTCTCCCCTTTGGGGAGAGGATGTCGCGCAGCGACAGGAGAGGGGCTACGGGAGCGGAGCGGCCTTCTGCCTTCTACTCAGCCTCGGTGCGCGAGGAGGCTTGGAGGGACGGGGGCGCTGCGCTTGAGGTAGCCCCTCATCCCGCCCTGCGGGCGGACTTCTCCCCAAAGGGGGAGAAGGAGCAGAGCACCAGCGCGATCTCCCGCTCGGGGCTCGGCCTCGTGCCGGCCTTTGGCCCTTTGGCTATTGGACCCTTTGGCCCTTCGCGATGTGGCCCTTTGCTCTCCCCCCCTACCATCGCCCCGTGACCACGGAGGCCCCGATCTCATCCCCCCCCATCGACCCCCTGGGCATGACCCTGGCGGAGTTCACGCGTGCTGCGCACGAGCGCCTCGGGGCGGGGGCGGGGCAGGCTCGGCGGGCGTACCAGCAGGTGTTCCGCGAGGGGAAGACGGAGGCCACGGCGGACCGGGGGCGGGTCATCGCCCGGGCTCGGATCGCGCCCATCGTGGACCGGCTCGACGAGGAAGTGCCCGAGGGCATCACCACCAAGTTCGTGCAGCGCCTCGACGGGATGCCCGGGCCGGACTGGGCGGCGCCGACGCGGGCGACGCCCCGGGCGGCGGATGCGCACCCGCTCGGCGTTCTGGCGAAGGACGAACGGGTCCAGCACCTCGACATCGAGAGCGTCGTGATCCCGATGCTCGGGCGGACGGGGACGCGGACGCACACCTTGTGCGTCTCGAGCCAGGTGGGGTGCGCGATGAACTGCCACTTCTGCGAGACGGCGCAGATGGGGCTGATCCGGTCGCTTCGGGCGGAGGAGATCGTCGGCCAGTGGTGGGCGGCGACGCACGTGCTCGGGGCGAATATCGACAACATCGTGTTCATGGGCATGGGCGAGCCCATGGACAACATCGACGAGGTGATCCGGGCGATCGGCGTGCTGGCGGATCACAACGGGGGCGGGGTCGCGATGTCGCGGATCACCGTCTCCACCGTGGGGCGGATCGACGGGCTGCGGAAGCTGGACGAGGTCGTCAAGCGCGAGGGGTGGCGGAGGCTGGGGCTGGCGATCTCCATCAACGCGCCGAGCGACGAGGTGCGCGACGAGATCATGCCGGTGAACCGGGCGATGCCCATGGCGGCGCTGCGGGAGGCGCTCCTGGGACTCGAACGCTCGGGCAGCCGCAAGATTTGCTTTGAGTACGTGCTGATTCCGGGCGTGAACGACCGGCGGGAGCACGCGCGGCAGCTTTCTGACTACCTCGAGCCCTTCAAGGGCATCCCGGGCGTGCGCTCGCCCCGGGGCCTGGTGAACCTGATCCCCTACAACCCCAGGCGTGACTCCCCGTGGCCCGCTCCGACGGAGGAGGCGGTCGAGGACTTCATGCGCTGGCTGACGGAGGACGGGATCTTCGTGAAGCGGCGGCGGACGAAGGGCCGGGCGATGATGGGGGCGTGCGGGCAGCTCGGGGCGGCGCACATCCGCAGGCGGAAGTTTGTGGATCTGACGACGGGGGGGTGATGGCTGTGTTCGTGGCACCAGGCTTCCTCGCCCCTCTGGGGAGAGGATGTCGCGGAGCGACAGGAGAGGGGCTGCGGGAGCGAAGCGGGTTTCTTCTTTCTACTTCGTCTCGTTGCGCGAGGAGGCTTGGAGCGGCAGAGGCG
>DAIQNV010000121.1:0-5438 GCA_036788215.1 Phycisphaerales bacterium | reverse complement strand
GCCGCCGTCTTGACGAAGTCGCGTCGCGTCCAGTCGCTCGCCAGGGCGTTCTTCCGGTCATTCATCATCGCCATGTTCCTCCGCGCCGTCGTCGTCCATTTCGGCGACGAACCGGAAGCCGACCCACGAGCAGTCCGCGAGCCACCACTGGCTCTTGGGGATCTGCGGGTCCGACCGGTTCCAGCTCCGTGCCTGCTCCTGCACCGACGAGGGCGTGCACGCGGACGCCTCGTCGAGATAGCTCCCGCCCATCGCGCGGGGCCTGCCCTCGCCCGAGACCCACTCCGCGACATTCCCCAGCGTGTCGTGCAGCCCGAAGGCGTTCGCCTCGCGCGAGCCCACCGGCTTCGTGCCGCCCTGCGCGTTCTCCAGGGTCCAGGCGTGCTGCGCGGTGTCGGCGTCGGGCTCCAGCGTTGCGTACGCGCGGAACTCGGCCTCCGTCGGCAGACGCACCGCCAGGCCGATCTTCTGCGACAGCCAGTCGCAGAACCCCTCCGCCGCCCGCCTCGTCATGCCCATCGCGGGGAAGCCCGTGTGCCCCATCCCGCGGTCCGGCGGCACATAGGGCTTGCTCGGGCGCGTCACCGCGTCTGTCTCGCCCTCGGGGACGTCGAGCGCGTAAAGGTAGATGTCGTACAGGTCCCAGGTCACCTCATGGCGCGCCACCCACAGATCAGGCCCATCTGTGCGCCCCACGCGCACCAGGTCGAACTCCACAACGGTTCCGGGGATGCGGATCGTGCGCACGCCATCATCTGCTGCGCCGGCACCCGCCTGCACGCAGGCCGCTACCGTCACGACGATGCCCACCGCCCACAGTGCACGCCACATGGCCATCGTCCTCGGCACCGCGATCACGCTCCTCTTCGCCTTCGGTTGTGCCCGGACGACATCCCCAGACCGGGCTCCACAGACTACCGCCGAACGCTTCGAATACGCAAGGCTCGCGATGGGAAGCCGCGTGCGGATCGTCGTGTACGCGGAGGAGGAGCCCGTGGCTTCGGTGCGGCGTGCGTTCGGCGTGATCGACGACTTGGAGCGGGCCCTCTCCGACTACCGCGACGACAGCGAGGCGATGCGCGTGCTGCTGCGTGAGCCCGGCGCCTGGCACGACGCCAGCCCGCTGCTGATCGATGCGATCGCCAAGTCCCGCGACGCGTGGGAGGCGTCGGGGGGCGTCTTCGACATCACCGTCGGCCCGGTCACCGCGCTCTGGCGCGAGGCCCGGCGCACCGGCGAGCCCCCCTCGGACGCGGACCAGGCCCGGGCGAGGGCGCTCGTCGGCATGCAGCACCTCGAGATCGATCCCGCGCTCCACCGCCTCCGCTTCGCGCTCCGCGGAATGAGGCTCGATTTCGGGGGCATCGGCAAGGGTCTCGGCGCCGATGCCGCCCTCAGCGTGCTGCGCGACGCGGGCCATCCCTCCGCGTTCGTCGAGATCGGGGGCGATCTCGCGCTCGGGGATCCCCCGCCCGGCGCCCGGGCCTGGACGATCCGCGCGACCGACGACGAGGGGCGCACGCGGACCCTCGTCGCGGCCAACGCGGGCATCGCCACCTCGGGCGATGCGCACCGTTCGCTGACCGTCACCGCCGGGGCGCCCCTCTCGCACATCGTCGACCCCGCCTCCGCATTGCCTCTCTCGCCGGGCGACGCGGTCACCGTCACGGCGCGCCACGCCTGGATCGCCGACGCCCTCGCCACGATCGCGAGGCTCGCGACGCCGGACGAGGCCCGGGCTGCCGCGGAGCGCCTGGGCGGCGCCGACTTCCTCGCGCACGATCGCTGACGCCCCCGGGCCCCCTTCAGGCCCCTGCGACCGGTGAAACAGGCACAATCGGCGCGGGAACGGGCCGATTTGCCTACCCGGGGGGCGCGGGCTCTGGTACGGTACCGGCCCGGGGGCTCGGGGACCGAGGAGGTGCGTTATCAGACGCCGAAACCATCACGCAGCCTCGACGGTCGCCGCGGCGCTGTCCCTGTCGTCCCTCTGCGCGACGAGCGCCGCTTCGGTGATGATCACCGCGGGGGGCGAAGGGGATACCCCGGCGCCGCTCTCCGCCAGCGCGCCGATCTCGACCGACTTCACCGTGCAGGGGCGCCTCACCGATGCCGGCTCGGCCTACTCGGGCCAGGCCAGCATCCGCGTGCGCCTCTTCGACGCCCCGACGGGCGGCACCCAACGGTGTTTCGACACGATCAACGGGGTGACCGTGGTCCAGGGCCTGTTCAGTGTGCGCGTCGAGGGCTGCTCGCCCGAGGCCCTGGGCAACTCGAACCGCTGGCTGGAGTTCGAGGTCGACACGGGCTCGGGGTTCACGACGCTGACGCCGCGGATGAGGCTGGAATCGACGCCCTACTCCGCCGCTACGCGCGGGCTGAGCGTGGACAGCGAGCTCAATGTGACAGCGACCAACACCCTGAGGTTGATCAACGGCCTGCGACGGGTGGAGATGCGCAGCAACGATGAAACCTTCCAGATCTTCGGGCAGAACTCGCTCGGTGGCTCGACCTTCGATGTGATCAACCCCGATCAGGGCGGGCTCTTCCGGGCCAAGGGGCGATCCGGGTTTACCGTCGCCGCCATCGGGCAGCCCTCGTTCGGGAGCACCGAAACGGGCATGCTCGAACTGTTCAACCGCGACGGCTCGCCCGTCGTGCGCCTCTACGCCGACGGCGATCTCTTCGGCACCTTCGGCGGGACGGGCGATGGCTTCATCGAACTCGCCAGCGCCAGCGACGAGGGCGTCGGCGGTCAGATGTGGCTCAACGTCCGCGGGTCGGGCACGGTCCCGGGCATCGACCTGCGGGGCGGGGGCACGCCTTTCGGCGGCCAGATCCTCGTCAACGACGCGGCCGGCGTAGCCCAGCTCGACCTGCGGGCCCTGCCCAACGGCGGGCGGATCGACGGCTACTCCGCCGCGGGCGGACTGACGCTCTACATGGATCAGGATTCCAGCGCCGGCGGGGGCGGGTTTCTCCGCGTCGGGCGGAACGCATCGGGCGCTTCGGGGCTCGTCGTCGACGGGAACATCGCGGGCTCCGAGAGCACGCGGGTGTCGATCATCGGCTCGCAGGGGTCGATCATCGTCGATACCTCGTCGCTTATCGAGAACAACCGCGTCATCCTGCCCAACAACGCGATCTTCTCCGCCGAAATCGGCGACGAGCCGGGCGTGGTCAATGAGGACATGTCCTCCGCCAGCATCGCCTTCGGCGGGGTCCCTCTGAACATGCTCTCGGCCACCATCAACGCGCCCGCACCCGGGTTCGTGATGGCCCTCGCGACAACCGAGGTCCAGTACTTCAAGAGCACCGTCGCGCTCGATTCGGAGATCGTCCTGGGCGTCACCAACACCGGCACCACCCTGCCGGCGAACGGCAGATTCTCGATCCGCATCCCCGGTCCCACCGCGTCGGGCACGCACCGGCACATCGCCACCGTCCACAGCATCGTCCCCGTCCCGGCCGGGGCCAGCACGTTCAACCTCGTGGCCTCCCGCACCGCCGATGCCTCGTCGGGGATCTCCTCGGTCCGCCTCAACGACACGCAGCTCTCGCTGCTCTACTTTCCGACCGCCTACGGCACCGTCTCGCCGACGGTCATCGGGGCACGCCCGCACGGACCGGCGAACGACGGTGCCTCGCCCGCGCGAGGCCCCATGACCGCGCCGGAGATCGAGGCTTCGCGTCTCGCGTCGATCGAGGCCGATAACGCCCGGATGCGCGCCGAACTCGACGCGTACCACGCCCAGATGACCGAGATCATGGCCAAGCTCCAGGCGATCGAACACGAGCAGGCCGGGCGCGACCCCGCTCCCCTGGTTTCCGACCCGCAACGCCCCGGGGCCGCGACGCTCAGCACCCCCGCACCCCGAGATTGAACCCGCAGAATTCCGGGCGAACCATCCGTCGTCCCGCCGCGAATATCGCACTCGTCAACTGACCACGGACCTCATCATCAGCCCCGGAGGTGTGCCATCGCCCTTCATCTGAATCAGGCAACCGCGACCGTCGCCGCTCTGCTCGCCCTTGCCAGCACCAACGCGACGCTCCAGGCCGGCCCCGTCATCGCGCCGGGCTGGGGCTACCCCGTCTTCCAGGACAACTTCGATGGCGGCTCGATCAACCAGAGCGTCTGGCAGGTCGCCAACTGGCCCGGAGACAACAACAACGAATCGCAGTACTACCACCCGGGCCAGGTCTCCGTCCGCGAGGGCGCCCTGCGCCTCCGGGCGGACCGCGACCCCTTCTGGAGCTTCGGGCGCGAGTTCAACTCCGGGCTCGTGCGCACCTGGCAGGAGTGGACCCACGGGCGCTTCGAGGTCCGGGCCCGGGTGCCCAATGGCCAGGGCTTCTGGCCCGCCATCTGGCTCCTCCCCCGCTCCGCGCCCTGGCCCGCCGGCGGGGAGATCGACATCATGGAGGCGCGGGGCGATCTGCCCTGGCGCATCAGCAGCGCCGTGCACTGGGGGTGGGACGTCGCCTCCCACCAGTACGTCTCGCAGGCCTACGAGAGCGGCGCGAACTTCCAGGCCGGCTACCACACCTACGCCGCGGAGTGGGAGCCCGGCACCGTCCGCTTCTATGTCGATGGTGTCCAGCACTACACGGTCTTCGAGCCCGCGGTGGGCCTCCCCCAGACGCCCAAGAGCATCATCCTCAACCTCGCGGTGGGCGGGAACTACTCGGGCTACCCCGACTGGACCACGCCCTTCCCCTCCGAGTTCGCGGTCGACTACGTCCGCGTCTGGCAGCGCCAAGAGACGCCCCCGCCCCCCGTCTCGCTCATCCGCGACGCGGGCTTCGAGGAAGGGGACGGCGCGATGGTCGACTGGACGCGCTTCGGCAACACCATCGACAACATCACCTCCGACTGGGGCACGCCCCGCGACGGCGCCCGCTCCCTCAAGATGTACGGGCAGTTCAACGGGCAGACCAACTTCTCCGGCGCCTCGCAGAACATCGCCATCCGGGGCGGCCAGCGCTTCATCGCCGGCGCCCACGCCCTGATCCGCTCGGAGGACTCCATCCAGGGCACCGCCAATACCGCGCTGCTGAAGGTCGAGTTCTACAGCCGGCCCGGCGCCCCCTACGCCTCGCCCGACTTCCTGGGCGAGACGACCGCCCTCCTCGCCGACGCGGGCTCACCCCAGGACACCTGGTCCTACACCGAGCTCACCGGCATCGCGCCCACGGGCGCTCAGGAGGCCCGCGTCACCCTGCTCTTCGAGCAGCCCGCGCCCAACGCCGGCGGAGCGGTCTTCGTCGACAGCGTGACGTTCACCACCACCTCCTGCAACGCCGCGGACTTCGCCGAACCCTTCGGCGACCTCACCTTCGCCGACATCTCCGCCTTCCTGACCGCCTTCCTCATGTCCGACCCCACCGCCGACCTCGCCCTCCCCACCGGGCAGTTCACCTTCGCGGATATCAGC
>DAIQNV010000120.1:0-5673 GCA_036788215.1 Phycisphaerales bacterium | reverse complement strand
CCGCGGCGCGAGACAAGCGGAATGTGATGCCCAGCCTGATCGACGGGGCGGACGCGGGATGCACGCTGGGGGAGATGACACAGGCGTTGGCGGATATTTATGGGCGGTACACGGGTGGGCCGGAGTGGTGAGTGTTCATCAAGGTAGTCAAGGAGGACCGGACACTGCGACTGGTGAGGCAGAAAGCAAGTCGCACGGCGGGCGGGTGGAGGCACGCAATCTCAAGGACCTTGAGGAGGGGCGGCAGCACCCCGAGCTCGACGGAAAGTACCTAGCAAAAGCGATCTGCCAAGGAGACGGGTTCCTTGTTTGGCTCGACAAGAAGTGCGAGCTGAAGTATGAGATTCGTGTCAAAGATTACCGCGGTGGTTCGTGGCCGGATGGAATGGCTGAGTTTGAGGTCGAGCTCGCTCCTCTTTGGGCTGCGAGTACAGGACATTTTTCAAGAAGTCAAAAAGTACAGTATCACACGCTAGCTGGAACAGCGATCGGCATCATGCTAGACGACGGAAGTTTGTCAAATGCCGTTAAGGCACTAGCGTCGGCAAGGCAGTACTACGTTGATCGAACGGCAGAAATATTCCGGTTTCGGTATCTCGGGACATCTCTTGCCGTCGTGCTGCTGACTCTCGCAGCCGGCCTAGTCGTCTCCATCCAAACCGCGTGGTTGTCCCAATGGGTGCCCTCGGCGCTTCTGGAACTAGTGGCCGTTGCTACCCTTGGATCTGTTGGTGCTTTTGTAAGTATCGCGCTACGACTTGAGGATATTAGGGTGTCCTCGGTATCGTCGTTGCATCTCCTTGTCCTAGAAGCATTCTCTCGCGTCGCCGTCGGTGCTGTTGCTGCGGCTTTGGTCGTTGCTGCGTTTCGCGATGGACTGATTTTGGCACCCCTGCAGCAGGCGACGAGCATAAAGTATGTACCGGGGGTGCTGGCTGTAGTGGCTGGGCTCAGCGAGCGGACGATTCCGAGCTTGGCAAAGACACTTCGCGAGGACACACCGCTCGAATCCGGGGCCAAAGGCGGGACCTAGTGATCTCGGGCCTCGATACCGATACGGGATGTAGATCCGCTAGAAGGGAACCGCATGCAGCAGCACACCCACCCCCGCGCCTTCTCCGGTCTCGGCCTCGTCGCCATCCTCGTCGTCATGCTCATCGTCCTCGCTCTCTACTTCGCCGCCGCCCCGGGGGGCAAGAGCTACGCCGAAGCCGTCGGCGACTCCCGCGACAACGCCCTGGAGTTCAAGCAGGAAACCGACGACCGCCAGATGCTCACCCTCGCGGTCCAGTACCAGCTTGAAACCGGAAAGCTCCCCGCCTCCCCCGAGGACCTGGGCATCGAGTGGATGCCCGAGGCCAAGGACGAGTTCGGCACCCTCGTCCGCTACGAATCCCGCAAGGAAGGCCCCGCGACCATGCTCGATGTCATCAGCGCGGGCCAGGACCTCGAGCACGATACCGACGACGACGAGGTCCTCCGCTCCCTTCGTGTCCCCGCCATGCCCTGAGCGAGCCATGCCCTGACCGGCCGGGCCACGCCATGACGCCCCCCGATCATCCGGTCCCCGCCCCTCACCTTCGCATGAACGCCTCGATCTCATCCGCGGTGCGGGGGATGCCCGTCGACAGCACCTCGAACCCCGTCTCCGTCACGAGCACATCGTCCTCGATCCGAATCCCGATGTCCTCGCCCGGCAGGTAGATCCCGGGCTCGATCGTGATGATCGTCCCGGGCGTCAGGGGCAGGTGATGGTTGCCCGCGTCGTGCACATACAGCCCGAGGAAATGCCCGAGCCCGTGCTTCATGTCGTCGGTGTAGCCGGCCCCTTCGATCACCCCCCGGGCGATGTCGTTGAGTTCGCGGAAGGTCACCCCCGGGCGGACCGCCGCGATCGCCTCGTCGGCGGCGCGGAGCACCACCTCGTACACCTCCCGCTGGCGCGGGGTGAAGGTGCCCGAGACCGGGAAGGTCCGGGTGACATCCGCCGCGTAGTTCTCCACCTCCGCCCCGACATCGCACAGCACGAGTTCGCCCGACCGCATCACGCGGTGGTCGTGCTCGCCCCGGTAGTGCAGCACGCAGGAATTCGGGCCCGACCCCACGATGCTCCCGAACGCGAGGCGACGGGACCCCGCCTCGCGGAACGCGGTCTCGATGATCGTGCGCAGCTCGAACTCGGTCATGCCCGGTTCCACACGCCCCATCCCCGCCCGCAGACCCGCAGCGGTGTTGGCGATCGCGCGGCGCGTCAGCTCGATCTCCAGCTCGTCCTTGGCCTGGCGCATCGCGGGCAGGATCTCGCGGTCGAGCCCGACCGAGGCGCCCGGGATGCGGGAAGTTGCGTCACGCAGCACCTGGAGCTGCTTCGGGACCGCGCTCGTGTACCCCACCACAGGCCCGAGGAACACCGCCTTCTGCGATTCACCCGTCAGGATCGCCGACGCGAGCGCCCCTGGAAGCGAGCCGATGCGCCGGACCCGCGCGAAGCCCGTGCTCAGCTCGACCTCGCGACCGAGGGCCGCACGCTCGCCGTGCCAGATGTGGTCCTCCGCGTCGAGACTCGGCAGGTAGAGGGACTCGGTGTACTGGTCGGCCTCCGGGTCAAGCAGCACCGCGGCACCGGGCTCGTGCTCGATGCCCGTGAGGTAGTAGAAGTCGAGCCCGGACCGGTCGGGCCCACCGGAAGGCGAGTCGCTCACATCGTTGAAAATGACCGCCGCGGTGTACCCGTTCTCCCGCATGTGCCGCAGCAGGCGGAGGCGCCGCTCCCGGTAGACCTCGCGGGTGATGAGCCCGCGGGGCCCCGCGACGCCCAGCGCCGCATCGCCCCGGGGCAGAGTCTTGTCAGGCGTCTCGTGGGGCACGAGCACCGTCAGGTCATCGACCTGGCCCGAGACGACGGGGGCGAACAGCGCGATCAGCGCGAGGGCGAGTGCGGTGGGCTTCATGCGCGCCAATGTACCCCCGCCCGACCCGCAACGCCCGGACGCCTGCGCCCATCAGTTCACGCAGATCTCGATCTTCTTGTCTGTAAGTCCTGTAAGCCGAGCAGGTTGGTGCTCGATGGCCGATCGGCCCATCGTGCCTACCGTCAGTCCGCCCGACGAAACCACCTCCGCAAACAAGAGAGGCGCGTCATGATCCAGTCACTCCTCGGTTGCACTCTCCTCGCGATCGCCGGCCTCGCGTCGTCCGCGTCGGCGAATGACGCCGCGTCCGCATCACGCACCCCCGCCCCCTCCGCCCGCGCCGCGCTCACGCCCGCCGAACTGATCTCCCCCATCGCGGATGCGCTGGCGAGCGTATCCGATGACGTCCGCGCGTTCGACATGCACATCTCCACGCTGGCGAACCCCTTCATGCAGGGCCGCACGCCGGGCACGCCCGGGTCCGAATACGCCAAGGCCTACCTCGAGTTCTACTTCTCGAAGGCCGGCCTCGTGCCGCCGTTCACCGGCGCCGACGGAGGCGGGTCGTTCCGCCAGCCCTTCGAGCTCCCGGGCCGCGCCGAGGTGGTCGCCCAGGCGATGAGCGCCTCCGGTGTCGAAGGCGCGAGCGTCGGCGACCTGGTCCCGGGCCAGGACTTCAATGTCACCGGGCTCGGCACCGGCGGTGCCGTCCAGGGCCCGGCGGTCTTCGTGGGCTACTCGACCGGCAACGCGGAGTACGACGCCTACGCCCCCGACCCGGACCTCGATCTCACGGGCAAGATCGCGGTCATGCTCCGCTTCGAGCCCATGGACGCGCAGGGCCGCAGCCGCTTCACCGGCGGGCAATGGTCCGACGCCGCGAGCTTCAACCGCAAGCTCGGCGCGGTCGCCGAGCGCAACCCCGAAGCCGTCATCATCATCAACCCGACCCGCTCGGATGACGAGCGGGCCACCCAGCTCCTGCCCTCGGGCGGAGGCGGGCGATCGCTCGTCGACGTGCCCGTCCTGCATATGTCCGCCGACGCGGGCGACCGTCTCGTCTCCACGCTCGATGCGCAGGGCAGGTCGCTCGACGCGTTCCAGAGCCTCGTCGACGACCGGCCCGAAATCATCGAGCTCGGGGGCGAGATCAGGCTCTACGCCGACATCGCCCGCACAACGCTTATCCCCGAGAACATCGCCGCCCTCCTCCCGGGCCGGGGCGACCTCGCGCACGAGTACATCGTGATCGGTGGGCACTTCGACCACACCGGCAACGGAGGCTTCGGCCTCCCCCGCACGCTCGCCGAGATCCACGAGGGCGCCGACGACAACGCATCGGGCACCGCCGGCGTACTCATCCTCGCCGACCGGCTCTCGCGCACCTACGCCGAACTGCCCGAGGGCACCGACGCCCGCTCGATCCTCTTCATGGGGTTCGACGCCGAGGAGTCGGGCCTCAACGGGGCCTACCACTATGTCGCGAACCCGATCGCGCCGATCGAGGATCACGTGCTCATGCTCAACATGGACATGATCGGCCGCGTCGTGGATGGCGGGCTCTCCCTGCAGGGCGCCACCTCCGCCGAGGGCTTCGAGGAGTGGCTGCAGCCCTTCATGGACGCCTCTCCGCTCAACTTCGCGGTCTCCCAGACCGTCGGCCGGCGCTCCGACCACGCGCCGTTCTACTACGAGGGCGAGGTCCCCGTGCTCTTCGGGATCATCAACCCGCTCCACAACGACTACCACACCGACCGCGATGAGGCGTGGAAGATCAACCGCGTCGGCGCCGTCCAGGTCATCGACTTCTTTGAGAACATCGCCGCCGCGATGGCGCTCCAGCCGGACCGCCTGCTCTACGCCGCGCCCACCGCACAGACCGCCGTCCCCCGCTCTCGCGTCATCGTGGGCGTCCAGCCCCAGGACACCGGCGGCACCGGCGTGCTGCTCACCCAGGTCTCGCCGAACACCTCCGCCTCCGAGGGCGGGCTCGCCGCCGGCGATCGCATCATCGAGTGGGGCGGCGAAGAGGTCACGACGCTCAGCGGGTGGGTCCAGTTGCTCGCCCGGCACGAGCCCGACGACCGCGTCGACGTCGTCGTCATCCGCGAAGGAGATCGTCTCGAAACCACCCTCACACTCCGCGCCCGCTGACGCTCAGCGCTCCGCAGCCCACCGCCCGTAGGGGGCGGGTGCCTGCCAGAGCCGTCGCGGCGTTACCCACGAAGCCACGATTGAGCGAAGGCACAAGCCGAGTCGCGGCACAGCCCCGCTGGATTGCCTGTATAGCCTCGGGCAGCCGCACCGGACCATGTTTGTTCAGATCCTCATCGGGATGCTGTCGTGGGAAACCACGACGCTGCTGAGACTGGACCAGCGCGACGCAATCCCGGCGGTGGTGACCGAGATGGTCGATGTGGCCCGGGCACACGCCCGCCTGCTGCCGGGCGACATCATGGCCGAAGGATCGTTAATCAGCGCCCTGACCCAGGCCGCCGGAACGCTGTCTGACATCGGCCGGCCGGAGGACGCCCGGGCCTATGCCGCCGAGGCGATCGACCGCCTCGGGGCGTTCCGTGCAGTGGTTTCCCCATCACGCCATCCGGAACTCGACGAGGATGAGGCGTTCCTGCGAGAACTGCTGTCGCGTGGGGGACCCTGATCGGGCCTGCTGACCATCGGTCTGCTCTTCCTCCCGATGATCCATCGCTGGGCCCATGCCTGCCAGCAGCGCACCCGACGGCGGGTCTTTGCCGGGCGA
>DAIQNV010000119.1:0-5896 GCA_036788215.1 Phycisphaerales bacterium | reverse complement strand
GACGCGACGAACCTGAGGCGGAACCTGGCCCTCGCTGCTGAACTCCTCGCGACCGGCCGGTCTGCGACGGTGCTGCTGACGATGGTCGAGGACGCGGCCCGTCGCGGCATCCGCGTGGACACGGGCGTCCTGTCGCGCCGGCTCGGGTGTCCTGTGATCGTGGCGAGCAGGAAGTCCGGGCGGGATGACCTGTTCGGTGCGATCGACGGCGCGGCGGTGACGGGCGTCGAGATCCCCGCCGACGAGGGCGCCCGCGACGCGTGGATCGACGCGGTGTACGCCGGGGCGGTGATAGCTGCGAAGCAGAGAGCGACCGGCGTCTCGTGGACGGATCGCCTCGATGCGGTCTGCCTGCACCCGGTCGCGGGGCTCCTGGTCTTCGCCCTGGCGATGACGGGGCTGTTCTGGGTGATCTTCGCGCTCGCGACCTACCCGATGGACTGGATCGACACGATCTTCGCGAGCCTCGGGGGCTGGCTCGGCTCATCGCTTCCGGCGGGGGCGATCCGCGACCTCTTGGTCGAGGGCGTGGTGGCGGGGGTCGGCGCGACGGTGATCTTCCTGCCCCAGATCGTGCTCCTGTTCTTCCTGATCGCGATGCTCGAGCACTCGGGCTACCTCGCCCGCGCCGCTCTGGTGGTCGACCGCGTGCTGCGCCCCTTCGGCCTGCCCGGGCACGCCTTCGTCCCCCTGCTGTCGGGGCATGCGTGCGCCCTGCCCGGGATCATGGCGGCGCGGGCCATCCCCGACCGTCGCGAGCGGCTCGCGACGATCCTCGTGCTGCCCTTCATGAGTTGCACCGCCCGCATCCCGGTGTACGCCCTGCTGACGGTGCTGCTCTTCCCAAGGAGGCCCGCGCTGCAGGCGCTCGCGTTCACCGGGTGCTACGCCTTGGGCATCGTCGCGGGGCTGCTCAGCGCCCTGATCGCCCGGCGCAGCTTCCTCAAGGGCTCCGCGATGGGCATGGCCCTCGAGTTGCCCACCTACCGCCCGCCCGATGTCCTGGGGGCCCTCCGCGCCGCTGCGGAGCGCGGGTGGGTTTTCCTCCGCAAGGCCGGCACGGTGATCCTGGGCATCTCGATCGTCCTGTGGTGGCTCGGGACCTACCCGCAGTCGGGCCCGGCCCCCGCAGCCGAATCGCTCCGCGAGCAGGCGGCCGCGATGCCCGCTGACAGTGCTGAGCCCGTGCTCGAGGAGGCCGAACGCCTCGATGCCGCCTACGCCACCCGGCGCACCGCGCTCGGGCGCATCGGCTCCACGCTCCGGCCCGTCTTTGCGCCGATGGGCGCGGACGAGCAACTCACGATCGGCATCCTCGCCAGCTTTGCCGCCCGAGAGGTGTTCGTCACGACCATGGCGGTCCAGGTCGTGGGCGACGCGGAGGCCGATTTCGAGGAGACGGGCGTGCTCGAGCGCCTCGCGACCGCGGAGCGTGCCGATGGCACGCGTCTCTTCGACCCCGCGACGAGCTGGGCGCTCCTGGTCTACTTCGTGCTCGCGATGCAGTGCCTGCCCACGCTCGCGGTCACCGCACGCGAGGCCGGCGGGTGGAAATGGGCGGGCCTCCAACTCGCTTGGATGACCGGTCTGGGCTACATCCTCGCGACGATCACGCACGCCCTGGTCTCGGCGATGGGGGGCTGACGATGCCCCTGGGCGACTGGCAGTTCTGGCTGGTCACGCTGGCGGCGGCGGGGGGTGTCGCGCTGCTCGCACGCGTGCTGCTGCCCAGGAAGCCCAGGGCAAAGCGGGCCAACCTGACGATCTCCGCCGGGCGACGCGACTGAGGGCCCGATCGGTCGCTTGAGTCTGAACGCTTCCTCATGTTGACCGCCGGGTGCTGGCCGGGCGCATCGCCCGCCCGTAGCGTCTCCCCATGCAGGACCTGAAGGCCGACACCGTGCGTTTCCTCACCCGCGACGAGTCCAAGAACGCCGGGCGCGATCGCGATGTCGCGAAGGCGCTCGCGAAGTGCGCCGTCGATGTCCGTCATGTCGACGGCACGATGGGCGTCGACGTGCTGATCCATGGCCCCAAGGCCGTGATATCCGATGTCAAGTCCACCGAGGCGGCGGGACGCATCGAGAACGCCATGCGCGAGGCGTGCGAGCGTGACATCCGCATGCTCCAGTGGGTCGAGACCGCCGATTCCGACACCGCCCGCCCGGGTTCCGGCGTGGGCGATGGTTCGGGCGCGACCAGCCCCGTCAACATCGGCGGCAAGCAGCCCGGCCCGCACTGGGACAGCCAGGGCCACGGCTCCTCCCAGAGCCCCAAGCAGCCCGGCGACACGCAGATCAACCCGCCGCCGAACCCGCGGCGCTAACGATCGCCGGTCTCTCGGTCTTCATCGAGATCATCGAATTCGTCGTCTTCGTCGACGATGTCGCCGCTCAGGGGCCCGAGCGACGCGCGGGCGGACGCGGGCAACCCGACGACCGCGAACACGGCACATGGCAGCCCGACGATGAACAACCCGACGACCGGTGTCCGCCCACCCACGATCGGCGAACCGCTCATGATCGCCGCCCGCAGTTGATCCGCTGCGGCCAGCACGAAGATGACCGCCACCAGTCCCGCAGCGACGCGCAGAGCAATCTCGGCCCGCCGCCACCACCACATCGCCACGATGATGGCCGTGCAGAGCAGCCCGAGGATGCCCATGACGAGCGCCGACGATGGCGTCCATCGCGGCACCAGCGGCGGCATGGCCACCATGAAGACGACGAGGCACACGGTCAGCAACACCCGCATCCCGACCTCCTGAATCCCCCGCGGCCGCCGTTATACTGCCACGCAGGAGGCCGCCATGCCACTCGACCGCACCCAGATCGCCCGCCGTGCCGCCCGCGAGCTCCGCGACGGCTTCGTCGTCAACCTGGGCATCGGCATGCCCACGCTCGTCGCGAACCATATCCCGGATGGCATCGATGTCTGGCTGCAATCGGAGAACGGGCTCCTGGGCATCGGCCCCTTCCCGACCGAGGCCGAGGTCGACGCCGACCTGATCAACGCCGGCAAGCAGACCGTGACGGCGCGGGCCGGCGCGAGCTTCTTCAGCAGCTCCGACAGCTTCGGCATGATCCGGGGCGGGCACATCGACATGTGCATCCTCGGCGCCATGCAGGTGTCCGAGACCGGCGACATCGCCAACTGGATGATCCCGGGCAAAATGGTCAAGGGCATGGGCGGCGCGATGGACCTCGTCGCCGGCGTCCGCAAGGTCGTCGTGATGATGGAGCACAACTCCAAGTCGGGCGAGGCCAAGCTCGTCAGGGAGTGCAGCCTTCCCCTCACCGGCGCCGCCTGCATCGACATGGTCATCACCGACCTGTGCGTTCTCGAGATGGACCACACGAAGGGCCGCTTCCGCCTCACCGAACTCGCCCCGGGGGTGACGGTCGAGGAGGTGCGCGAGAAGACCGAGGCGGAAATCATCGTCGAGGGCGACGTGCCGACGATGGAGGTGTAGCTTCAACGGAGGGTTGCTGATGCCTATCTTCCGCGTCCATGGAACCCGCATTCCCGGTGGCCCCGGCACCGTCATGATCGAGTGCGCCTCGGAGACCCAGGCGAGAGCGGTCGCTGCCGAAGAGGGGTATGGCCATATCACGCTCGTGGAACTCGTCGAGGGTTCGCCCGAAGCCGACGACACGGTGCGGCGTCCGCCCCGGGTCATCGGGCAGGATCCCTACGACAAGCTCCGCGAGAAGCCCGTGCTGACGATCGCGCAGGGCGTCCTTCTGGGCCTGCTCATGTGGGCAGGGCTCATGCTGGTCGTCGGATTCGCGCTCGGGCTCGTGACCTGAACTCGTTTACCGCGGGCAGGGCAACCCCCGCGGGCACGGTGCGTCCGTCGAGTCCGCCACCCGGTCCGGGCACAGCGCCACCAGCCGGAACGCCCCGTCCCCCGCGAACTCCACGCGGAACGCGCCCGCGTCGAACGACGCCCGCCCCAGCTCATCGATCGTGACGAGCCGCGGGCAGGGCGTCTCTTCCTGCGCCAGCTCGATCGCCCGCACGGTGCCGTTCAGGCCGATCTCCACCGCGCCCGCCTGGAACACGCCGGCATCGACGCTCGTTCCGAGCGCCGCGATTGCAACCATCACTGTCAGCATCTCTCGCTCCTTCCGATCTCACGATCTGAGAAGCGAAACTAGCCGAACCGCGGATGACTGCAAGGCCTAACCCAGCATGGACCTGAGTCTTTCCAGCAGCGTGTACCGGCTCAGGTCCGCTAATTCCCCGGCGTCGAAGTACACGCCCCCGCAGATGCTGCACAGCTCGTACTCGAGGTGGGGCTGGCGCGGGTCCCGCAGCGAGGTGAGCCTCGCCGAGTCCCGGGGGCAGATCCAGTCCTCCGGGGACACCGGGCTGTGCGTCCGCTGCACGCGACGCTCCGGCGTGTCGAGCTGCACGATCAACGGGGGCGAGTCCGGGTCCCGATCGAGCAATTCACGCAGCTCGCCCAGGTCGAGCCAGATCCCACGGCACGTCGGGCAGCGATCCACCGCCACGCCTTCCGCGTCGAAGCGGTCCATGGTCGACCCGTCCTTCGGACAGGTCACCGCCGGGTCGTTCACGCTGGGCTTCATCGGGATCAGGGCCATGCCGGGGACCTCCTCGGGCGGAGCCTACCCGATCAGGGCTCGGGGTCGATCGCCGGGGCGTCCTCGCCCTCGATCGCCGGCGCCGTCACCGGCATCCCGAGCGATTCGTCGATCACCCGCCCGAACTCGTCCGACAGATCGATCACCCGGGGCTCCGCGGGCACGCCCGCTGTGTCCGCGAGCCGGGCCGCGTTGCCGATCACCTGGCGGAGCTGATCGTCCGTCACGCCCGCCTTCGCGTTCAGGGAGAAGTCCCCGCTGGCATCGGTGCTGCCGATCGGGGCCGCTGCGTCGTTCAGCGCGTCCTGCGCGATCGAGCCCTCGAGGATGCCCTGCGCGAAGCGCTTGAGCTGCGTGCTCCCCTCCGCCTTCTCCTCCTCGGGGAGGCCCGAGGGCTTGAGGTACCCCTCGTCGATCATGTACACGATCCCGACCTGAAAGATCGGATCGGTGAACAGATCCTCGAGCAGCGAGCCGAACTGCTCCAGGCCGATCGACCCGTCCTTCACCCCGTCCGCCACGCGGTCGATGTGCGCCACCATCTCGGGCTTCTCGTCCGCAGGCAGGTCCGTTTCGTTGATGAGCGCGGTGCCGGCTGCGCGGAAGCCCTCCGCTCCCGCCCCGCGCAGGAGGCCCGGCAGGCGTGGCCCGATGATCACCGCAGCGATGATCCCGATCAGCGCGAGCAGGCCGACCACCGCGAGACACCCGACGAGGAAGTTCCCGCGCCGTTCCGGGCCGATCCGTCCCGCACCCTCACCACCAATGCGTCGCACGCTCTTCATGCCACCCTCCATCGGGAACGGATCCCGCGTGTTTCAGGCTCTAGCCAAGCAGCGACCGCAGCCGCTCCTTGAAGGTGTATTCCGTCAGGTCCGCCAGCTCGCCGGCGTCGAAGAAGCATCCCCCGCACTGCGGGCACACCTCGAACTCCACCTGCTTCTGCTCCGGGTCGTTGACGACCATCATCACCGCTCCGGTCCGGGGGCTCTTCAAGGGGCCCCGCCGGCTCCGCCGGATCGGCGCCTCCCCGCTGGGCCGGTCGAGCTTCTTCAAGAGGCCCTTGTGCTGGGCGTCCAGGAGGGCGAGCTGGGCCAGCTCTCCCCGGTCCAGCCAGATCGCCCCCGTCACCGGGCAACGGTCGATCTTGACGTTCCCGATCTGGAGCTTCTCCATGGGCTCACCGTTGATCGGATTGATGACGACCGGGTCGTCCCCCGTCGCCTCCACCGTCCGGATTTCGGGCTTCTGCGCCATGCCGCCAGTCTATACCCACCCGAGCATCC
>DAIQNV010000118.1:0-6631 GCA_036788215.1 Phycisphaerales bacterium | reverse complement strand
ACAGGCTCGTCTGGAACCACCCCCGGTGCTGGTCCGACCCCTCGAGGTACACCCGCACCGGGTAGTCCGATCCCCCGGAACGCTCGCGCATCACCGCGTTCCAGCTCGAGCCCGACTCGAACCACACATCAAGAATGTCCTCGCCCTTGGCGAGCTGCGAGAGCTTCACGTCCCCGTTCCGCACGCTCTCCGGCGCCCCCGCATCGCCCTTCGCGTCGTAGTGCGACAGGATCGACTCGGGCGACTCCGTGAACCACGCGTCGCTCCCCACCTCGCGGAACCGCTTCGACACCGCCTCCACGCTCGCCCGCGTCATGAAAGTCTCGCCATCCGGCGTCGTGAACGCCGGGATCGGCAGGCCCCACGCCCGCTGGCGGCTGATGCACCAGTCCGGCCGGCTCTCCAGCATCCCGCGCATCCGGTTCCGCCCCCACGCCGGCATGAACTGCAGTTCGTTCCGCTCAAGAAACTCCTCGAGCCCAGCATACTCGGGTCGATTCATCGCATCGCGGAGCTCCTGCAGTCCCGACGCCCCCTCGGGCGTTGCTGATGGCTTGACATACTTACGGCGAAACGCCAGTCGGACATCTTCAGGAATCGTCTTGTCCTCGATCAGCCTCCGGCCCAATTCACTGACGAAAGCAGTTGGATTCGCGGCGTGCGCCTGCAATCCGTCTACGACCTCTTGTTCAAGCTGCCTGAGGGCCCGATCGAAGTGAGGCTGCGACTCTGAGACTCGTTCGCCCACGGCGATCATCGAGCGTTTGCGAAGGGTCTTTTCATCGCTCTCGGTGATAAACCGTGGGTCACCAGCAACGTCAAACGGCTTATCGACGCCCACGAACCACTGCTCCGTGCACCGGAAGATCACGGGCGTCTTGCTCCGCCAGTCGTGCGGGTAGCTGTGCATAAACGTGTGGCCATAGAAGAGGTGCCCGGACTGCCTCAGGCGATCGGTGATCTCCTGGTTCGCCTTCCAGATGTGCGCTCCCCGCAGCCACTCCGGCACCCGCTCGTCGTACTTCCCGTCGTGCATCACGGGGCAGTAGATCGGCAGGCCCACGCGCAGCCCCGTCTGGTAGTCCTCGGTGCCGTGGCCCGGCGCCGTGTGCACCAGCCCAGTACCGTCCTCCAGTGTCACGTAGTCCGCGTCCACGATCGTCCACACGCCCGCCCCATCGAGCGCGGGCGCATCGATGAACGGGTGCCTGTACTTCAGCCCGACGAGCTTCTCGCCCTCCGCGAGCGCGAGGACTTCCACGTCCTCGCTCTTCGCGAGCTCGGTCACCTTCCCGATCAGCTTCTCCGCGAGCACGGTCAGGTTCCCGTCGATCCGCGCCAGCGCGTACCGGATGTCCCGCTTCACCGCGATCGCCAGGTTCGCCGGGAGCGTCCAGGGCGTGGTCGTCCAGATCATGAAGCTCGGGGTGGGCCCGGGCCGATCGTCCTCGCCCAGCCCGAACGCGTCGTACACCGCCCCCGCGTCCGCCGCCTCGAAATCGACGTAGACGCTCAGGTCCTCGCGGTTCATGTACTCGAGTTCCGCTTCCGCCAGCGCCGTCTCATTCGCGATCGACCAGTGCACAGGCTTCAGCGCCCGGAAGACCAGCCCCTTCGCGACCAGTTCCGCCAGCACCTCCAGCACAGCGCCCTCGTACCGGGGGTGCATCGTCAGGTAGGGGTCCTCGTAGTCCGCGAGCGTCAGCAGCCGCTTCATCTGCCCCATCTGCAGCGACACGTTCCGCTCCGCGTGCTCCGCGCAGCTCCGGCGCACGAACATCCGGGCCTCGTCCGGGCTCATGTCCTTCAGCTTCGCCGCGGCCCCCGACTCGACCAGGCCCTCCATCACCTTGTGCTCGATGGGCAGCCCGTGGCAGTCCCACCCCGGCACGAAGGGCACATCGAGGCCCATCATCGAGCGCGACCGGACGACGAAGTCCTTCAGCGTCTTGTTGAGCAGGTGCCCGAGGTGCAGGGACGCGTTGGCGTAGGGAGGTCCATCGTGGAACACCCAGCGCTCCGCGCCCTTCCGCGCCTCGCGCAGGCGGGCGTACACACCCGCCTTCTCCCAACGCTCCAGGCTCGCCGGCTCGTTGTGCACCAGCCCCGCCCGCATCGGGAAGTCCGTCTTCGGAAGGTTCAAAGAGTCCTTGAAGGAACGCGCCTTGGTCTTGTCGCTCATCGCACACTCACCCTGGGGGCCGATGCCCCAACACACGCCGGACAGGTCACCAGACCCCGCGCCGGCCGCTCACTCGCAACCACAACCGCCAACTCTAGAAGAACTCCGGGGCCCCACCCCGCCAAACCGGCCCCGCCCGCGCACGAAAACGGCCCCGTCACCGGGGCCAGGTAATTCGCTCGATCAACGCGGGTACCGGCATGCTGCGAGTCTAGCCCGCCACATCACCGCCCCGATGCCAACCCCGATGGCCGATGGCCGATCCCCAGTCCCCGACCGGCCCCCCCGGGGCCGATCACTGATGCTCGAAGATCGTCTGCGTCCGCAGGACGATCCCGCCCGCCGCCACCAGGTGGTAGCTCTGGACGTGGATCTCCTTCGTGAACCGCTGCACGTCCAGCATCGAGAGCCCGGGCCCCGCGGTGTCCTGCCAACGGTGAGAAATCGCGTCGACCTCGCTGGCGTAGTCGAGCATCTCCTCGTAGGTCGCGAGGTAGAGGTTCTCGCTCAACTGCTCGGTCTGCACCGTGGTCATGTACCCGATCTTCAGCTTGTCGAACGCGGTGTCGTAGTCCCGCTCGCCGGCGCACAGGAAGGCAGCGACAACCCCGGAATCGGGGATTCCCTGCTCCTGGTCGGTCACCAGCTCGCTGACGCACATGCCGCGGTACTCGAACCGCAGCGCGTGCCCCCCGCGCATCACCCAGGACTCGAGCTCGTAGCCCCCGTGCGTCATGACCCGGCGCTGCCGGAGCTGGAACAGCTCCGGGTGCAACGCCCGGTCGTAGAGGACCACCTGGTAGCTCTGAAGACTGTTCTGTTTCGCCGCTTGGTTCACCGCTGGATCTCCTGACGAGGCAAGCCCACGGAATCCCCAGACCGAGGCTCAGTCGTCATTGTGCTTGGATCCGTGCCCTGTTCTGCGGCCGGGAATCCGTTCCGGCCGATCAAATCGAAACGGCACACAAACGCACCAACGCACCGTGGGGTGGGAGCCGATAAACCACTTCGAAACACAACGGTCGTCGGCCGTACGGAGGTCAGTCGCGTCGGACCACAACATATATGACGCGGTCGCGCCCTGTCTACAACGAATCACAGGTTTCGTGAGCATGATTTCACAGCGGCGAAGCACGGAGTGCCGACAACTCCTGTCACCGCTGGGAGTTCCCGTTTGAACGAGGTGTCTGCCCCCAACCTCGCCCGCGCACGACTGGCACGCCTGCCCTCCCCCGATCGGGCTGAGGCATACGGGGCTGCGCTGCTCTACGCGGACCCCGACAGCGCGGACGACCTCGCTCTGGAGCTCCTGGACGCATTGGCACAGTTCCGGGAAGCCGGCCCCCCCTGGCTCCGCGCCGCCCGGGCTCTGCCCCCCCGCGCCCTGCCGGAGGGGCTGCGACAGAACCTCGACCAGCGCTGGGGAGAACCCGCCCGTCGTCGGGCGGCGCTCCGCCTCGCCTCTCGCTGGATGGACCTCGGTCGACACACGCAACGACTCGCGGCGGTGAGCCTCCACCCGATCTGGGGGCACCTTCTCGCGGATCACGCGGGGTCCCCAGACCCCCGGCGGAAGGACAAAGTCGGGAAAGCCCTCGATCCTGCCCAACTCGTGGGCGTCGCGGCTGCTGCGGCGGAGGCGGGCGACCCCGCGTCCGCCCTGGCCCACGCGACGCTGCTCCGCGCCGACGACCCCAGGGTCGTGCTCGCGGCTGCGGTCGGACTGGGTCGCGCTGCGCTCGCACTGGTGGGCCCGGATCTCCGCGATGAACTCCCCAGGTCGGTGGCGGATGAACTGACCGGCGGCGCTGGCCCCGCGGCTCCTCGGGATGGGTCCGACCCTACCGCCCGAGGGCTGCTGACCGAAGCGGTGGTCGCGGGTGTCCGGTCGGCGTCGGACCACCGGCGTCGGGAGGTGGTGCTGGCGGCGCTGGTGCTGGCTGCGGACGAGACGCTGGGCATGGGCTCGACGCGCCTCATCCGCTCGCTCCTCGCGGAGGCGGGCGCGCCCGGCGCTCGCGAGCTCGCTTCGGCGCTGCGTCGCTGCCCGGCGTCCGTGCTGCGGGCCTGCGCCTGGCGCTGGCTCGATGGCTCGGTCGCCCAGGGTCCCCTGCTCGAGCGGGTGGGGCAGGTGCACACCGAGGGCGATCACGACGCCTGGCTCGGGCTCGCGCACCTGGCGCTCCGCCCGGCGCGTCGCCAACTGGCGATGAAGCTCTGCGCCGACCCCCGGACAGCCCGCGCCTGCCTGCCCGGTGCGGACGCCCTCCGTCGCCTGGACCCGGGGGCTCGGCTCGGGTTCGTCCGCACGATCGACCTGCTCAGTCCGAATGCTGCGACGCGCCGGGAGCACCTGACGCCCCTGCTCGCCGATCCCGACGCCCGGGTCCGCCTGGGCGCCGCGAGCGCGAGCGCCAGCGAGGATCTGCCCGACTGGTGTTTCGACGCCGAGCCCTCGGTGGCCCGGTCGGCGACGCTCCGCTGGGCGGGCGTGGGCACGCCGGCCCGTCGGCCCGACGCGCCCGCGACCGCCGCGCGGTCGCGGATTCTGACGGCGCTGACGCGCAGCCCGCACGAGCGGGTCCGGGCGATCGCGGGCGAGGCGCTGGACGCGATGAGCCCCTGGCGACGCGTCGACGCGACCTCCGCGACGCTGCTGCGCCGGTGGCACGCGGTCGACGCCGAGGCTGCGATGGCCGCCCTGATGATGCGGATCACCGGGGGCGCCGCGCGGGAGCGCGTGCAGGCGATCGCCCTCGCGGCCCGGGCGGGGTTCGCGGATGAACTTTCCGAGGTGCTGGTCGCGTCGGCGCGCCTGACCGCGGGCTCGATGGCGGGGGGCGAACTGGTGGCGGCGACCGCGGTCCGGGCGCTCGCACGCGTGCAGACGGCGCTCGCGGAGCGGGCGATCGACGCTGCGATCGCGCACGCCGATCCGAGGGTGCGGGCCAACGCGGTGGAGGCGCTCGCGATGAGGCCCGGGGCCCGTCGGGACGTCCGGGCGGACGCGGTCCTGGTCGAGTGCAAGGGCGACGATGCGCACCGGGCCCGGGCCAACGCGATCCGGGCCATGCTCTTGGGCGATAGCGGTGGCGGAAGTGGTGGGGGCGGTGGGGGGGCGTGGGCGGTCGGTATCGGCGAGATCAAGCCCCGGCGCATCTACGAGCCGGCCGCGGTCGAGGAACTCGAGCGCCTGCTCACCGACGACCGGGCGGAGCACCGGCTCGCGGGCGTGTGGCTCGCGGAAAGAACGCTGTGCGTCGGCGGGGCCGATCGGCTGGGCCCCGCGTTCGATGGGCTGACGCGGCGCGTCGCGCGACTGGCGAAGGACGACGCGGACGAGCGGGTGCGCCGGCGTGGCGTGCGGTGCGCTTCGAGGCTCCTCACGGAGCTGCGGGGCGACGCGGACAGCGATCGGCGGGCGGTTGTCGAGACGGTCGCGGGCCCCTCACGTTCGATCCGCTGGGATGACATGAAGCCGGCCCCAAAGGAGCCCGCTCCGGCTGGAGGAAAGGTGGTGCCGGCATGAGCGGGATGCTGCTCCTCGCCCAGTCGGACACGACCGGCCCCGTGACGCTCGTCGTGCCGGAGGGCGCGACGCCCTTGCCGGTGTCGACGCCCCTCGTCTCGATGTGGACATGGCCTCTGCTGGGCGTGGTCGCGATCGCGGGCGCGGTGCTGCTGCTGCGTCGTGCGTCGCGCCCGGTCGATGACAAGGCCCGCGCCGCCCGCGCGTTCCGCCTTGCGGCGAAGGCGATGGGCGTGCACGTGAACGACCGGCGGACGCTCGAAGCGATGGGCGAAGCGGCGGGCATCGAGCCTTCGGCGCTCCTGCTCAACGAGCGGGCCCTGAGGCGCGCGCGTCTGGCGGCGCTGGCGGCGTCGAAAGGCGACGGCCCGCTCGCGTCGAACCGCGTGAAGCGGGCGTGCGCGGGGCTGGGTCTCGCGTAGGCGGGACCTCGCGGGTTCATCACCCGGACGCTTCGCAGAGCCTCAGCGTCGGTGCTCCGGGAGCACCTTCGTTCAATCGCGGGGTGGTTCCGAAGGGTCCGCGAGTGGCGTTTCACCCCTCAGGCGAAGAGCGAGGTCCGCGAGGATGCGGTCCTCAAGGCTGATGAGGTGGTGGCTGAGCACGAGCCGGCCCGGGACCCAGATCGGCTCCCTGCCTGGCGGGGCGGAGCGCGTCGCCCCGACCCAGCGGTCGTGCAGCACCGCGTAGCAGGTGAGGTCGTAGCCTTCGAAATCCGCGCGTTCGTTGAGGGCCTCGATGAACTCCGAGCCCGGACGCATGTTCCGCGACGCGGGGTCGAGCCGGATGAGCTGCGCGAGCCTCGCGCCGTCGTGGGGCGTCCCTAGCGTGAACAGGCGGGCGATGTTGAGTTGCTTGCCCTCGGGGCGGCCCCGGTATTCGGGCTCGTCCGCCGCGAGGCGTGCGACCAGCCCGCCCAT
>DAIQNV010000117.1:0-6708 GCA_036788215.1 Phycisphaerales bacterium | reverse complement strand
CGACCTTCTCGTCCCGAACGAGACGCGCTACCAAGCTGCGCTACACCCCGGATTGTCGCCCCCATGCCGGCCTTCGCCGATCCGGGGGCCCACATGCTAGCCCGCCCACACGCCCCGCGTACAGCCCGGGATCACCGCCCCGCGCCCGAGGGCCCGATACCCCCGCCCGACCCCCGCCCAAGCGTCCCGAGCCCCCAGGTCACCCGGCCCCCCCGGGGCCATCAGTCCGCGGAGAAGGTCGGCAGCGTCGTGTACACGTTGTCCTCCAGCGTCGAGGGGTCTCCATCGGGGCCCGCCGAGTAGAGATAGGGCCGCCCGCTGGGGCAGATCCCGCCATCGGAGTCGCCCGTCAGTCCCGCGAGGGACGCGTTGTCCTCGCGCACCTCGACAGGCAGGTGGTTCCGCCGGATCTCCCGCATCGGGAAGCGGCTCCCCCCGAAGGCGCTGACGTCGAACCCGCTGGGCAGGTCGCTCTCGGTCACGAGCTGCACCCCGGCGGGGCCTACGTCCACATCCGTCCCGGGCAGGATCTGCACATCGTTCATGATCAGCCCATCAAACCGAGGGTGCACGAACCGCATGGGCCGCCCCCAAGGGTCCAGGATCGTCCGCAGCTCCGGCTGGCGGTTGAACCCGAGCTGCCCCCCGGGCCCCGCGTCATCGGGGTCGAAGAAGGACAACTGATCGGTCGACAAGGGCCTCAGCACCTCGTCCAGCCCCACCCGATCCAGCGACCGCACGAAGAGCCCCACGCTGTTGATCGCTGTCTTCCGAGATTCATCCCCGCCGCTGATCGACTGACCGTCCACCGCGTCCGCCATGGGCAGAAGCACCGTCGGATCTCCCGGGTTCGCCCCGGGCGCCTCCACCAAGACCGGGGGCGTATCCCCCACATCCCGGTAGTACGCGTCCACAGCTACATCCGCCACGCGGATCGTGTCCTGCGCCAGGCGTGAACGCTGACCCTGGATCACCCCCTGCCCGACCGCGAAAGTGATCGCGATCAGCACCGAGATGATGACGATCACCGTCAGGAGTTCGACCAGCGTGAAACCGCCCGCCCGAACCCACCCCGGGCGACCGAGCCGCCGCGCCCCGCGTGTCGTTTCCATCTGCGCGCTCCTTCCCCGGGGCCGCCCGGGTGTCATCCCATGAAGCCTATACGAACACCCGTCCCGGCTGATCCCGCCGGCGCGGGATGTTCCCGCCCACGATCCGAACCGACTCACCGCGTCCTGGGCTTCCCGCGGTCCGCGTCCTTTGCCGCCTGGGCCTCGCGGATCTGGTCCTCGGGGCTCTTCGCCCCGTTCGCCTCCGCGTCGCCCTCCGCGTCGCTCGCGTCGCCAGTCGCGTTGCCCGGCTCGGCGGAGTGGGCAGCATCAGCTGCGTGCGTCCCCTCGTGCGGGCCCGCCTCTGGCACCGGCGCGGGAGCCGGCGCCGCGGGCCGAGCGACCGGCATCGAACTGAACCCGGGCCCCGCGATCGAGCTCCCGATGATCATGCCGGACCCACCCCCGCCCCCGCCCCCGCCCCCGCCTCCCGGGCGAACCGCGGGCCGGGCCGCGGGCATCGGCGCGGGCGCCGTCGCCGGTCGCGCCTGCGGAGCACCGTTCGGCGCCCCTCCCGGGCGCCCCGCCGGCGCCGAAGCCGCGGGCGCCCCGCCATGCATCGCCATCGCCGCCGCGGGGCTGATGCGGGCCTTGAAGATGTAGTCCGAGACCTTGTCCCGCACGTTCTCCAGCATCGCGTCGAAGAGCTGCGACCCCTCGCGCTTGTACTGGATCTTGGGGTCCTGCTGGCTGAACGCGCGGAACCCGATCGCGTCCCGCAACTGGTCCATCGCGTACAGGTGGTCCTTCCAGCTCCCGTCGAGCGTCTCGATCAGGATCGCCCGCTCGAAGAACAGCAGCTCCGACCGCAGGATGTTCTCCAGCCTCGCGCGGACCGCGTTCCGACGCTCCTTCCCCTCGAGGTACCGCATGCGGTCCGTGAGCCCCGCGTTGTACTGCGACCGAAGGTGCTCGTCGAGCGCATCGTCGCTCTCGATCGCCTCCGCCTCCTCGATCGCCTTCATCAGCCGCTCCTCCTCGACGAACCTGCGGTTCGCCTCGACCAGCCGCTCACGCATCGCCTTGGGGTTCGCCTTCTTAACGTCCTCCCCGGTGATCGACTCCCCGAGCCGGGTCCGGGCCCAGTCCGCCAGGTCCTCCATCGCGCGGCTCGGATCCCGGCGCGCCATCATCATCGTCATCTCCATGACGAAGTCGACCGGGTACTCGATCTCCCGCTTCGCGTACAGCTCCTCGGCCTTCTTCATGATCGGATCCCGGGGCGAGCGGGCCTCGTCCGCCTTCGCCTGCAGGATCTCCTCCGCCGTGACCTCGAAACCGAACTTCCGCGTCACCCAATCGCTGAGCTTCTCCGCCCCGTAGTTCGCCCGCACGAACTCCGAGAGACCCGACAGGTCCTCCGCCTCGATCTTCGCGTACGCGGCCTCCTCCAGCACACGCTTCACGTGACGACGCTCCTCCGCACCGCCCTCGCGCAGCTCGCCCGCGTCGATCTCCACGCCGAACCGGCTCTTCGCCCACCCGACCAGCCCCGCCGAGTCGAAGTCGACGCTGATCTCGCTCCCCTCGACCGGCATGTACTCGCCCAGCGTCACGTCGATCATCGCCGCCGCCTCGTCCCGGGCCATGCGACGGATCGCGGCGTCCATCTCGTTCATGTCCTTGCCACGCAGGCGCTCGGGCAGGATCGAGTAGCCCAGCTTCCCCTTCGCAAACTCCGCGGCGCACAGCGCCGGGTACTCCGGGTCGAGCATCTCGGCGACCGCGTCGTCCGTCGCCTCCCCGATGTAGTCGAAGATCAGGCTCTTGACGTCCCGCCCCTCCAGCACCCGCTGGCGAAGCCCGTAGAAGTACTGGCGCTGGTGCTCCATCACCTCGTCGTACTCGAGGATGTTCTTGCGGATCTGGAAGTTCCGCTCCTCCACCTTCTTCTGCGCCCGCTCCACGTTCTTGCTCACCCAGGGGTGCTCGATCGCCTCCCCCTCCTTCATGCCGAGCCGCGCCAGCAGCATCTGCGTCTTCTCGCCCGCAAAGAGCTTCATCAGGTCGTCCTCGAAGCTCACGTAGAACCGGCTCGACCCCTGGTCGCCCTGCCGGCCCGACCGCCCGCGCAGCTGGTTGTCGATGCGCCGGCTCTCGTGCCGCTCCGTGCCCAGAACGTGCAGCCCGCCCATCTCCTCGATCGACTTGAACCACGAGATCCGGTGGATCAGGACCCGCCCCGACTCGTCGAGCGCCGCCAGCAGCTCCTCGTCGCGCATCCCGGGAATCTTCTTCAGATCGACGAGCGTGTGCTCCTCAGCCCACTTCCGCAGGAGCGACGTCCGCAGCTCCGCCTCGTCCATCTCCTCCGCGTCGCGCTTCTTGATCCCCAGCACCATCGGAGCGATCTTCCGGTACACGTCCGTCCGCAGCTCCTCGTCGGTCATCCGCACGTTCGCCTTCCGGCTGCAGATCCCCCGACGCAGCCAGTGGTCCAGCAACGTCTCCCGGCTCAGCTTCCCGAGCTTGATGTCCGTGCCGCGACCCGCCATGTTCGTCGCGATCATCACCGCGCCGAGCTGCCCGGCATTCTCCACCGCGTTCGCCTCGCGCTCGTGCTGCTTGGCGTTCAGCACCTCGTGCTTCACCTGGTACTTCCGGCTCAGCATCGCGCTCAGCATCTCGCTCTTCTCGACGCTCGTCGTGCCCACCAGCACCGGCCGCCCCACGTCGTGGAACGACTTGATCTCCTCGATGATCGCCTCCCACTTGTCCTTCTGACGCAGGAACACCAGGTCGTCCCGGTCCACGCGGACCATCGGCTTGTTCGTCGGGATCGACACCACGTCCAGCTTGTAGATGTCGTGAAACTCCTGCGCCTCGGTGTCCGCGGTGCCCGTCATGCCCGCCAGACGCTTGTACATCTTGAAGAAGTTCTGCACCGTCACCGTCGCGACCGTCTGCGTCTCCTGCTTGATCGGCACCCCCTCCTTCGCCTCCACCGCCTGGTGCAGACCGTCCGACCACTGCCGACCGATCATCGCGCGGCCCGTGTTCTGGTCCACGATGACCACGCTGGGCTCCGTCCGACCGGTCATCCGGTCCGGGATGTCCATCACCACGTAGTCCTTGTCACGCTCGTAGATCGCGTGCGCCCGCACCGACTGCTCCAAGAGGTGGGGCACGTCCTGGTTCTCGTCCACGTAGAACGACCCCAGCCCCGCCACCCGCTGCGCCTCCGCCGTGCCGTCGTGCGTCAGGTACGCCTGCTTCCGCTCGGGCTTCAATTCGAAGTACTGGGGGTGCTGGTCCCGCTGGCGCTCCAGCTCAGGCAGCTGCGCCTTCGCCTCCGCCAGCTTCTTCTGCAGCTCCGGCACCACGCTCTTGTCCCGCGCCTGCCGGATATCGCCCTCGTACCCCTTGATCCTTTCCTTGCACGCGGTGACCTTCGCCTCCGCCTCCGTCCACGGACGCTGCTTCTCAACGAGGTGCATCGCCAGCCGGTTCGCCAGGTCGTACCGGGGCTGGTCCTCGTGCGCCGGGCCGCTGATGATCAGGGGCGTCCGCGCCTCGTCGATCAAAACGCTGTCCACCTCGTCCACGATCGCGAACTGCCGCTTCCGCTGCACCTGCTGGTCGACATTCCGCTTCATGTTGTCGCGCAGGTAGTCAAACCCGAACTCGCTCGTCGTCCCGTACACCACGTCGCAGGTGTACATCACCCGCTTCATGTCCTCGGGCTGCTGGTGCTGCGGGTGGATCGCGCCCGCGGTGAACCCCAGCCCCCGGAAGAACTTCCACGTCCAGTCCCGGTCACGCTGCACCAGGTAGTCGTTCACCGTCACCACGTGCACCTGCTGACGCTGCATCGCCGCCAGCGCCGCCGCAAGGGGCGCCACGATCGTCTTCCCCTCGCCCGTCTTCATCTCCGCGATCTTGCCCTGCGCCAGCACCATCCCGCCGATCAGCTGCACGTCGAAGGGCCTCGCCCGGAACGGGGGCTTGCTCTCCGGGTAGATCTCCCGGACCGCCTCGTAGATCTCGACCGGGATGTCCATCCACTCCCACGCACCCACCGGCCCCTGGTTCCCCCGCAGCCCCTCCACAGGCTCGCTCATCCCAAGGGCGTCCATCTCCGCCTTCAGCTTCGCGTAGGTCGCCCGCACCCCCTCCGGCAGCACCGACGGATCGAACCCGAACTCCGGGCTGAAGATGTTCCGGATCCCCACGTGCCGGTCCATCGCCTCACGGCTCAGGGCGAACATGCTGATCAGCAGCTCGTCCTCCTTCGCCCCCTCGTCGTGCTTCGCCCGCAGCTCCAGCACCCGGTCCCGGATCTCCTGGTCCGTCAGCTTCCGCATCTCGGGCTCGAGCGCCCCGATCTGCTCCACCCGCTGCGTGTACCGCTTCACGAACCGTTCGTTCCGCGAACCAAAGAGCTTGTTCAGCACCGGCCCGATCACGGGAATGTCGGCGTTCGCCATCGCATCGTCTCCCGCAGGCGCGCCGCCCATTCGAGCAGCCCACGCCCGCGTCTCAATCAGTAAGTGGTCAGAGTGCCCCCCGCGCCCGGGCGCCTCGAGGACCTCGAGTGCCGGCACGGATCGCAATAAGTCAGGAAGGCACCGGGCACGCGAAAGAACACGCACGCCCGGCGAGCGACAGATCAGGCCAACGCCGGCGGAGGCAGGACGCACCGCAGGAGCCCCAACCGCTCCCCGGGAGTCCCAGCGGAAGCCACCTGCCCAAGGCTCAGCCGGACCGAAGGCACCCGCCCGCCCGGACGCACCGCCCGGACCGACGCCACCACCGTCTCGCCCGCCAGGAGCCGCCGGACCGCACGCACGAAACCCGCGCTCAGCCGCCCGACCACCGACCCCTCAACGGAAGCCGCCCGGGCCGCCTCCCCCAGCGCCATGGCCGGCGCCGCCGCGGGCAACGCCACCAACGCCACCGCAAGAAGCAGCCACGGACCGTACACGGACCGACCGCCCGACCGGCAGACGGACCGACCACCAGCCCGACCGACAGCCCGCACGGCGTTCCCGCGCTGCCGACGACCGCTCTCGACGCCCGTAAGGGCCCGTTTCGGAGTCATGACTCCCTGAAGTATCGACCCGGCCCGGCCCCGAAGCAACCCGTTCGCCGCTTTCTGAAGCGCCCCGCCCCACCCCGTCCGATATCACCCCACCGGCGGACCGCACTACGCTCCGGGCATGTCGGACCAAGAGCCCAGGCCCACGCGCACCAACCCAGCCGGCGACCAGGACACCCCCTCCGCCAACAGCCCCGGAGCACCCATGATCGCCACCCGCAGAGCCCTCCCCGCCACCCGCGAGTCCCTCACCCACAAGTTCTCCGTCGGCGCCCACGAGGGGTACCTCACCGTGGGCCTCTACGAGGACGGCACCCCGGGCGAGATCTTCATCAAGGTCGCCAAGGAGGGCTCGGCAATCTCCGGCTTCTGCCAGTCCTTCTGCCGGGCCTTCTCGCTCGCCCTCCAGCTGGGCCTCTCGGTCGACGACGCGGTCGTCCGCTTCAAGGGCATGCGCTTCGAGCCCAACGGCCCCACCAGCAACCCCGAGATCCCCACCGCCGACTCCATCATCGACTACGTCGCCCGCTACCTCGAACTCGAATTCGGCCAGGCCCGCCT
>DAIQNV010000116.1:0-6925 GCA_036788215.1 Phycisphaerales bacterium | reverse complement strand
CAACTTCGACGAGCACGCACGCCCCTCCACCCGCCTCGTCGGCGTCGTCCTCGACCGCACCAGCTTCTACGCCGAGATGGGCGGGCAGGTCGCCGACCACGGGCGCATGATGGTCTCGCGCGAGGCCCGCACCGCCGAGTCCTCCAACGGGGGCGAGATGCGGGTCGAGGACGTCAAGGCCTACGGGGGCTTCGTCCTGCACGTCGGGCGCGTCACGCGGGGCGAGCTCCGCGTGGGCGACTCCGTCACGCTGCACATCGACAACCAGCGCCGCAACGCGATCGCTTCCAACCACACCTCGACGCACCTCCTGAACCTCGCCCTCCGCGAGGCCTTGGGCGCTGCCGCCGATCAGCGGGGCTCGCTCGTCGCGCCCGACCGCCTCCGCTTCGACTTCGCCAACTCCGGGCCCGTCACGCCCGAGGAGCTCGACCAGACCGAGCGCCGGGTCCGGGAGCTCATCGACCAGGACCTCCCCGTCCACGCCGACCTCGCGCCCCTCGTCGAGGCCCGCAACATCGCCGGCCTCCGCGCCGTCTTCGGAGAGGCCTACCCCGACCCCGTCCGCGTCGTCTCCGTCGGAGCCAAGATCGAGGACCTCCTCGCCGACCCCGAGAACGAACGCTGGGCGACGCTCTCCATCGAGTTCTGCGGGGGCACCCACCTCATGACCACCGGAGAGGCCCGCGCCTTCGCACTCATCTCCGAAGAGGGCATCGCCAAGGGCATCCGGCGCATCACCGCCCTCACAGGCGTCCCCGCCCAGGCCGCCATCGCAGCCGCGGACGCCCTCGACCGCGAGCTCAAGGACCTCGAGCGCCTCTCCGCCGCTTCGCTGCGGTCCGCCCTGCCCGAGTTCCAGGCCAGGCTCGACGAGATCACCATCCCCGCGCCGCGGAAAAACGCCCTCCGCGCCGGCGTCACGCTGCTCCAGGAAAAGCTGAAGACCGCCCAGAAGTCCGCGGACGCGGAAGCCGCCCGGGAGGCGTCGCGGGCCGCCTCGGTCCTCGCCGAGTCCGCCGAACGCTCCCTCGACCCCTGCTTCGTCTCGACGATCGAGCTCGGCGCCGACCGCAAGGCCCTGCAGACCGCGCTCATCACGATCGCCAACCGCGTACCCCGGACCCCGGTCCTGCTCATCAGCCCGGACGAAGCGTCGGGCCAGGCCGCGATCGTCGCCGCGTCGCCCAAGGACACCGTCGCCAAGGGGCTGAAGGCCGGCGACTGGGTCCGCCACACCGCGGAGGTGATGGGGGGCAAGGGGGGCGGGCGCCCCGACGCCGCCCAGGGCGCGGGCCCCAACCTCGCCAAGCTCCGCGAAGCACTCTCCGAAGCCAGGCGGTTCGCCCTCGAAAAGCTCGTCTGATGCCCATCTATGGCAGCCCATCCGGAGGGGGAGGGCCGACGCGGGACCAGTACCGCGCCTGGTCGACCGGGCTCGACCTGGCTGCGGGGACGATCGGGATGGGCCTGCTCGGGTTCGGGATCGACTACCTCGCGGGCACCGCCCCGGTCTGGACGATCGTGCTCGCCCTGATCGGTCTGGTCGGGGGCTTCTACCGCTTCATCCGCGAAGCCCTGGCGCTCAACAAGGAACAGACCGCCCGCTACGCCAAGCGCCGCCCCCCACCGGTCGCCAAACTCACACCACCCCCCGCCCCACCCCCCGCCCCGCCACCCGATACCCCACCCAAAGCCAAGCCAGCCCCCGAGGACGCCGAGTCTGAGCGCAGCGAAGGCTCGGGCTGACCATCCCCACCAGCGCCGATCCGTCCCGGACCAGCCCGGTCAGAGGGTGCGCTCACCCCCAATCGCCCAATCAGAAGGCTTGCCCACTCGCCGAGCCACCCGACCCCCGCTATCCTTGGCCCCCGGCATCGCCGGACCCACAACGGAAGCGAATCAACCCGCCCAGGACCCGAATTGCACACCTCCGGCCCCGCGGCAATGCCCCACCAGAGCCACCATCACGACGCCGACGCTCTCCGACCCCCGCTGGGCCGGATCGCTCTCGGTGCGCTCGCCGCCCCGGCGCTGATCGGCCTGCTCTTCGTCGGGGCCGCCACCTCGCGCGAGGGCGGCCCCCCGGACGCCGCCCTTGGCCTGGCAGCCGCCCTCGCGGGCGCGGTCGCGGGCCTGGCGGTCTTCTTCGCCGCAGGGCCCAGGCCCGCCGCGAGCTGGCCCATGATCACGCTCTTCGCGGGGGGCGTCCGCCTGCTCGCCGCCCTCGCGATCGCCCTGCCCCTCTACCTCGTCGCAGCGCCCGACAAGCTCATCTTCTGGGGCGTCTTCCTCGCCGCCGCGCTCGCCTCGATCTTCGGTGAGGTCGCGGGCGTCGCCCCCTTCCTCCGCTCGCTGACCCCAGGGACCGCACCAGGCACCGCCCCGAACGCAACGACCCATCCGGAGGCCCGATCGGCATGATCGACGCTCTGTTCACCCTCGCCGCTTCGAACCCCGTCGACCACGTGGTCAACCACGCCTGGACCGTCACCGAGGGCGGCTGGTGGATCTGGTCCGCGCAGCAGACCAACCTCGTGATCGCCGGCATCATCGTCCTCGTCCTGGGCCCCTGGCTCGCCAAGCAGATCGCGACCGGCCCGGAGACCGAGGGCAACGAGCGCTACATCACCAAGAACCTCTTCGCCCACATGATCGAGGTGATGGCGCTCTACCTGCGGGACACCGTCGTCCGCCCGCTGCTGCACGAGCGCACCGACAAGTTCATGCCCTTCCTCTGGACGCTCTTCTTCTTCATCCTCGTGAACAACATGCTCGGGCTCGTGCCCCTGCTCGACCTCTGGTTCATCATCTCCCCGGGCGACTACAAGACCCACTCCGCCCCCATCGGCGGCACCGCCACCCAGTCCATCTTCGTCACCGGCGTGCTGGCCCTGTTCAGCTTCATCGTGATCAACGCCGCCGGGCTCAAGGAACTGGGCGTCAAGGGCTACGTCATGCACCTGACGGGCGGCGCCCCCTGGTTCCTGTGGCCCCTCATGATCCCGATCGAGATCATGGGCACCTTCATCAAGCCCATCGCGCTGGCCATCCGACTCTTCGCGAACATGACCGCGGGGCACATCCTGCTCGCCACACTCTTCATGTTCGTGGGGCTGGCCCTCAACGCGGGCATCCTCCTGTTCGTCCCCGTCACCCTCGTCTCGTCCCTCGGCGCGATCGCCATCTACTTCCTCGAGATCTTCGTGGGCTTCCTCCAGGCGTTCATCTTCATGTTCCTCACCGCGGTCTTCATCGGGCAGCTCTCCCACCATGGCGAGCACGCCCAGCACGACGAGCACGACAGCGCCGACCACGACGCGACGCACAAGCCCGGGACCACCGAAGTCCCCCTCGCCGCGAGCCCGGCACACTGAACCACGAATCAAGCGCCCAAAGCGCTCCACAACCGTTTCAAGACCAGCATCGTTGACACCGGCACTCGCCGGACTCGGAGTCGAGAAAGGAAAGCGGGACCCATGACCACTGCCATCAAGAACATCACCCTCGCCACCCTCGCCCTGGCCGTCCTCGGCCCCGCGATGGCCTCCGCGCAGGACGCCATCGTCGTCGAAGACACCCTCTTCCGCGGCCTCGGCGCCCTCGGCGCCGGCCTCGCCGTCATCGGTGGCGGCGTCGGCATCGGCCTCATCGGCAAGGCCGCCCTCGAGTCGATCGCCCGCCAGCCCGAGGCCTCGGGCCCCATCGGCACCAACATGATCCTCGCCGCCGCCCTCATCGAGGGTGCGACGCTCTTCGGCGTCGTGGTCGGCCTGCTCGCCGCCCTGGGCTAAGCCCGAGCGTCCCCCGCGCCAGGGCCCATCGGGGGCCCCGCGCCCACAAGACTCCGAAGGCCCAGGCGGGCGCCCACCCCGGGCGCCCGCCCCAAGGCCTCCCGCGGAGTCACGAACGCACCCGACGGATTCCCCCACCGCGCCGACCACGGAGCCTCTCCAATGAGCCGACTCGCTGCGCTCGCGATCGCCCTCGTGCTTCTCGTCCTCCCCGTCCTCCCGGGCGGCCCCGTCGCCCAGGGCGCGGACCCCGTGGACGGCGCCCCCTACGCCAAGCAGGACGGCCCCGTCCCGACCGTCTTCGAGGGCCTCCCCTCCGCGGTCACCGCCCTCATCGTCTTCAGCATCGTGGTGCTCATCCTGGGCACCGCGGTCTGGCCCAAGATCACCAAGGGCCTCGAGGAACGCGCCGACAAGATCCGCAGCGAAATCGAGGCCGCCGAGGCCGCCCGCGCCCAGGCCAAGTCCGCCCTCGCCGAATACGAGAAGTCCCTCGCCGAGGCCCGCGTCGAGGCCCAGAAGATGCTCGACACGACCAAGGTCCAGCAGGCCGCACTCGCCGCCGAACTCCGCGCCAAGGCCGACCGCGAGCTCACCGACATGCGCGAGCGGGCCCTCCGCGACATCGAGGCCGCCAAGAAGGCCGCCCTCTCCGAGATCTACACCGAGTCCGTCTCCCTCGCCTCCGCGATGGCGAGCAAGATCCTCCAGCGCGAGGTCACCGCCAAGGACCAGCAGCGCCTCCTCGACGAAAGCCTCGCCGAGCTCAAGGCAACCCAGAACAACTAACCCCCCCTACTACCCCCCCCCTACCCGGCCCTCCTCCCCGATGGCCGATGGCCGATCCCCAGTCCCCTCCGGAGCCCCCCATGCCCCTCATCGAAGCCCAGCCCGACGCCCTCTCGAAGGTCTACGCCGATTCCGTCTACGACCTCGCCGCGCGCGACGGCGGGCCCGAGGGCGCCGAGGGCATCCTGGGTGAATTGGAAGACATCCTCGAACTCGCCCGCGAGAACCCCCTCTTCAACGAGTTCCTCGCCTCCCGCGTCCTCCCCTCGCACAAGCGGGACGGCGCCCTCGACAACATCTTCACGGGCCGCGTCTCCGACCTCACCGTCCGCTTCCTCCGCCTCCTCAACCGCAAGAACCGCCTGAGCCACCTCCCCGCCATCACCGCTTCCCTCGCCCAGAAGGTCAGCACCGCCCTGGGCCGCGTCGAGGTCGACCTCCACACCGCGACCGCCCTCGAAGGCGAGGAGCTCGAAAGCGTCCGCGAGCAGATCCAGGCGACCCTCGGCAAGAACGTCGTCCTGCACACCTACATCGAGCCCGCCATGCTCGGGGGCATCAAGCTCCGCATCGGCGACCGCCTCATCGACGACTCCCTCTCCACCCAGCTCCGCCGCGTGCAGGCCCGCCTCCACGACCAGGGCGCCGCCGAGGTCCGGGCCAACGCCTCCCGGATCATCGACAACGCCTGAAACCGGCCCCGCCCGACCCCGCCCGACCCCGCCCATCCGGCCCCGCCCCCCGCATGGACCCCCGCGCGGGCACGCATATCCTTCGGCATCACGACCCGACCCAACCGCCCGACACCGCCACAGGGGAGCCCACCCATGCCCAAGAAGACCATCGAGCACACCGAAGTCCGGGGCAAAAACGTCCTCGTCCGCGTCGACTTCAACGTCCCCATGGACGGCCCCCCCGACAACCGAACCGTGACTGACGACCGGCGCATCAAGGCCGCCCTCCCCACCATCAAGTCCATCACCGACCGGGGAGGCCGCGCCATCCTCATGTCCCACCTGGGCCGCCCCGAGGGCACGGGCTACGAGGCCTCCTACACCCTCAAGCCCGCCGCCGAAAGACTCGCCGAACTCCTGGGCAAGCCCGTCGCCTTCCCGTCGAGCGACTGCACCGACGACCACGCCCTCGCCGCCGTCCAGGCCATGAACGATGGCGACGTCCTCCTCCTCGAAAACCTCCGCTTCCACAAGGCCGAGAAAAAGGGCGACCCCCAGTTCGCAGACAAACTCGCCCGCTACGCCGACGTCTACGTCAACGACGCCTTCGGCACCTGCCACCGCCCCGACGCCTCCATGGTCGCGGTCCCAAGGGCCCTCCAGGGCAAGCCCCGCGTCTCGGGCTTCCTCGTCGAGAAGGAAATCCAGTACCTCTCCGAGGCCCTCGCGAGCCCCAAGGCCCCCTTCGTCGTCATCCTCGGCGGCGCCAAGGTCTCCGACAAACTCCCCGCCATCCACAACCTCCTCCCCAAGGCCGACCACATCGTCATCGGCGGCGCCATGGCCTACACCTTCATCAAGGCCCTGGGCCACAACGTCGGCGACTCCCGCGTCGAGGCCGACAAGATCGACGACGCCAAGAAGATCATCGACAAGGCCGCCCAGTCCAAGGTCGAACTCCACCTCCCCACCGACCACATCTGCTCCACCCAGTTCGCCGAGCACTCCGGCGACATCGAGATCTTCACCGACCACATCAAGGAAGGCTTCATGGGCCTCGACATCGGCCCCACCACCCAGGCCCACTACGGCACCGTCATCCGCAAGGCCGGCACCGTCGTCTGGAACGGCCCCATGGGCGTCTTCGAGTGGGCCCCCTTCCGCATCGGCACCAAGGTCATCGCCGACGCCTGCGTCACCGCGACCGAAAAGGGCGCCACCACCATCGTCGGAGGCGGAGACTCCGCCGCCGCCGCCGAACGCTTCGGCATCGCCGACAAACTCAGCCACGTCTCCACCGGTGGCGGCGCCAGCCTCGAAATGCTCGAGGGCAAGAAGTTCGAAGCCGTCGAACTCCTCGACAACGCCTGACCAACCCTCCCCCCGTCACAAGGGTGGGGCAACAGCGGAGCTGCCGGCGAAGCCGACGGAGCACACGCCTCCCCGCCTTCACCAAGCCCAAACCGCCAGCGAGGCCCCCTCCAATCTCCTCCCCCGCTGCCAGCGGGGGAGGTGGCCCACAGGGCCGGAGGGGGTAAAGAACAACCACGCGAAGCGACCCCTCTCCACAAAACGAGCCCGAAGCGCCAGCAAGGCCCCCTTCAATCTCCTCCCCCGCTGCCAGCGGGGGAGGTGGCCCACAGGGCCGGAGGGGGTAAAGAACAACCA
>DAIQNV010000115.1:0-7125 GCA_036788215.1 Phycisphaerales bacterium | reverse complement strand
AAGGCCTCGTCCAGGAAGGTGTTCTCGATCGCGAACGCCAGCGCCTCGCGCTGCTTGTCCGCCGCCACCGGCTCGATCGGGGCCCGGCCGTTCGGGTCGCCCTTCTTGTCGCGGTAGACGTGGGCGCCGCCGATCCAGTTGGTCATCGTGCTGACAGCCCGGGTGTGCTGGCCGAGCGCGAGCAGGTAGCCCTGCCGGGCCCGCGACCAGCTGTCGCCGTCCTTGACGAAGCTCTTCATGATCGAATCGCGGATGACCCGCGCCAGCTCGATCTGGTTCTTGCTCCACTCGAGCGGGTTCGAGGAGAGGTCGTACCGGCGGGCCAGGGGGTCCGGGCCCCAGGTGTCCTCGTCCGTCGCGTACTGGAGCTCGGGCTCCGCCACGCGCTCGAGGACCTTCTCGGGGTTGCCGAAGCCGTACCCGTACTCGATGACCCAGAAGTCGTAGGGGCCGATGTTCGCAGAGCTGAAGTCGCCCTGCTCGGCCCCGAAGACCGCGTCGTTCCCGGGCATCCGGATGTTGACGCCGTTGTAGTCCATCACCGAGGCGGACCAGGGCTTCTTGCCCCTGAACTCCTCGGAGTTGATCTGCGCCAGCGAGTAGGCGCTCGAGCCCTTGAAGTTGTGACGCAGGCCCAGCGTGTGCCCGATCTCGTGCGCCACCAGCTCCGCGAGCGCCGGGCCCACGAAGGACTCGGGCACGCCGTCGATCATGTCACCGGGCACCTCGCCCTTGCCCGCCTTGGGCTTCTCCGCGGTCTTGGGCTCCTCGTCGCCCTCCTTGGGCTCTTCCGCCTCGGGCTCCTTCTCCGCCTCGATCATCTTCATGATCGCGTCGCGGTACTGCGCCGGGATGTACTCCGCGAGCTCCGGGTTCTCCTTGAGCTGCTTCTTCAGCAGCTCGATCATCTCCGGGGGCAGGTCCACCGGGTCCACCTGCTCGTTGAACTGGCTCGCCGCCACCAGGGGGGCCACCGCGCCGAGCGCCTGGAAGTGCGCCCGCATCAGCGACATGTCCATCGCCTTGCCGCGGGCCTTCAGGCACATGCCCGACACCTGGCTCACGCGCCCCGCCAGGCCGTCGTACTCGTCGTCACCGATCAGGGTCGCGTCCACCGCCGCCGCGGCATGCCCGCCGAAGCGCTCGATGCCGCGGCGCATCCTGCCCTGCTCGATCATCCGGCGGCGCTCCGCCGGGGGCGCCGCGCGGACGCGCGGGTCCCAGCGGGGGTTGGCCTCGAGCCACGCCAGCGTCTCGGGGCTCATCCCGTCCATCGTGACATCCGGGATCAGGTCGCTCCAGCGGAACTCGAACACCCGGATCCACCCGTCCGTCAGGATCACGTCCGCGTCCAGGATCTCGCCCGTCATCGGGTTCACCCGGCTCGGCCCGATCGCGGTCGCGATGTCGTTGCTCAACCAGCGGACGAAGTTGTACCGGACATCCTCCGGGTCCTTCTCCATGTGCGAGCCGGTCCGCGAGTCCTGGAAGCGCACCTCGATCGCGCCGTCGATCCCGATGTTGCGGTACGCCTCGTTCCAGTACTCGATGCCCTCGCGCACCCACCGCCGGTAGCGCACGGGAACCGTGTGCTCCACGTAGAAGACGATCGGCTCCTTGGGCGGGCTCATCTTCAGCTTCGGGTCCGCCTTCTCGAGGTGCCAGCGGTTGATGTACCGCGTGTTCACCTCGTCACGGTCGAACTTGCCGAGGTCCCGGTAGGTCGTCGTGAAGTAGCCGACCCGCGTGTCCGCCGCCCGGGGCCGGAAGCCCGGCGTCCCCTGGATCAGGCTGATCGAGTAGTGGAAGGTCTTCAGCGTCCCGCCCGCGGTCGGCGCCTCGAACGCCAGCTCGATGTTCTCCGGGAACGCCTTCGCCTTGTCGACCTGCACCAGACGCGTGTTCAGCCCCGCCGCGGCGCCGCCGAAGAACGTCCGCGCGTTCCCCATCAGGAGCGCGTTCATATCGATCACCGGCTGACCGTTCGGGCCACGCGCCTTGACCGGCACGTCCACGATCACGCGGTCCGTGAAGATCATGTCCACCGAGTCGCGGCTCTCCTGGTCGCCCGAGCTCCGCACGCTCATCTGCGGGGTCACCAGGGCCACGCGGTCCTTCCCGTACCGCTTCCAGTAGACGTAGAGGTCGCCCGCCTGCAGACCGGCGAAGGTCTCGCCCCCCGCGACCGTCATCGCGAAGAAGTGACGCTGACGCTCGAAGCCACGCGGGAGCTCCGCGAGCACCTCGTTCGTCTCCTTGTTCAGCCACACGTCGTAGAAGCTCGAGCCCTCGGCGCTCGACACGACGCGCTCGAAGCCCTCGGAGACGTCCTTCCAGCTCGGAAGCCCGTCGCCCCCGCCCCGGGACGCGCCGGCGCCCATCATCCCGCGGATCGCCCCGATGTCGATGTTCAACGCCTCGGGATCGACCTCCATCGTGTTTCCACGCGCGTCCGTCGCGGTCAGGATCACGTCCCGGCTCGGGACCGTCGGCTCGTTCGAAGCCGACGCCACCGTCATCAGCCCGCCCGCCGCGGCTACCAACGCCGCCGCAAGGATGGACCGACCCGCCCGCCATTCACTTGTCTGCATGCTGCACTCCTGATCCAGGTTCACATCGGAAAGCCGCGACGCCCCGTCCTCACCGGACGCCGCACCACCCCCCGCCCGCCGCCCGTCGGACGACCTTTCGACAACCGGGCCACGCCCCCCGCACTTCGCGAAAAGCACCCCGGCCCGTTTCACCGGGCGAACCGCGCCCGACCCTGAGGGATTGCCCGTCGCCCGGCCCGTCCTCCCGACGCGCCGAAACCCGGGCACACCAGACTACTACAGGTGACACCCCGTTCATGTTCGAAATCGTCCATTTGAGGGCGCGAACGCAACTCTGAACCTCCGCGCGGTTAAAGAACCACCCAATTCTGGTAGTCCCACGAGCGGTCCCCCCGTCGTTTCCCCGTTGGCCATTTGGCCCTTTCTCCATGTGGTCATATGGAAGGGTGCCGTGGTCGATCCGGCTCTGCGGATCGGCCACGACCGAAGCGCGAGCGAGCCACTCCCCCCGCGAAGCGCTCCCCAGCCCGCCAGGCCTCGTTTACCCCGGGCCAACCCCTGCCCCCGCCTCCGCCACCGGCCCGATGACCCCCGCGACCCGCGCGACGACGAGCGCCGCGGTCGAGAGCCCGAACGCCGCCGCCGCCACCTGGAACGGGCGGTCGTGGATCGCGAGTTCCGTCGGGTCGTCGTACCGACCCCGTTCGAGGAGGGTGATCGCCCGGAGCATCGCGTACATCGCGGGGAGCAGCGTGAACCAGAGCAGGTTCAGCCCCCCGACCGCGTAGTCCCCCTCCCGGGCCTGCACGTACCCCGCGTAGGTGAGCAGCGACGCGACCGCGGAGACGACCACCAGCATCCGCAGCAGCGAATCCGAGTAGATCGCCTGCACGCTCCGCGCCTTGACCGCGAGTTCCGCGGACTCGGCGCTCCGGCGCTCGCCCAGGCGCTTGCCGAAGGCGAGCAGCATCGCGACGAACAGGGTCGCGTTCAGGAGCCAGGTCGAGGGCGTCACCGCGACCGCGGCACACCCCGCCATCACCCGCAGCACGAACCCGAGCGACAGGCTCATCACGTCCGCGATGACCACGTGCTTGAGGATGAACGAGTAGGCCATGACATTGGCGACATACACCGCCACGATCCCGCCCACCCAGAGCGCATTGGACGCCGGCAGCAGCACCAGCCCGAGGGCCGACACCGCCAGAAGCGCGAGGCAGAACGCGATCGCCCCACGCCCGCTCACCCGCCCCGACGCGATCGGTCTGTGCCTTTTCCTGGGGTGCGCCCGGTCCCGCTCCGCATCGAGGAGGTCGTTGACGATGTAGCACCCGCTCGACGCCAGCGCGAAGACCGCTGCTGCGACGAAAGCGTGGAAAAGGAAGGGCCCGAGCGCAACCACCCCGTCCTGAAGGTGATACAGGGGCCCCACCAGCACGAAGACGCTCTTGGCCCACTGGTGCGGGCGGGCCAGGCGGATGTAGTCCCGAACGCCGGCCCGCGCAGCGACCACGCCCGCCGGCGAAGCCGCCTCCCCCTCCCCGCCGATCCCAAACTCGGAAGCGGGCACGTCCCCGCCGGTCGTCGTCATCGCGCCCAAACTCCGATCCGCTGCGAGTCTAAGGACCCGGTCGCTTATCGACCGCCCACCGCCGGCCGATGAGCCCGCGCCGGACAACCCCGCTACGCGACCCGGCCGGCCCCGGTGCGTGCCGGCTGCCCCGCTGTGTGCCATGATGCCCCTACGACGATGACACGCGCCCGGTCCAACCCCGCCTACGCCTACACCACCCCGGCACCACCCTTCGCGCGCCCCGGTTGGTCCTCCCTCATCCCGGGGATCACCCTCGTTCTCGGGCTCTACCTCATCGCGTCCGCCATCATGTTCTCGCCCGAGCAGTCGCAGGGGCGGGCGGCGTCCGACCAGTTCAGCTACCACGAGCCCACCATCCGCAAGATGGCGACGGACCTGCCCTCGCCCGACCTGGTCGACTACTGGTCCGCCACCACGCCGGGGTACCACCTGCTGCTGAGCCTGCCGGTCCGGGCGTTCGACCCTTCGCGAGAAGCCCTGATGCTGGGCGCCGCGGGCTTCACCGCGGGCCTGTATCTGCTTCTATCGACATGGCTTGCGCGGCGCGTCGGCCCGGGGCGGGCGCTCTGGCTCGCACTGCCCCTGCTCGCCTCCGTCTACACTCTTTTCCCGGGGGTCTGGCTCCTGCCCGACAACGCGGGCTGGCTCCTCGTCGCCTCGATCTACCTGCTCGCGCTCCGCCAGCGCTTCGACCGCTGGACCCTTCTTGCGGGGGGCGTCTGCCTGCTCGCCTTGGTCTGGGTCCGCCAGAGCCATTTGTGGGCCGCGGGGATGCTGCTCGCCGCCGCGTGGCTGGGCACGGCCTCCGCACCGACCGGCCCGGCGGCGCACGCCCACGCCCTGCCCGACGATCCCCCCGCCCGCCCCTTCTCACAATTCGCAACGCTCTTTCAGACAAGGCTTTGGGGCCGGAACTCCGTCGCCTCCCGCATCGCCCTGACCGCCCTCGCGATCCTCCCCGCGGTCCTCAGCGTCGCGTGGTTCGCCCGCCTTTGGGGGGGCCTCACGCCTCCCCGGTTCCAGGAGCAGTACGGGGATGCCTCGGGGGGCATCGAGCTCGCGACGCCCGCCTTCTTCCTGAGCGTGGTCGGGTTGTTCATACCCTTTATGTGGGGGTATGTCTGGCCCGGGTTCCGGCGCCTCTGCAAGACGCCCGCCCTCCCCATCGCGATCACTCTGGGCGCCCTCGCCCTCGCGCTCGTCCCTGAGACCTTCCCCGCCTCCCCGGGCCGGCGCTCCGGTATCTGGCACCTCGCGGGCGCAGCGCCGATCCTGTTGGGCCACACAAGCCTCGTCATCGCCCTGCTCGCGCCCCTCGGCGCTCTCGGGCTGGCGTCGCTGCTCGCGACGGTCCCGCGGCGCACCGCGTGGGTCACGCTGGCTGGCCTCGCGGGCTTCGTCCTCGCCCAGACCGTCAGCCCGATGGCCTGGCAGAGGTACCACGAGCCTCTGGTGCTCATCGTGCTCGCGGTCCTCTGTGCGGAGGTCGCCGCCCACCGCCCGTTCCCGGGCTTCCTGATCCGATTCCTCCGCGTCGCGGGCCCGCTCACGCTCGCCCTCTTCCTCGCCCTCGTCACGCTCATGAGCCTCCGGCGCGAGGACCCGATCACGCCCCAGGCCAATGGCGACATGTCCTGGTCGATCGAAGCCCAGCCCATCCGCGACTGGACCCCACCCTCACCCCCACCCCAATCCCAACCTTCAGAACCTCCCCCCGAGATCACGGAGCCCACGAACCCCGCGCCCCCCGTGCCGTAGGATCACCCCATCACGCGGACACGGATCATCCGGCCTCCGCAACCGGCCGATGGAGCGAGAGAACCCCCTTTCCCCGCTGACCCCCGATTCCGGGTTGTGGCCGATCCCCCCACAGGGGACCCAACCCGCCGGGCGAGGCGACAGACCGAGACGACCACGGGAGACGCCGATGTCCGACCCCAGCCGCGCCAGCATGCACTCCGCCGACCTCCCCCCCTTCAATGGCAAGCGGGCCCTGATCACCGGCATCACCGGGCAGGACGGCTCCTACCTCGCCGAGTTCCTCATCGCGAAGGGCTACGAGGTCCACGGGATCATCCGGCGCTCCAGTTCCTTCAACACCGACCGGCTCGAGCACCTCTACCTCGACCCGCACATCAAGGGCGGCCGCCTCAAGCTCCACTACGGGGACCTCTGCGACGCGAACAACCTCAGCAAGCTCATGGAGTCGGTGAAGCCCAGCGAGGTGTACAACCTCGGGGCCCAGTCCCACGTCCGCGTCTCGTTCGACATGCCCATCTACACCGCGGAGACGGTCGCGATGGGTGCCTACAAGCTGCTCGAGGCGGTCCGCGAGTTCCAGGAGAAGCACGGGTACCAGGTCCGCTACTACCAGGCGAGCAGTTCTGAGCAGTACGGCAAGGTCATCGAGGTCCCCCAGACCGAGACCACCCCCTTCTACCCCCGCAGCCCCTACGCGGTCGCCAAGGTCGCGGCCCACTGGATCACGGTCAACTACCGCGAGTCCTACGGCATGCACGCCTCCTGCGGCATCCTCTTCAACCACGAGAGCCCGAGGCGCGGCGAGACCTTCGTGACGCGCAAGATCACCCGCGCGGTGGGGCGCATCAAGCTGGGCCTGCAGGACAAGGTCTTCCTGGGCAACCTCGACTCCAAGCGCGACTGGGGCTACGCGGGCGACTACGTGCAGATGATGTGGATGATGCTCCAGCAGGACGAGCCGGACGACTACGTGATCGCCACCAACAAGACCATCACCGTCCGCCAGTTCGCGGAGCTGGCGTTCTCGCACGCGGGGCTGAACTTCGAGGACCACGTCGAGTTCGACCCCCGCTACCTCCGCCCCGCCGAGGTCGACCTCCTGCTGGGCGACCCCGCCAAGGCGAAGCAGAAGCTGGGCTGGGTCCCCACGACCACCGTCGAACAGCTCGCGGCGATGATGGTCGACGCGGACCTCGAGCTCGCCCGTCGCGAGAAGAC
>DAIQNV010000114.1:0-7326 GCA_036788215.1 Phycisphaerales bacterium | reverse complement strand
CCAACCCCCATCCCAAAGGGGGTGCGGGGGCCCCGCCCCCGCCCACGCCAACACGACCAACCCCCATCACCACCACGCGCCCCCCACCACCTACCACCACCCACCCACGCGCACAAAAAAGGCCCGGGTCAAACCCGGGCCCTTCTCATGATTCTCTGCGAGAACGATCAGCGACGACGACGCGCCGCGGCCAGGCCGCCAAGGCCGATGAGGGCCATCGCGCCAGGGGCCGGCACGAAGCTGACATCGTCGAGGTAGACGATGCCCGTGTTGAAAACGTCGTTGTTCGTGAACGACTGCACCGCGTAGACCACGCGGGCCGAGTCGGCGCCGACCGGGGCCTCAGCGGTCAGGCTCCACTGCTCGTACGCGCTGCCCGAGGGGGCGTCGGTCGAGTTCGCCGTGCGGCCGATCTCGACGTTGTTGACCGAGTCACGCCACTCGATGCGGAACTCGATGCCCAGGTCGAAGTCGCCCGCGCCCAGGGCGTGCCAGCCGCTCCAGGTGTACATCTGGCCAGCGGTGACCAGGACGTCCTGGAACGCACCGGCGAAGGTGTTGTCGGTCTGGGTGATCGTCATCTCGAGGTTCTGGAGACCCGAGCGGGGGTTGGCGGTGCTGTTGAAGGACGCAGCCCCGCCACCCTGGAAGGCTTCCCAGAAGCCAAAGAACGGCGCACCGTCTGAGGTGACCGGCTCCTCGAAGCCGGGGTTGACCAGAAGGTTCGCGCTGGCACCGCCAGCAAACGCGGCGATAGCCGCAACAGTCAGCATCTTCTTCATCGTGATCTCTCCTTGTGCCCGCCCGGAAACGGTGGGTGTTGACGGTGGACGATATCACCGCCACTGAGCTCATGCAACCGTTTTCCGAGACTGTTCCATTGAAAACCATGGGTGCGCTTCAAGATCACGAAACCCAGTGGTATCTCTGGGCCTCAGGTTGTCCCCGGGAGAGGGCTCCGGAGTCTCTAGACTCACCCCATGCCCTCCGATCTGGACCGCGTCATCAAGGCCTCCAAGAGGCTCGAATCCCTGCTCGCGACCCGCCTGGGCGCGACCGGCAAGGGCCTGCACGAGAAGGTCAGCAGCATCGAGCGCGAGATCGACCCGGGCACCGTCGCCGACCTCCGGGCGGTCGCCACCGTCCGGAACCGCCTCGTCCACGAGGACGGTTACGACCGCATCGAGAATCGGGGCGAGTTCCTCGCCCGGGCCAAGCGGGCGGAGAAGGCCCTCGAACGACTCAAGAGCGCCGGGCAGCGCTCGCGCCCGCACCCGGGGATCCTCCTGACCGGGGCGCTCGGGCTGCTGGTGCTGGCCTTCGTGCTGCTCCGCTGGGCCGGCGTCCTCTGACCCCCGGAACGGGCCCCGGCACCGGCGCAAGCCCGGCGCAGCGGCGCATCTTTGCTCATCTCGCTGCGCAAGAGCGGTTGGCTTCGGGCCTCCTCCGGGTACGCTGTGGGCCGCTATGGACGCCCTCGGACCCACCCCACCCACCGCCCCCTCTCTGCCCTTCCACCTGCACAAGGCCTACGGCACCCCCGCGCCCGGCCGGTCCACGCCGACCACGAACCCCGCCCCCACGACCTCCCCGCAGCGGACCATCACCCTCCGCCCGGTGGGCGGCGCGAGCCCGACCGAACCGATCGCCATCGCCCGGCCCGCCGACCGGCTCGACCGGACCGACTCCACCACGCTCGCCTCCGCGGCCCAGGCCAAGGCCCGCACGGCGCGGATCGCGTCTCTGGTCGCGGCGCGGGTCGAGACTCCGGCGGTCGACACGGGCTTCCCGCGACCCGCGGAGGCGGTCGCGGTCGCCCAGCCCCGGGCGACCGGGGGCAAGGCGATGGCGGACAGCCTGCCCTTCTACCGCCACCCCTCCGAGGCCCACCGGGTCGCGACCGAGATCGCGATCGGGCGTTCGCTCGACGCGAAGGGGTGATGGTTCGGGGAAACCTTGAACGGTCGACCCGAAGCTTCGCGGAGCCTCAGCTTCGGCGTCCCGATGGGCGTCCGGAAGCGGGCCTTTGGGGGTCTCCCCTGACCTGAGTTGAGTGCTGGTGCGCGGGGCTCGACTGCGCCGATACCCTCGGTCATGACCGCTGCCCCCGCACGACCCATGGCCACCACCAGTCCCGCCCATTCCTCCGTCCGCTGGCCCATCGAGGCCGGGCTGACGATGCTGAACCATGGGTCGTACGGGATCTGCCCCGAGTACATCCACGAGCGCCAGTCCGAGCTCCGCCGGCTGATGGACGCGGACCCGATCCGGTTCTTCCTGCATCATCTTGAAGAGCTGGCGGACAGGGCCCGGGCGGCGCTCGGGGAGTTCATCCATGCGGACCCCGAGGACATCGCGCTGGTGCAGAACGCGACCTTCGCGGTGGCGACCTGCCTGCACGCGATCGACTGGCAGCCCGGGCACCAGGTGCTGGTCACCGATCACGAGTACACCGCGACCTTGAACGAGTTGGAGCGGCTGAGCCGCACGCGCGGGATCGAGGTCGTGCACGCGAAGATCCCGCTGCCGGTGACGGGGCCCGATCACATCTACGACACGGTCGCGGGGAAGATCACCGATCGCACGCGGCTGGTCATCACGAGCCATATCACGAGCGCGAGCGCGTTGATCCTGCCGGTGGAGCGGATCGTGGAGGCCTGCCGCGAGCGAGGGATCGAGGTGTTGATCGACGGGGCGCACGGGCCTGGGCAGATCGGGCTGGATCTGCGGGCTCTGCGGCCGACCTACTACGCCGCGAGCTGCCACAAGTGGCTGTGCACGCCCAAGGGGGCGGCTTTCTTCTATGCGGACAAGTCGGTCCGGGACCGGATCCAGCCCTTGGCCCTGTCGTGCCGTGTGCATGAGAAGCGGGCGGATCGGATGCCCTTCCTGTGCGACTTCGACTATGTGGGGACGGCGGACTACACCGCTTCGCTCGTCATTCCGGACTGCATCGAGCACCTGGGGGCGCAGCGGGGCGGGGGATGGGCGGAGGTGCGGGCGGAGAACCATCAGAAGGTGCTGGCGGGGGCGCGGGCGATCCGGGAGCGGTGCGGCTTGGAGGCCACATACCCCGAGGATTTGGCGGACACGCTGACGGGGTGCATGTATTCCCTGCTGCTGCCGGCGAACCCCGACCGGACGCGGCCCACGCGGTATGCGGATGCGTTGCACGACCGGATCATGGGGGAGCACGGGATCCAGGTGCCGATCTGGACGCTGGACTCGGCGGGGGCGCGGGTGTGCCGGGTTTCGGCGCAGCTGTACAACCGGGCGGAGGAGTACGAGCGGTTCGGGGAGGCGCTGGCGGTCGAGCTGGAGCGGGAGCGGCGGCTGGGGTGAGGGGCGGTCGGGGGTCCCTTCGCGTGGTGCTTGCTTGGGCTTGTTACGTGCGGGGATCTTGAGGGCGCGGGCGGCTTTGCGGCGGGTTTCGGGGGTGTTGGTCTCGGCGGCGGCGAGGTCGATGAGGGTCTGCGCGGCTTCGGGCTGGGCGGCGGTGCGGATGAGGTCGGCCCGGGTCTCGGCGATGAAGCGGAGGGCCTCGAGCCGCTCGGTGACCCAGGGGTGGGTGAGGAAGTCGCGGAGCTGGAGGACGGTGAGGGCGTGGCGCTCGCAAAGGGCCTCGGTGGGGAGGTCGGCCCGGTAGAGGTCCTCGACGAGCTGGGCGGGTGACCAGTCGGACGGGGTTTTTGTGGGGTCGGGGTGGGTCGGTGGGGTGGCTGGTTGGTCTGTTCGCTGCTCCATACGGGTAGTGTATGGTGTGTTGCGGATGGTTCGCAAGGTGCTTGTTTGGATTTTTTGGGGTTTGGGGCTGGAAGGGGGCGGGCGCGGGGGATGGAGGGGGGTTGGGGGTGTTTGCGTGGGCGGGGAGGGAGGGTGCGACTCCCTTGTTTAGGTGGGCGCATGGGCCACACACGGACCTAGTAGATGACATGGTCCCTTGAAGCCGATCGGAACGAAGCAGCGGTGCTCCACAACTGTGCGCGAAGACATGGCGCGCTCGGCATTCCTCCCCCATGAAACATGCTACTCGAACATGAATGCATTTTTGGGTTCATGCACAGATCTGTGCACCTCCCGACGTGGCCGCCTGCTGGTGAGCCGAACAGCCCACATTTGCATCGCGATTTTTCTCGCTCTTTCGGGACTTTTTCGCAGTCTGCGATGGCACTCCTCAGTATCCTGTAGATAGAGAACTTCGCGGCACCAACATCGAGCGAAGTCTGTGGACTACGATATGATGGACAAATTCGAGACAGATCGATCGTGGATACCGTGTGACGGTCCTCACGACATCGCCTGGGCCATCTTTCGAATCATTGTTTCCGTACGGCTCTTTATCGCGTCAGGCACAAAGCTTCTGGAGCCAAAGGAAACACTGGCAGTGGTTGGTATCATTACCAATGACACACTCATCCAATCTGCTTTGCTTGCACTCGTAGTTTCAGCCGAAGGGTTACTCGCTGTTTGCCTGTTCATGACTCAGAATCGATCAATCCGTTTACTGCGGTATACGGGCGTGCTCTTTGCCGCATTTGCCCTCTGGAACAGCGCAAGACTTGTACTGGACTGGAGCACCGAGCTGGGCTGTGGCTGCGGCGGGCCTTCCGCGATCGATGGGCGCACTGCGCTTTATCTGGCAACAAGCGAGAGTGTTGCTCTCTTGGTCTGGTCAGTTGCACTTTTGCTATCGAAGAATATCAAACAAGGAGAATCGTGATGATTCGAGGACTCGTTCAGAGCGCTGCGGGTATCGCTGCTGTCGGGATCTTTGTGACCACGGCGGCCGCTGCCCGTGTGCAGTGCTCCACCACCTACACCGATTGCTGGGGCGCCTCGCACACGGTCAGCGGGCAATGCAACCAAGGTGAGAGTTGCTGCCCTACCTACCGCTACGATGCAGAGAAGAAGTGCATCAGATCGATGGAACCTCGATGCTGCCGAGGCCTCCCCCCCGGACCGGTGCCCTTGTAGTCTGTTTAAGCAGCATCGGCGGAGCCGACTGTCGAGCACCTCGCGGAGATCGAAGCGATGTCACGAAATCAGTGGTTCCTCGTCGTCTTTGCAATGCTGATCGCGTGCGTTGCGCTCGTGATCGGCATTCGAGCGTCGTCGTCGCCCGGGCTTGCATCGAATCGTGCGTCCATTGGTTCTGCGATTGATCGCGAGACGGTGAAGCGGGCTGACCGGGTCGAGGCTGAACAGTTGGAGCCCGTCGCTGCGGCCGCGGAGGCCGCAGCGCGGGCTGTTCCGTCGTTGCCCGAAGCGGGGGCGCTCGCGGATGCGGTTGGCGCGACGGTGAGCGCGTACGCGGGGGGGCTGGACGGCTATGTGGAGGCTTTGCGGGGGCAGGGGATCGAGCCGAGCCCGGCGATTGCCGAGGATCCGGAGTGGGCCGCGGATGCCTGGAAGCTGGCGCGTGCGCTGTTTGTCAACGCGGTGTTCGACCTCAACGAGATTGCGGTGACCCGCGTGGGGCCGGGGTCGGCGGCAGCGGGGAACGAGCTGGGGTTCGGCTCGATCGTGAGTCGGCGGGATATCGGGCGTCCGTTTCTCCAGGACCTGCCTGAGCGTCGTCGGATGATGGTGGAGTGCTTGCTCCCTGGCTCGTTCACGGCGCAGGATGGCATGACGTTCGACGGGATACTGGTGTTCCAGTTCACGCACAACCCGGAAGAGAAGCTATGGGTGTTGACCGAGATGCGGATGCACAATGTGCCGGTCGGCGTGACGGTGGTGCTGCCCCCGGTGTGAATCTTCGCGGGTTCACGCTGGTGGAGATCATTGTCACCATCGCGGTGATCGCGACGCTGATCGGTATCCTGCTTCCGGTGCTGGCCGGCGCGCGGGGGCAGGGTCGTCTGGCGGTGAGTCTGTCGAACACGCGCCAGCTGCACAACGCGATCACGCTCTACGCGGACGGCTCGGGTGACCTGTATCCCGCGGTGGAAGAGGGGCGCTTTTACCCGACAACCGGGTTTCTCGATGATGTGATGCTGGCGTTTCCCTACTGGCAGATTCCGAATACTTGGACTTCGGTCATTATCGATATCTTGCCCTACGGCGCGAACATCGGCGTGTTTGTTTCTCCGGGCTCGAGTCGGCTGATTGACGATGTCGCGCCCTGGCCCAGTTCTTATGTCATGAGCACATCGTTCGTGGCTCGGCCGACGCTGTGGACGCCGGGCGCGTCGGCCGAGGCGACCGCGAAGGTCGCGATGCGGCAGGGCCAGGTGCGGTTCCCGTCGTCGAAGGCTCTGCTGTGGGACATGGAAGCTCCGTGGCGGAAGGACGAGGATCCCGCCAATGGCGACGGTGACCTCTTGATCAGGACGCCGATCGCCATGGCGGATGGGTCGGCGAGGGTGCGGGTTCCTGCGGAAGCGACGCCCGCCCAGCCCAACCCGTTCGTGCATTCGCTGGACCGGGCCCGGCTGCACAACACGCCGACGGGCGTGGAGGGACGCGACTATCCGTGATTGTGAAGGGCGCGGAGGTGTTTGCGTGGGCGGGTGCGGGGCCCCCGCACCCCCCTTTGGGATGGGGCATGGAAGTTGGCGGCGACATCCGCCCCGCGGGTCGCTTCTGGGCTGGTCGTTCGTGGCCGATCCGCAGAGCCGGATCGACCACGGCACCCGGCTTTCCCTGTCCATGGGGTAAATATGACTTTAGTTGAATTCATATTGTTGTTTGTCATTGTATGGGTGCTAGTCGAACTGTCTCGACTAGTAGCCAACTTGCTCAATGTTCCGTCGGCAATCGGGTCTGCAGCAGTTGTCGCGGTTGCGGCGTTGGTTGTCGCGGCGATTCGGCACATATTGCAGAATCCGCGCGACGATTAGCGAATGTTCGGCGTAGGCGTGGTTGCCTGGTCGTTCTAGGTCGTCTTGTCACATAGAGGCCTGTGATGTGCGTACTTCGGGCGGTGCGGCCTCATTGGGTTCGCAGGGGGCTGTCGTATCCGGTTGGGATGCTTTGGGATCAGGGGTGTTTGCGTGGGCGGGGGCGGGGCCCCCGCACCCCCCTTTGGGAGGGGGGCGGGGCGTGGAGGCGATTTGCGGGAGGTCCGTCGCTTGCAGGCTTTGGGTGAGTCGTTCGTGGCCGATCCGCGGAGGCGGATCGACCACGGCACCCGGTACCCGGTACCCGTGGCGGTGGGGGTGTTGGGCGGTTTGCGGCACTGGCGGGCGAGCCGCCAGTGGCACCCGAAAGGCGCGTGGTTGATCGTGGCCGATCCGCAGGGGCGGATCGACCACGGCACCCGTCGGTGGGATGTGGAACGGCGGGCTCAGCGCGGATGGTGCCCGTTGCGGCGGTCCTGTTGAG
>DAIQNV010000113.1:0-7452 GCA_036788215.1 Phycisphaerales bacterium | reverse complement strand
GCCCCTCATCCCGCCCTGCGGGCGGACTTCTCCCCGTGGGGGAGAAGGAGCCCGATCGTGGCCGAGCCGCGGAGCCGGCTCGACCAAGGCGCACGGGGCTCGGCGTCAGTGCTTGGCGAGATAGTCGCGGATCGTCTGCTCGATCTGGCCCACCAGGGCGGCGGGCTCGACGCCGCTCTCCGGTCGCCAGAAGCCGACCAGTTCGCCGTTCTTCCCGACGAGGGCGAAGGAGGGGTAGACGCGGACCTTGAAGGCCCGGGCCGCCTCGTCCGCGCCGATGGTCCGACCCTCGGGCTCGCCCAGCAGCAGCGTGTGCTTGTAGCTGTTCTCCGCCATGTACGCCTTCGGCGCGTCGGCGGAGCGCTCGCGCACCGCCAGCCCGTAGACCCCGACCGGCTCGCCCTCGAACTTCTCCGCCAGCCCGCTCACCAGGGGGCTGAACGCGCGGCAGGGCACGCACCAGGTGCCCCAGAAGTAGAACACGCTCACCTCGCCCTTCAGCGACTCCTTCGTCACCGGTTCGCCCGACGCGGTTGCGAGCGTGAACTCGGGAGCGGCCGGGTACTGGGGCGGCGCGGGCTTCGCGGGGGTCGCGGGGCGGCTCGTCACCTCGCGGGGCTCGACGGTGCGGTCGGGCCCGCCCGGGCGCTGCACCTCGCGGACCGTGAGGTCCTGGCGGGTGTAGCCCTCGGGCGTCTCGATCTTCAGGGAGTCCACCGTCAGCCCGGAGTCGGTCTTCACATCCGTGTAGGTCGCCCGCAGCGTGAAGCTCAGCCCGCCCGCGGCCGCGATGCGGTCGACCCGGCGGGGCAGGCTGTCGCTCTTGGCGATGTACCAGCGTGCGTGCGTGTACGACTGGGCCGCGGTGGGCCGGGCACGCCGGCTGGTGTCCATGGTGTAGGTCACATAGACGACATCGACCGGCACGCCGCCGATTTCCTGGCTCTCCTCGATCTCCCAGCTCTCCGCGGCGAGTTCACGCGTGAAGGGGTCGTCCTTGGCCAGTTCCGCCAGGCGGACATAGTCATCGAGCGAGCCCTCCGGGGTCATGGTGTTGGCCCCCGCCCGCTCCTGCACGACCTTCGCCCCGTGGTCGACGTAGATCGTCATGGTCCCGGTCCGCCGGACGGTGACCTCGGTCACGTCATCCGCGTCGGCCCGGGGCTTGATTTTCCCGTCCACCCGCTCGTCGAAGAGCCGGTTGCCCTCCTCGCGGGCCCGCACCATCCTGACCGTCGCCTCGCCCTGGGGCATGAACGACGCGTACCCGCCCACGCCCTCGATCGTCGCCCGGGCCTCGAAGGACTGCATCTTCTTCGCGGCCTCCGCCGCACGCTCGATGATCGCCTTGCCCGCGTCCTGCGCGGACGCCCCCATCGCCCCCACCACCAACGCGACGGCGCAGGCGAGGGCCCGGAGGCCCACGGAACGGGAAGGACGCGTCGCGAAACCGGTGATCGTCGGCATACCTGAAACTCCCCTGACCTGATGACCCCTGACCTGAAAACCCGGTCGCGGGCCCGGAACTCTTGTGCTGTGCGAAGACCGATCCTAGCGGACGCCCACGCTCTGCATTCCTACCGGGCCCGCCACGCCCCGGTTCCCCCCTAGCGTCCGACAATGACGACCCGGGATCCCATCATCGGCATCGACCTCGGCACCACCAACAGCCTCGTCGCGATCGCGGACGAGAAGGGGCCCCGCGTCCTCTTCAACGACGGGGAGAGCCCGATACTTCCCTCCATCGTCCGCTACGAGCCCGACCCGGGGTCGGCCCGGGGGTTTCGGACCGTTCTCGGACCCGATGCGGCGGATCGGGCCCCAGAGTTTCCCCTCACGACGATCGCATCGGTCAAGCGGCTCATGGGCCGAAGCGTCCACGATGCGGCGCCCGACCTTCCGTACCTCTCGTTCCGGGTGGTCGCGGGCGAGCAGGACACGGCGCGGGTGGCGCTGCCCTTGGGGGAGGGTGGGGCGGGTGGGGCGGGTGGGGCGGGGGGGGCGGGGGGGGGGGGGGGGGGGGGGGGGGGGGGGGGGGGGGGGGGGCGGGTGGTGACCGGGTGGTGTCGCCCCAGGAAGTGTCGGCGGAGATCCTCGGCGCCCTGAAGCGCCGGGCGGAGCGGGCGCTCGGGCGGGGGGTCCGCCGGGCGGTGGTGACGGTGCCGGCGTATTTCGACGATGCGCAGCGCCAGGCGACCCGCGACGCGGGGAGGCTCGCGGGGCTGGAGGTCGTGCGGATCGTCAACGAGCCGACCGCCGCGGCTCTCGCGTATGGCATCGGGCTGGCGCGGTCGGCGGAGCGCAACACGGAGGCGCAGACGGTCGCGGTCTACGACCTGGGGGGTGGGACCTTTGATGTGTCGATCCTGCGGATCATCCCGGGCGTCGAGGCGGGCGACGACCCGAGCTTCTTCCAGGTGCTGTCGACGGCGGGGGATACGAGGCTGGGGGGGGATGACATCGACTTTGCGCTGGTGAAGCTCTTCCTGACGGAGATGGGGCTGGGCCAGGACCTTGGGAGCCTGCCCCCGAGCACGCGCCGGGCGATCGCGGGGTTTGCCCGGGCGGTGAAGCACAAGCTGAGCAGCGACGAGATCGCGACGGTGGAGATCGCGACGGAGTCGGGCGAGCCCTATCGGCGGACCGTGACGCGGGCGGAGCTCGAGGACCTGATGCGCCCCTGGGTGGAGCGGACGCGGGCCGCGTGCGAGCGGGCGCTGCGGGATGCGAAGGCGGAGCTGGAGGGGGGCGTGGTGGACCGGGCTGTCTTGGTGGGCGGGTCGACGCGGATCCCGCTGGTGCAGCGGACGGTGGGCGAGATCTTTGGGGTCGAGCCCTACACGGCGCTCGACCCGGACACGGTCGTCGCGCTCGGGGCGGCGGTGCAGGGGTCGATTCTGGCGGGGTCGGGCAAAGCGCCGGCGTCGACGCTGCTGCTGGATGTGATCCCGCTCTCGCTCGGGCTCGAGACGCGGGGCGGGGCGGTGGCGAAATTGATCGTGCGGAACTCGTCGGTGCCGGCCCGGGCGACGGAGACCTTTAGCACCGCGGTGGATGGGCAGACCTCGATCAAGCTGAATGTGCTGCAGGGCGAGCGGGAGATGGTGGAGAACTGCCGGAGCCTGGGCGAGTTCCACCTCTCGGGCCTGCCCCCGATGCCGGCGGGGATCCCGCAGCTCGAGGTGGAGTTCCTCGTCGACGCCAATGGCGTGCTCAAGGTCAGCGCGATCGAGAAGCGGTCGGGGAAGCGGGCGCAGCTGCAGGTTGTGCCCAACCACGGGCTGACCGAAGCGGAGGTCGAAAGGATCGAGGCGGAGAGCTATCTGCACGCCAAAGAGGACATGACGTGGCACCGCGTCGTGGACCTCATCGCGAACTCGGAGCTGGACCTGAAGTGGATCGGGGAGCGGTTCGAGAAGCACAAGGGGGCGCTCGAGGCGGGGTATCGGGCGGATCTGGAGGCGAAGCGCGAGCGGCTTGCGGGGCTTGTGGAGGAGGCGAAGCGGGACTGGCGGTCGGTGGATGCCGGGGCGTTTGCGGAGGCGAAGGAGGCGCTTGATCGGGCGAGCGTGACGCTGCAGGAAGTGGCGATCACCGCGACGCTGAAGGACGACTAGCGAGGGGTGCCGTGGTCGATCCGCCGCGAGGCGGTATCGGCCACGAACGCAGGACCCTCGACCTCAGCTCGCCCTTTCGTGGCCGAGCCGCAGAGCCGGCTCGACCACGGCACCCGGCATCCAGTGTCCGGGGTTCTCTCCGTAGGACAGAAAAAGCCTACGGTGCATCAAGAAGCCCACGACGGCGCCCGGGTGGGGCGCGGTCGTGGGCTGTGCATGCGGGCGGGACCGGCCGATTACGCGGGCATGATCACGGAGTCGATCACATGAATGACGCCGTTGTCGCAGATGATGTCGGCGGTGACGACGGAGGCGTCGTTCACGAAGACGGCGCCGTCGCGGACCTCGATGTTGACGGACTGGCCCTGGACGGTCGTCGCGGAGGACATCTTGGTGACCTCCTCAGCGGTGACATTGCCGGCGACGACATGATAGGTGAGGATGCTGACGAGCTGGTCCTTGTTCTTCGGCTCGATCAGGCTCTCGACCGTGCCGGCGGGGAGCTTGGCGAAGGCGGCGTCGCTGGGCGCGAATACGGTGAACGGGCCCTCGCCCTTGAGGACGTCGATCAGGCCGGCGGCGGTGACCGCCGCGGCGAGGGTCTTGAACGAACCGGCGGCGACAGCGGTATCGATGATGTCAGACATGCGGGAGCTCCTGGGGGGATCGCCGGACGCGCCTGGGTGCTCTGGAGCAACGACGCTCCGGGCGAGACGATCGACGCGACGCCGGCGAAAGGAGTTCGGCGTCCGCAGGGAACGGATTCAGCGCGGAAGCAAACAGCGTAGTGTGTTGCCCGATGAGGGACGGGAGCTGAGCGATCTTCTTCTTCCTGCGTGGTCTCGCTGCGCGAGAAGGCTTGGAGGGGGGAGGCGCTGCGCTCTGCGGAGCCCCCTCCGGCCCTGCGGGCCACCTCCCCCGTCGGCGACGGGGGAGGATCAAGAAGGTGGAGGCGCTTCGCTGCCGAAGGCCCTCATCCCGCCCTGCGGGCGGACTTCTCCCCAAAGGGGGAGAAGAAGCGGGAAGGATCAACGAAGGTAAGCGCTGCGACGCCCGTTCGTGGACACACTCGAATCAGAGCCGCGATCGTGAGATCGCGGTCGGCTTCGGCGGTGGGCGCGGAGAACCCGCGATCTCACCATCGCGGCTCGGAATCTCCGGTGCCACGGGCCGATTCGTCGCCGAGCCGCAGAGCCGGCTCGACCACGGCACCCGGCATCCAGTATCCCATACACAACCACTCACCGCTTGCCGTTCGCCGCTTGCCGCTTGCCGCTTGCCGTTCGCCGCCCCACCTCACCCAAAGTCCAGGATCACCTTGATCCCCTCGCCCGTGATCATCGTCCCGAACGCCTTCTCGTACTGCTCCACCGGGAACTCGTGGGTGATGATCTCGTCCAGCTCCAGCCGCCCGCCCAGCAGCAGCTCTTCCATCTGGTACCAGGTCTCCCACATCCGCCGGCCGTTGATGCCCAGGACGGTGCAGCCCTTGAAGATGACGTGCTTGTTGAAGTCGAAGGTCGGGCTCTTGGGCAGGAGGCCCAGCAGGGCGGCGGTGCCCCCGTTGCGCAGGGCCTGGAACCCGTCGTTCAATCCGCCCGAGGAGCCCGACATCTCGAGCAGGACATCGACGCCCTCGCCATCGTGGCAGGCATCGCGGACCTTGTCGATCCAGTCCGACCCCTTGCTCGCGTCGAAGGCCTCGACGGCGCCCAGGCGCTTCGCGAGGGCGAGGCGCTTGGGGTTCACATCGGTGCAAAAGATGCGAGCAGCGCCCGCGGCTCGGGCGACCGTCACCGCCATCAGGCCGATGATGCCGACGCCCGAGATGAGGACGCTCTTGGCGCTGACATCCGCGGACATCACGGTGTGCACCGCGTTGCCCAGGGGGTCGAAGACCGCCGCGACGCGGTCGGGGATCTGGGGGTGGATGGGCCAGATGTTCTCCTCGGGGACGCAGACGAAGTCGGCGAAGACGCCGTCGCGGTCGACGCCCAGGATCTTGGTGTCGCGGGCGATGTGGGCGTTGCCCACGCGGCTGTTGTAGTCGAGGCCCGCGGTGATGTGGCCCTCGGCGCTGACGCGGTCGCCGACCGAGCACCGCGTCACCGCATTGCCCACCGCCGCGACCTCGCCCGCGAACTCGTGCCCGGTGACGATGCCGACGGGGATGCGGCTCGCGGCCCAGTCGTCCCACTCCCAGATGTGGCGGTCGGTGCCGCAGATGCCGGCCTTTTTGACGCGGACCAAGACCTCGCGGGGGCCGATGGTGGGGACCGCGTGGTCGTCCTCGAAGCGGAGGCCCTCGCCGGCGTGATGCTTGACGAGGGCCCGCATGGTTCGGGGGAGTCCGTCGTTGGTGGTGGAAGGGGTCACGGTCGGCGCAGCGGCGTGTGTCATACCAGATGGTACCTCGCTGGATGTCGAAAGCCTGATACCGTACACACACCAAGAACACATCCCGGCCCGCGAGCCCGACTCACCGCAACCCGCACCCGCAGCCGAAGTACCATCCACGCGTGTCCCGTGCTGCCCATGCCAAGGCGTTCCTCTACCTCGCCGCGACCCCCGCGGGGGCTCGTTCTATGGGCGTGCGCCGGGCCCGGTCGCCCCGGGCGCTGGGGGAGACGCTGAAGCGGGACCGGATGGTGGTCTTGCGGACCTGGCCCGTCCCCGCGTGGTTCGCGCCCGAGAAGGCGATGAGCCCGGGCGACCAGGCGTCGCTGAATGAGCAACTCGCGCAGCTCGTGTCGCGCGGGGTGCCCCTCGTCGATGCGCTCGAGGTCGCGGCCAGCGTCGTGAAGCCCGCCCAGCAGTCCCGCGTGGAGCGGATGCGCGAGCGGGTCGCCTCGGGGTCGAGCTTCGCGGACGCCGCGGCGACCGCGGGGGGGTTCGACCGGGTGACGGTCGCGGTCTACCGGGCTGCGGAGCGGACGGGCGACCTGGCGGCGGCGAGCGAGCAGCTCGCGCGGACGATCCGGCGTCGCATGGCGATCGGGAACAAGGCGGTGACGCTGATGATCTACCCCGCGATCGTCGCGTCGGTGGGTCTCCTCGCGGGCGTCCTGCTGCTGACGGTGATCCTGCCCATGATCGGCACCTCCCTCGCGGAGGCGGGGCTGGACCTGCCTGTCTACACGCGCTTCGTCATGGGCTTGGGCCAGTTCCTGCGCGACCAGTGGGGCCCGGTGCTGCTGGGGCTGGCGGTCTTGGGTGCGCTCGCCTACGCGGCGCGGACGGGGATCGGCGCGGTCCTCGGGCGTATCGCCCGGTCGATGCCCCTGCTCAAGGAAGTGATCCTGACGCAGGAGCTCGCGCGGTTTTTCTCCGTCATGGCGGCGATGAGCCGCTCGGGCGTGAACCTCGCGGAGTCGCTGGGCGTTTCCGTCCACGCGGTCCAGCACCCCAAACTGCGCCGCGAGCTCGACCAGCTCCGCGCCCGCCTCGTCGAGGGCGGCATCCTGCGCACGCTCATCAGCCGCATGACCACCCTCCCGCTCGCCACTCGCACCCTGCTCGTCGCCGCGGACCGCTCGGGCGACCTGGACGGCGCGTTCGAGGAACTCAGCAAGGACATGGCGGAGCGCCTCGACACCCTGACCGCCCGCCTGCTGGCGGCGATCGAGCCCCTGCTGATCGTGCTGCTCTTCGCCTTCATCGGGTCCCTGATCATGAGCATCATGATCCCGCTGCTGACGCTGACGAGCCAGCAGTTCTGATCGCCCGTTCGTGGCCGATCCCGCGGAGCCGGCTCGATCGCGGCGCCCGGCTTCCTCACCGCCTTTGGGGAGAGGATGTCGCGGAGCGACAGGAGACGGGCTACAGGAGCGAAGCG
>DAIQNV010000112.1:0-7459 GCA_036788215.1 Phycisphaerales bacterium | reverse complement strand
GCTCCTCGCGGAGGCCCTTCACGAGGGCCCAGCACGCGAGCAGGAGGATGAGCGTGAAGGGGAGGGCGGCGGTGATTGAGGCGGCCTGGAGCGCCTCGAGCCCGCCCGCGAGGAGCAGGGCGGCGGCGACGACGCCCTCGGTGAGGGCCCAGAAGAGCCTGGTGCCGACGGGGGGGTCGGGGTTCCCGCCCGAGGCGATCATGTCGATGACGAGCGAAGCGGAGTCGGACGAGGTGATGAAGAAGAGGACGATGCAGAGGGTCGCGATGCCGATCGCGATCTTGGCGATGGCGCCGTGGCCAAAGATGTTGCCCAGCAGGACGAAGAGGACGGTGGCGAGCTTGTCCTGATGGGCGAGGGGCTCGCCGGTGTCGGCGTCGACGACGGGCGAGTCGAGGTACTCCGCTGCGGTCATGGGCTCGGGCGTGGGCTCGCCGGCGCCGAGGACGACCGGGAACTCGCCCAGGGCGGCGTCGGGGTTGGTCGTCACCTCGCCTGCGGCGAAGGCCTGGGCCTGGCGGTCGTGGGTGAGGTCGGCGCGGAGGGTGGTGGCGCCGAAGGCGGTGAGCCAGACGATGCCGACCGCGGTCGGGACGACGAGCGTCCCCGTGATGAACTCGCGGATGGTGCGTCCTCGCGAGATGCGGGCGATGAACATGCCGACGAAGGGGGACCAGGAGATCCACCACGCCCAGTAAAAGACGGTCCACCCGTTGAGCCAGGCCTGGCCTTCGGGGTTGCTGGCGCCGGTGCGGAAGGAGCTGAAGGGGAGGAGCTGGAGGTAGGCGCCGGTGTTCTCGATGGTGGAGCCCAGGAAGGCGACGACGCCGCTACCCAGGATGACCATGATCATCAGGATCGCGGCGAGGGTCATGTTGATCTCGCTGAGGCGGCGGATGCCGGTGCCCAGGCCCAGAACGACGGAGACGGTGGCGACCGCGGTGATGCCCGCGATGAGGAGGACCTGGGTGAGGGTGCCTATGGGGAGGCCGAAGAGGAAGGCGAGGCCGGCGTTGACCTGCTGGGCCCCGAGCCCGAGGGAGGTCGCGACGCCGGTGAGCGTGGCGATGATGGCGAGCGTGTCGATGGCGTCGCCCAGGCGTCCCCAGACGCGGTCGCCGAAGATGGGGTAGAGCAGCGAGCGGAAGCCCAGGGGGAGCCCGCGGCGGAAGCCGAAGTACGCGAGGGCGAGCGCGACGACCGCGTAGAGGGCCCAGGGATGGAGGCCCCAGTGGAAGATGGTGACCGCCATCGCGAGGCGGCTCTCGTTGAGGCCCTCCGCGAAGCCCGGGGGCATGTCGTTGAAGTGCGCGACGGGCTCGGCGACGCTCCAGAAGACGAGGCCGATGCCCATGCCGGCGCTGAAGAGCATGGCGAACCAGGTGAGGCGGTTGAACTCGGGCTTCTCTCCGTCGCGTCCGAGGGGGATGCTCGCGTACTTGCCGAAGGCGAGCCAGATCGCGAAGACGAGGAAGCCGGACATCGCGGCGACATAAAGCCAGCCGAAGGTGCCCCCGATCCAGTTGCGCACGCCCTCGAAGGTCGAGCGGAGGTCGTCGACCGGGATGAGGAACGAGAGGCCCACGAGGCTCAGCACGATGAGGGCGCCCGCGGGGAAGACGATGGGGTGCATCTCGAAGTGCGGGCCCAGGCTGACGCTGGGCAGGTCGGGCGTGTCTTCGTAGTCGAGCCCGTGGTCGTCGGTCGCGCTCTCGCCGGTGGCTTTCGGTGCGTCGATGTCCGTCATGGCTTCTGGAACAGGAAGACGCCCCAGGCGAGGTGCCGGTCCGTCCCGCCCTTGATCCAGTGGCCCAGGCCCGCCTTCATGCGCTCGATGTACTCGGGCGAGATCTTGTGCTTGAGGCGGTCTTCCTCCGCCTCGAGCGTCTCGAGGACGCGCCGGTAGTGGTTGACGAGCTGGCCCGTGAGGTCCTCGAAGCCCAGGTCCTTCCACCCGTGCTTCTGCGCTTCGGAGAGGTAGAAGGCGGGCGTGCCCAGGTCCGGGAGGTGGATCCGCTGGAGGATCGGGTCGAGGACGCCCTCCGGGCAGTCGTCGGCGCGCATCGGGTCGGTGAAGACGAACTTGCCCCCGTGCTTCAGGACGCGGTTCACCTCCGCGAGGACCCGCGCGCGGTCGCCCGAGTGCAGGAGCGCGTCCTGGCACCAGACCGCGTCGCACGACGCGTCGGGGGCGGGGATCTTCTCGAAGCTGCCTTCGACGACCTTGATCCGGGGCGCCAAGCCGGCGGCGATGTTCAGCTCGCGGTTCCGCTCGTTCTCCGCTTCCGCGAGGTTCAGGCACATCACGCGGCAGGCGCATCGCTCGACCAGGCGGCGGGCGGCGCCTCCATAGCCCGCGCCGATGTCGAGGACGACCGCTTCGGGCGCGAGGTGGCCCAGGCGGCTGGCCATGTGGTCGACGGTGCGCCGGCTGGCGGTGCGGATGGGCTCATCGGCGCTGTCGTAGAGGCCGACGTGGATGTCCTCCCCGCCCCACACCTCCGCGTAGAAGGTGTCGGCGTCGGCGCTGTTGTAGTAGTCGCGCGCGGTTTGGGTGGCCTGGTCGGGGCTGCTGGTCACGCCTGGCCCCCCTCCTCACGCGGGAGCGAGTCGTAGTTCTTCTCCGCGACATGGACGAAGAAGTCGGGGTCGCTGTCGTGGAAGGTTTCCTTGAAGTCGCCGTAGGTCTCGATCTTCTGGAAACCAACCTGGCTCATCAGCCCGCGCGTGTAGTCCTTGCGCAGGGGGAACATGTTCAGGTGGTACTCCGATCCGTCGGGGAAGTTGTAGCGGAAGCGGCAGAGCCCCTCGTCGGTGTGCTCGGGCTCGGCGGTCACCTGGTCCCCGCAGTAGTAGTACTTGTGCTTGGACGCGAACCCGTCGTCGAGGATGCGGTCGTAGTTCCGCTGGTCGAGGATCAGCACCCCGTCGTGGACCAGGGCGGCGTAGAACTCCGCGAGCGCCTTGGTCCGGTCGCGCTCGTTGTGCAGGTGCGTGAACGAGTTGCCCAGGCAGATCACCGCGTCGAAGCGGCCCAGGACGTCGCGGTTGAGCCAGCGCCAGTCGGCGTGGCGCGTCCGGAGCACGTGCCCCCGCTTGCGACCGTTCTCGAACGCCTTGGCGAGCATGTAGGGGCTGCCATCGACGCTCACGACGTCGAACCCCGCCTCGAGCAGGCGGATCGAGTGGAAGCCGGTGCCGGTCGCGACGTCGAGCACGCGCTTCACGCCCCGCTCGCGGAGGTGCTCGATGAAGAACGAGCCCTCGCTCTCCGCCCGGGCGTCCCAGTCGATCAGCTCGTCCCACTTCTCGACGAACCCCCGGACGTACTCATCGGTGTAGGTGTCCGATTCCCGAACAGCGGTCGGATCCTCGCCGTACTCCTGCGGCCTGTATTCCAGCAGCGACTTGACGTCGGCCTTGATTGCCACGGTCGTACTCCTCTCGGGGCGCGCTGCCGCGCCTCTTCCCCAGCCAGTGGTTGCATCGGGCGAGTTGCTTTGAACTCAAAACACTATAGCGAAGGGTCGCCAGCGTCGCGCCCCGGGGGGCGATATCGTTTTCCGCGTGAAAAACCCCTTACCCGGGCCTTCCCCCGACCGGCAAACCGCGACTGCCAATCCCCTGACCCAGGAGGAGCGGATCGTCGCGTCCATCCGGCAGATCATCCGCGCGGTCGACCTGCACTCCCGCAGGCTCGTCGAGGCCCATGGGCTCACCGGGCCCCAGCTCGCGGCGCTCTCCGAGGTCGTCCGCACCGGGCCCGTCTCCCCCACCGCCCTGGCGCGGGCGGTGCACCTGAGCCAGGCGACCGTCACCGGGATCATCCAGCGCCTCGAGCGGCGCGGGCTCGTGCGCCGGGACGCGAACGCGTCGGACCGGCGGTCGGTGCTGCTGCACGCGACCGACGCGGGGCGTCAACTCCTCGCGGCCTCCCCCTCGCCCCTGCAGGACCGCTTCCGCGCCGGGCTCGCGAAGCTCGACCAGGCGGAGCGGGACCGGATCCTGGAGACGCTGCAGCGCGTCGCGGGGCTGATGGATGCTCGCGACCTGGACGCATCGCCGCATCTGACGCCTGGGGAGATCAACCCGCCGGCGCCGGGCAACTAAGGCTCATCACGCGCCCGGGTCGACCGATCGGTACGCCCGGATCACCGCCCGCTCGCCCTCGGGGCCCGCGCCCGCGTTCCCGTGCTCCATGCCGATGACGCCCTCGAAGCCCTTCGCGCGGATGTGCCGGAAGACGTTGGCGTAGTTGATCTCGCCGGTCGTGGGCTCCTTCCGGCCCGGGTTGTCGCCGACCTGGAAGTAGGCGATCTCGTCCCACGACCGATCGACATTGGGGATCAGGTTGCCCTCGGTGATCTGCTGGTGGTAGAGGTCGCACAGGATCTTGCAGGAGGGGCTGTTCACCGCGCGGCAGATCGCGTAGGCGTGGCCCATCTTCGCGAGCAGCATATTGGGGTGGTCGCGCGGGTTCAGGGGCTCGAGGACCATCACCAGGCCCTCGGGTTCGAGGATCTCCGCAGCGGCGCGGAGCTGGTCGACCGCGTGGGCGGTCTGGTAGTCGAGGTCGAGGCGGTTCTCGCGCTGGCCGCAGACGACGGTCATCCACTTGGCCCCGACGCGTCCGGCGACATCGACCGCGCGCTTGGCCTCATCGACGAACTTCTGGCGGTCGCCCGCGTCTCCCCGGCTGAAGGTGGGGCCCCACGCGGTGCCGGGGTTCAGGACGAAGACGCCCATCATGAGGCCCAGGGAGTCCATCGCCCGGGCGAGGCGGCGCTGGTCCGCCTCGGACCGCCCCGTCATCCCGTTGTCCTCCCACGCGGTGAAGCCCTCCCGGGCGGCGAACTGGAGCTGCGCGACCGCGTCCTCGCCCCCGAGGTGGCGGAACATGCCGAAGTGCGGCGCGAAGCGCATGCCGAAGCGCCCGTCGCTCCCGAGGCGCACTTCGCGGGGCTGCGCCCCTGCGGCCCCCGCGACCCCGAGCCCCGCCGCGACACCCGCTGCGCCCACGCTCGCCACGAACTCTCTGCGATCCATCGCGTCCCCCTTCACACCAGTGGTGTCCGCCCGGGCGTCGGCACCGGGTCCGTCTCCAGGTCGGTCATCGCGTACACCGCCGGTGAGAGGTCCAGCGTGGACGCCATCGCCTGCTCGAAGGTGACCTCCTTGCCGGTGTACGCGCTCATGCGGCCCATGATCGCGGTCAGCGTGCTCTCCGCGACGCGGACCGCCTCGTTCACCCGGCTGCGTTCGCCCCGGATCGAGGCGATGAGCGCCTCGTGCTCGGTGACGTAGGGATTGGACGTGCCCTTCATCTCCCAGTCCGTTTCACCCTCGATTTTCGAGTACCCGTGCCAGCTCGTCGACCGGCCCCGCGTGCCTTGCACGAACTCCGCGACCTTCGACTGGCACCCGTCGATCTGCCGGCACATGCTCATGAGGTGCGCGCCGGAGGCGTACTCGTAGTCGATCGCGAAGTGGTCAAAGATGTTGCCGTACTTCACGTCTGTCCGCACCTGGCGCCCGCCCATGCCCACGCACTTCACGGGCGGGCCCCCCATCACCCAGTTCACCGCGTCGAGGTTGTGCACGTGCTGCTCGCAGATGTGGTCGCCCGAGAGCCAGCAGAAATACAGCCAGTTGCGGCACTGCCACTCCATGTCGCTGTAGCCCGGCTTGCGCTCGTGCACCCAGAGCCCGCCCTGGTTCCAGAAGCACCGGGCGCTCACCGGCTCGCCGATCGCGCCGTCACGGACGCGCTTCATCAATTCGAGGTAGTTGTCCTGGTAGCGTCGCTGCGTGCCCGCGACGACGCTGAGGCCCTTCGCGTCGGCGATCTTCGCCGCCTCGATGACGCGGCGCACGCCCGCGGGGTCCGCCGCTGCGGGCTTCTCCATGAAGACGTGCTTGCCGGCGCGGACCGCCGCCTCGAAGTGGATGGGCCGGAAGTGCGGGGGCGTCGCGAGGCAGACCATGTCGACCTCGGGCAGGGCGAGCAACTTCTCGTAGGCGTCGAACCCGCTGAAGCGGCGCCCCTCGGGCACGTCGGCCCGGGCCCCCCACTCCTCCGCCAGTTGCCCCTGCGAGCGCACCACGCGGTCCTCGAAGAGGTCGGCGAGCGCGACGACCTCCACCGCGTCGTCCGCCTCGAGGGCGTTCCACGCCGCCCCCGTCCCGCGCCCGCCGCACCCGATCACGCCCACGCGGATGCGCTCGGCGCCGTTGCGGCTCAGCCTGGTGCCGAAGGCCGGCGCGACCAGCGCCCCCGCGCCCGCCACCAGCCCGGCCTTGACGACGTCCCGCCTCGTCATGTCGCTCTTCACGGCGCCGCCTCCTCTTCACCGGTCGATCCGCCGAGCCCGAGGACCCGGTCCATCCGCTCGCTCACGTCGCGGAGCCTCGCATCATCGCCACCCGCGACCTCCGCAGAAGCCCATCCCCGGTAGCGGACGCGTGCGAGCGCCGCCCGGACCGCGGCCCAGTCAAGATCGCCCTCGCCGATCTCGACGCCGAAGCCCGACCACTTGCCCGTCTGGTCCGCCTTGGCCCGGCTGTAGCCCTTGATATCCAACCGCCAGATCCTGTGGCCCAGCGCCGCGATCCAGTGCTCGGGCCAGCCATAGCGCCAGACGTTGCCGATGTCGAAGTGCCAGCCCACGCCCTCCCACCCGGCGCGTTCGTTGATCGTGTCGGAGTAGCGGGCCGCCTCGACCGGGCTCAGGAGGAACTCGTTCCAAACGTTCTCGATCGCGACCCGCACGCCCAGCTCCCGCGCGAGGGGCAGCACGCGGAGGATGCCCTCCATCGAGAGGCGATACGCGTCGGCGTAGGCCATCTCCTTGCGCACCACCGCGGGGACGAGGAGCACGGTGGGCCCATGGGCGACCGTCTTCGTGCACCACGCGGACGCGGCCCGCACCGCCGCCTCCAGCCCCGCGACGCCCTCTTCGCGGACCGACGCGTCGGGGTGGTTCAGGGGCTTCGCCCAGTGCACGGAGTTGACCACACCCGGCACGACGATCCCGGTCCGCAGCCTGGCCTCGGCGACTTCGGCGCTGTCGAGGTCGGCGGGTGCGTCGAGCTCCACGCCCGCGAACCCCGCCTCCCGCGCGATCGCGAACTTCTCGACGAGCCCGGTGCCCCCCGCGATCATGCCGATCTTCAGCGCCTTGCGGATGGGGAGCATGGCCCGCGCGGGCTCATCGGCCCGCGACCGCGCGACGAAGGCGGCGCCCAGACCCGCGAGGGCGACGCCCGCCATGAATTGGCGCCGGTCCATCAGGCGAACCTCGTCGTGCCGGGGATGGCGACCTTGGGCGTTGCTCGGTCGCCCATGGTCCAGGGCTCGGGGTTGAGGTCCTCCTCGGAGGCGAGGGCCTGGTCCCAAGTGATGACGCCCCCGGTGTAGGCCGCCATGCGTCCCATGATCGCGAGCAGCGTCGTGTGGGCC
>DAIQNV010000111.1:0-7594 GCA_036788215.1 Phycisphaerales bacterium | reverse complement strand
CCTATGGCTATTCCGACCCCTACCACTACGACTCCGCCGGATACCTCGACCTCGGTCGCAGGTTCGCAGAAGCCATGCACGCGCTGAGGCCAGATGACCCGCGCGACGCCACGCCCTGAGGGGCGTTGGCCGATCCACCGGATCGCCCTGGCGGCACACCGCGCAGAGGCAACAGTTGATCGAGCAGGCGAAAGGCCCCAACCACATCTGCGTCGTGGATTGGGAGGCCCCTCGCCTGCGCACGAACTCAGGGCGACGCGGGGGGCGCCCGCTGTGCGGCGGCGATCATCTGGTCGCTCACCAGGCGGAGGGCCATACGCCACTCGTCGAAGACCGTCGCGTCAATCTCGTCCCCGAGCAGCGTGGTCATGGACTCGACGAGCAGATCGATGACGAGGTCGTAGTGCTCCGGCCGGGCTCCGTAGGCGGCGTGCCTCTTGCCCAGGTCGTTGAGAAGAGCCGCGTTGTCCGCCGGCGCGGTGAGGTTCCGGACGATCGCGTCGAGAGCCGCCATCAGTTTGGCGGCCTGCTGCTCAGATGGGAGTGTGAAAAGGGGGCGGACCGCGGGGGCGGCGGTGAACAGGCGTTCATAGAAGATCTCGGCGAGCTGCAGATCGCGCTGCCGGACCAGGTCGTAGCTGTCACGGAGGCGCTGGACGAGGTCTCGTTCGATGGGGAACCCGGCGAGTGCACCGGCATCGCTGGACCTGGCGACCGGGTGTCGACGCAACGGCATGAGGAAACCTCCCACGGGAATGGCGGGACCGCCCGCGACCGGTGAATACAAATCCAGCGGCCTCGAACGAGAGCGCCGGGCGGTGCCGCATGGACACAACTACCTCACAACGCGGAAGATCGCCGCCGGACGCGCCACGGTCAGGCGCCGGCGTTTGCGGGGGCTATCGCTCGTCGCCCACCGGGTGAAGGATCGAGAGCAGCAGCTTCCTGGCCCGCGCGTCCGGGAGAGATTCCAGCCCGGGGGCGGCGGCGAGCCTTTCGAGGGCGGTTCGGTCGAGTGCGTCGATCATCGGTGCGAGGCGGGCCCGGGCGTCGGCCTGCTCTGTGAGCGCCCGCTCGCGCAGCCTGGTGCGGTCCGCCCGTTCGGCGGCGTCGAAGAGCCGGATGGTCCCGTCGTACGAGGCCGAGGCGAGCCATCGGCCATCGGGGCTGAAGTCGAGCCCGCGGATCGCGGCATCGTGAGCCCGGAAGGACGCGATGAGCTGGTATGTGTCGATGTCAAAGAGCAGGATCTTGCCGAACCACGACGAGGCGGCGAGGCGCGTGCCGTCCGGGCTGAGCGCGAGGGCGGTGACGAACTGCCCGTGCCCGTCGAGCGTCGCGATCTGCTCGCCCGTCTGCACGTCCCAGACGCGGATGGTCTGATCCCTTGCTCCGGTGTAGAGGCGCCGGCCTTCGTGGTCGAAGAGCACCGCGAAGACATCGGAGTCGTGGCCCTCGAGCACAAAGACGGGACGTCCGGTCCGTGCGTCCCAGAGCCGGACAGACCGGTCGCGCGATGCGGTTGCGAGGAGAAGGCCGTCCGGGCTGAAACCGACCGCGTTCACACGGGCCTCGTGTCCACGGAGGACCAGCGGTTCGTTGGCGGGGCTCCGGCGATCCCAGATGCGGGCGGTGGCGTCATTGCCTCCGGTCGCGACCAGAGAACCGGTGGGGTCGAACGAAACGGAGGCGATCCAGCCCTCATGGCCGATCAGTTCGCCAACGGGGCGACCGGTGGACGGGTCCCACAGCCGAACGATGCCGTCGTCGCACGCGACAGCGAGGGCGTCCCCGTTGCGGGCAAAGTCCAGGGCGTGGAGCCGGACGCCGCCGACCGGGATGCGAGCGACGGGCGAGCCGAGGTCGGGGTCCCACAGTCGGATGGCTCCGTCTCGCCCGGCCGAGGCGACCATGGAGCCGTCGGGGGAGAAGGCAACCGCCTGGAGCCTGTCGTGGTGTCCCTGGAGCGTGGTGACGCCCCCGGGCGAACGGATGCCTTCGACGCGCCACTTTCTGAAGGTACGGTCCCACGATGCGGTCAGGAGAGATCCGCCGTCGGGATGGAAGCTGATCGCGGAAACAGCCTCGGTGTGCCCGCCGAGCTGGCCGACCTGCTGATTCTGCGGAATGGAGAAGACCGCGATCCCGCGATGCACGAGCCCCGCGGCGACGAGCTGCCCGTCCGGCGAGAACGCGACCGTGCGGGCGGTGTTGACCCCGGAGGAGATCTCGAAGTCACGGAGCAGCGCTCCATCCCGGGTGCTCCAGACCAGCAGCCTCCCGCTCTCGCCCACAGCGGCGATCATCCCGCCATCGTTGCTGAAGACAGCCTTGTTGATCGCGCCCGGGAACTCGAGGCGTTGCTTCGCAGTCAGGCTCCGGGCGTCTCGGAGGTGGAGCAGGCCCCGGGCGTTCCACGTGGCGGCGAGGAGGCTGTCCGGGGAGAGGGCGATGCCGGTGATGCCGCCGGGCTGGTCGCCGGGCTGACCGACAGGCAGGGGCCCCTCCGCCCGAGGACCGAGGGACCAGAGAGCCGCGGACCCGTCCGCCGCTGCGGCGGCGATGCGGCCATCGGGAAGGGCGCACAGTTCCGAGATGCCCGCGGGCAGGCTTCCGAGGACCTCGGCGCCGGCGAGGCTGCGTGCGTCGCGGATCGTGATGACGCCGGTGCCGTCTCCGCAGGCGAGCCGGCGATCGTGGGTGAAGGCCAGGGCGGAGACGCGGGCACCCGAGTCGGTCACCACCGAGGCGAGGAGCGATCCGTCGTCGGCGTCCCAGAGCCGGATCGTGCCGTCGTTGGCGCCGGTCGCGATGTGCGACCACCCATCATCGACGGCGAACGACATGATCATGTCTTCGTGCGCCTCGACGACCATGTCGGCCTGCTCGGCGAGCCCGGCGAGGAAGCCCCACTCCCAGCCCCGACGGGGGTGGAGGGCGGCGTCGAGCCGCGTGCGCATCTGCTCGAACTCGCCGGTGTTCATCGCGGCGAAGGCGCCGGCCATCTGCGCGGTGTAGGCCTGCCACCGCGCGACGTCGCGTTCGCGGACCGCCTGCTGCTCTGCGCCCCGTCGGCGGTCGACCTCCTCGGAGAGCCGCATCGCGAACATCGTGCTGATCGCGGCGACCAGGATGATGCTGGCGGCGAGTGCGGCGCCGCCGGCGACGAGGCCGGGGTTGCGGCGCGCGAAGAGCGCGCACTGGTCGGCGATACCGGCGGGGCGCGCGGAAATCGGCTGCGACTCAAGCCAGCGACGCAGGTCGGAGGCGAGGGCCGAGGCGCCGTCGTAGCGCCGGTCCGGCTGCTTGTCGATCGCCTTGAGGATGATGGCCTCGAGGTCGCGGCGACGGGGGATCGCGGGGAGGTCGGGCGGGCGGGGCCGCTCGGCCAGGATTGTGTTGAGGGCGGCGGGCAGGGGGAGCGCCGACAGATCGTGCGGCAGACGCCCGCACAGCAGTTCGTAGAGGAGCACACCGAGGGAGTAGACGTCCGTTCGGATGTCGATGTCGCCGGAGGCATCGCACTGCTCGGGGCTCATGTAGTTGAGCGTGCCGATCAGGTGGCGGCTGTCCGACGCCCTGGTCGGCGAGTCGTCGTCCTCCACCGCGCGGGCGACGCCGAAGTCAATGACCTTGGCCCGACCCTCACCGTCGACGAGGACATTGCCCGGCTTGAGGTCGCGGTGGATGACGCCATGCTGATGCCCGTGGTGGACAGCGTCGCAGACCGAGGCGAGCATGGCCACGCGCTCGCGCACCGCCAACGCGTTATTGTCCGCGTAAGTGGTAAGCGACAACGCCCCGTGCACCAATTCCATCGCGAAGAAGGGGGCCGGGGGACCGTGCTTGAGCTGCGCGGCACCGGACTCGTAGATCTGAGCAATGCCGGGGTGGCTGAGGCGGGCCAGCACCTCGGTCTCGAGCCGGAAACGGAGGTAGGACTCTCGTTGCGTCATGCTCTGCCGCATGACCTTCAGGGCGACGCGTCGCTTGGGCTTGTCCTGGACCGCCTCGTAGACGGTGGCCATCCCGCCCGAACCGAGCACGCCGATGATGAGGTAATTGCCGACGGCATCCGGGATGGCAGGCTCCGGCGGCGCACGCAGCGCGTCGAGCGCCGGCTCATCGAGGAACGCGCACGATTCGTCCGCAGCGTCGAGGAGCCTCAGCACTCTCTCGAGAAGACCCCGGTCACCCTCGCAGGCCCGGGCGGCGAACGCGCGTCTCTGCGCCGTCTCGACATCGAGCGCACGAACGAGCACCGCGTGGGCCCGCCTGGCGGACTCAAGTTCCGACGGATTCAACCGACGCCTCCGATTCGGGGTCGCTCAGTCTGTCGAACAGCCACGCGCGGGCGATCTGCCAATCGCGGTCGACGCTGCGCCGGCCGATGCCGAGGACTTCCGCCGTCTCGGCGACGGTCAGACCGCCGAAGTACCGCAGCTCGACGACCCGCGCCTGGCGCTCGTCGAGGAGCGCCAACTCCCGGAGCGCCTCATCAAGGGCGACGAGGTCAACATCGCGGGTCGGCGCCTCAGGCTCCGCAAACGCCATCGCCACCCGGGCCCCGCCGCCGCCACGCTTCTGAGCGGCCCGCTGACGGGCATGATCGACGAGGATGCGGCGGATGGCCTGCGAGGCCACCGCGAAGAAGTGGGCCCGGTCCTTCCAGTCCGTGTTCCGCTGATCGATCAGGCGCACCTAGGCCTCGTGCACCAGCGCCGTGGGCTGGAGCGTGTGATCCGGCCGCTCCGTCCTCAGGTGACCCACCGCGAGACGACGGAGATCCTCGTAGATGGCCAAGATCAGGGCATCGACGTCCCGCCGCTCGCCGGAAGCCGCGGCGCGGAGGAGGTTCGTGTCGCTTCCCATCGGGAATGGCTCGCACGGCCCTTCCGGGCCGCGCCAGCCGGGATCAGCATACCCGGATCTCGCTCCGGACCCGTCATGCGGGTGACGGTTCAGGGGCAGCCAGCCGCGAACGCGGCGAGGAAGGCGGAGATGTCCGCAAAGGTGAATGCGCCGGCGGGTGCAGCCAGGTCGGCCGCGGGGTTCTGGTTGCTGAAGGCTTCGAGGAAACGGGAAATATCCGCGAACGTGAGCTGCCCGTAGGGAGGTGCCAGGTCCGCGATGCTGCACGAAGCGTCGTTGCCCTGGAAGCCGACCAGCTCGATCGTCACGTCGTTGCTGTTGTAGACCACGGCCCACTCGTACAGCCCGCTGTCGGCGAGCGTGTCCGGGACACTGTCGAACGTGCCCACGATGCCGTCGCTCGCGGTCAGCACCGTGAACGTGTCGCCCACCTGCGGCCGGTACTGCGCCGCACCCGCGCCCAGAAGACGCACCTCGAGCGTGCCCGCAAGCGTCGCCGGACCGGTCACGATCATCAGGTCGTGTGAGGCCCCGGCGGCCGTGCCACCAAGCTCGACACGCAGCGTTCCCGTGGCGAAATTCTGGAACCGGTCGGCCTGCACCACGCCGGGGTCGCCCTCGCCGATGCTCAGGACGCCCTGGTTGGCAAGCCCGACGTTGGCCAGATTCAGGTTCGGCACGAGCACCATCTCTCCATCGGGACCGTTGCGGAACTCCCCGTCCCCGCTGAACACCGCCCCCGGCTCCACCCGGCTCCGGGCGTTCATCCGAAGCGAGGCGCTCCCCGCCGCCAGCGAAACGACGCTCCCCGGGGCGAACGCCGTGTCCGCGGCGATCTGGGCCCGATTGCTCGGCAGGTCGAGCGTGCCGCTGACGACGACCGGCGAGCCCATCACCCGGTTGAAGTACCCGATCGCTCCACCCAGGTTCATGTTGCCCGCCATCTCCCACGAGTCGCCCGGATCGGTCAGGTTGAGCGTGAGCGAAGCGGCGAGGGGCGAGGCGATGTTGATGGTGCCGTCGAAGGCGGGCGCGTCGGGCGTATCGATATCGTCCGCGTTGATGGTCAAGGCGGCATTGATGTTCCAGAGCGCCCAGCCGTTTCCATCCATGTTCAGCCGGCCGGCGTCGAACGTGGATGTCTCTGAGACGGTGATCACGCCGTTCACGCCGATGTAGCCGACCGAGGTGATGTCCCCGGCCAGGGTAGTTTCGCCTTGGAGCAAGAAGAAGCCGCCCCCCGTCGTGTTGGAAGCCGTAACGAAGGTGCCGGATTCAAATCGTGTCGGGCCATGAAAGACCATCGAGCCCGCGCACTCAAAAAGCCCCCCGTGACGAGGGTCGGGGTTTCAAAGTGCAGGCTGTCCCCGAAACCGACCGTGACCGAGGCCGGATGCTGGATCGTCGTCGACGCTGACTGCACACGCAGGAACTCGGCCTCCCCTCCGACGATCAGATCACCTCGCAACGTCCAGTCGCCGCCGCCAAGGAAGGCCGGGGTGTGCCCCCCGACGCCGTCGCCGATCAACTCGATGCGGCTCGTCGAATCGGCCATCCATCCGGCCGCCATGTCGATCGTGATCGCCCGCCCCGGCGTGAGCAGGATCTCGCTGCTGAACGGGTCGGCGAGCTCGGTCCCGATGATCTGGAGGTCCCCCCCCTGAGGACTGTCCAGCAGCAGCCGACCGGTGCCGCTCGCGCCGTCGAGGTCGAGCAGCGCGTCGCCGAACTGGACGATCACAAGGTCGCCGCCGGAGGGCACGATCGTCCCGCCGTTCACGAGCGCATCGGTGCCCGCATCGCTCATGAAGTTCACCGTCCCGCGCCCTCGGAGGCTCGCCGTCGAGGCGATCGACATGGAATCGTCCACGCGGAAGACGGCCCCCCCGGTCAGCTCAACCCAGGCCTGATCAGAGATGGACACGGAGTCCGCGTGCGAGTCCGTCCCATTGGCACCGTTCTGCACCCGATAGATCGATCGGGCGAACAGCGGGCCCGGAAGGTCGTTCAGCCCGGACACCGCGACCGGACCGTTGACGGCAAGCAGGTTGCCGCCCGTCGAGAACGTCATCCCGTTGGTCACGACCAGCCCGGCGACCGTGTCGCTCACATCGAGCGAGACGAACCCGTCGGCGGTGAACGTCCCGATCCTCGCGATCTCGAACGCCTGGGGAACACCCAGCGGGGTCCAGCTTCCCGCGGAGGACCAGTTCCCGGACCCACCGAGCCAGTCCTTGAACTGCGCATGGGCCGGCGAAACCGCGATGAGCGCAGCCAGACCGCCGGCGGCGAGACGGAGCGCAAAGGATCGCCTGTGCGTGATGTTCGAATCCATGAAGCTTTCCTTTCGTGCGGTCGGGCCGGTTGCTCCCGGCCCCCTGCCCACCACGCGTCGATTCCCAAGGGAACGCGCCACGCTCCGCACAAAAGAGGGAAGACCCCCGCCGTGACCAGGATCCCCGGGCCACGATCATCCCCGCTCCACTTCCAGGCCTCCCGAGTCAGTCCTCACGCCGATCGGGCGACCTGCGGCGCTCCGCAACCTCCGGTTCGGGAGCCGTCCAGCCCTCGCCAGAGTCGGGGGCGCGCTCGGGCTTCGAGCCGCTCTTGGCCCCGGCGAACCCGAACTCATCGAGATCCCGATCAGAACCGACGCCTGGTTGACCCCCCGCTCCGCCCTGTCCTGCCGACGCCCTGTCTGCTCATCGCGCTCCACGCGTCA
>DAIQNV010000110.1:0-7659 GCA_036788215.1 Phycisphaerales bacterium | reverse complement strand
CCTACACTCCCCCCATGACCCAGATCGAATCCAAGCCCCCCCGCGACAGCGGAAAAGAGCCCGGCCTCGCCCCCCTCACCCTCGCGGGCCGCACCTTCCACTCCCGCCTCCTCGTGGGCACCGGTAAGTACGCCACCTACCCCCTCATGCAGCAGGCCCTGGACGCCTCCGCCTCCGAGATCATCACCGTCGCCGTCCGCCGCGAACGCCTCGTCAACGCCCAGGGCGAGAGCCTCCTCAACCACCTCGACCTCACCCGCTACACCATCCTCCCCAACACCGCAGGCTGCTTCGACGCCGAGGATGCCGTCCGCGTCGCCCGCCTGGGCCGCGAGCTGCTCGACCAACTCGACAACCCCGGCAAGGACTGGGTCAAGCTCGAAGTCCTGGGCGACAAGAAGACCTTGCTCCCCGACCCCGTAGGCACCATCGAAGCCACCAAAACCCTCGTCGCCGATGGCTTCCAGGTCCTGGTCTACACGAGCGACGACCCCATCTCCGCCCAGCGCATCAAGGACGCCGGCGCCGCCGCCGTCATGCCCGCAGGCAGCCCCATAGGTTCCGGCCAGGGTGTGCTCAACGCCAACAACATCGTCCTCTGCCTCGAACTGCTCAAGGCAGGCGACCCCACCTACCCCGTCATCGTCGACGCCGGCGTCGGCAGCGCCAGCGACACCTCCATCGCCATGGAACTCGGTGCCGATGGCGTACTGCTGAACACCGCCATCGCCCACGCCAAAGACCCCGTCATGATGGCCCACGCCATGCGCAAAGCCTGCGAAGCCGGCCGCCAGAGCTACCTCGCCGGCCGCATCGACAAAAAGCTCTACGCCACCGCCAGCAGCCCCATGGAAGGCGCCATCAGCTACATCCCGGGGGAGTAACGCCCCGACGAGCCCGAAGCGCAAGCGAGGGAAGACGAACGCCGGGTGCCCGGTGCCACTATGCAACACCGGGTGCCGTGGAGACATCGCGCAGCGATTTCTCCACGAACGACAGCTCCCGGTGCCCCGACCCGCCGCAACGCGGCGCGTCGGGCAATCGTGCAACAACCTCCGACGTCCGGTGCCCGGTGCCACTATGCAACACCGGGTGCCGTGGAGACATCGCGCAGCGATTTCTCCACGAACGCGCGCGCCCGGTGCCGTCGCAAGACAAGCGTCACCGAGCAAGGCCACGAACCCAGACCCCCAAACCCAACCGGTGCCACCATCCGCGCAGCGGGTGGTGCACGCCCACTCAACAAAGCACCACCGAACCTTTCCCCCCGGACGCCTGATCTTCGCACAGCGAAGATCAGGGTGACCACGCCGCAATCCCATCGCCGGGTGCCGTGGAGACATCGCGCAGCGATTTCTCCACGAACGCGCGCGCCCGGTGCCGTCGCAAGACAAGCGTCACCGAGCAAGGCCACGAACCCAGACCCCCAAACCCAACCGGTGCCACCATCCGCGCAGCGGGTGGTGCACGCCCACTCAACAAAGCACCACCGAACCTTTCCCCCCGGACGCCTGATCTTCGCACAGCGAAGATCAGGGTGACCACGCCGCAATCCCATCGCCGGGTGCCGTGGTCTGACGAGCGCCAGCGAGGAAGGCCACGACCCAACAGCCCCCCGCCCACCCCCCAAGCCAGTTCCGTCAAGGCGACGAGCGGGCTCTCACCCGCTCGCCGCCCCAGGCGATCAACCAACCTGCTCAGCGCCGCCGACGCCGCACGCCCCCCGCACCCAGACCCACGAGGACCAGCACGCCCGTGCCCGCGCCCGGGATCACCACGATCCGCGCCGTCAACTCCTCACCGGTCAAGCCCGAGAAACTCGAGTTGATGAACCCGACCGCGGTGTCCGGGTCCGGATCCAAGAGCACGCTCGTCCCGATCGTGTACGCGAAGTGCGCGTTCCCGTTCGCGATCCACTCGTTCACCAGCCCCGTGATATCCCATTCGAACACCCCGAGCCCGTCCACCGTCGCGGTCGACACGACGCTCGCCGCCGTGATCTGCGCATCCCGGAAGTCCACGAACGATCCCGGCCCGCTCAGAAGGTTCTCGTCGATGCTGGACAACGGGTCCGCCGTCAGGCTGTGCAGCGACACCTCCGCCGGGTTGCCGGACGAGGGGTCGGCAAAGAACCCGTTCGTGACGACCTCGACCCGGAACACCGCCAGCGCCACCGGCCCGGCAAACAGCGACGGATCGAAACCGAACCCGAAGTAGCTCGTCTCGCCCGTCACGCCGAAAATGCCCGGCGAGGTCGCCCGGTTCACCCGCCGCGTGCTCGGCGTCTCATCCCCGCGGATCGTGTTCCCCTGGAAGAACCCCGAGCTCATGTAATCCCGCTCGACGCCGAAGGTCACCGGACCCGCAACCGCGGGCACCACCGAGGCGCCCAGCGCCAAGCTCACCGCAGCGCACACGCTCATGCTCTGAATCATCAACATCTCTCCAGACTCCCGGGCCCGTGGCCCCGTACAACCGCGAGCCGGGCAACACGCCCCGCTCGCCAACGAATGACGATCACTCAGGGCGCCCAGCGCGGATCGCCGCGCCGCTGCGCCGTCTCCGACCAGACCCTGCGGTCCATCAGCTCCAGGGGCTCCACCGCGTTCCCGTGCCCGTCCAGGTAGCCCACCACCACCCGCCCCCGATAGCGTGCATCCAGGTTGCCGAACGCCGTCGCGGGCGAGCTCGTCGACGCACCGTCGTCGTACACCGTGTCCAGGCGAGGCGGATCGATGTCCGAGTACCCGTCCACCTCGGTCGATCCCACCACGAACCGACTCGAAGCGAACACGAGCAGGCCCGAGGGCATGAACGCATCCGCGACCCGCGCCACGTGGTGCCCCTGCGCGATCCACTCGCCACGGCGGTAGTCGCCCCCGACAAACCGGCGATTCACGCCGAACGACGGAAAGACGCTCACCTCGTACGCCCACTGGAAGAGCCCACCGGGCTCATCCAGCAACGCCCGCCGCTCCGCGAGAAACCGCGCCCGCTCCCCCACATGCGTCGTCCCAGCCCAGCCATGGTCGAAGTACGCCCCCAGCCGATAGGGCCACCGCTGGCTCACAGGCGGGAACAACGCGTTCCCGAACTCGTCCACCACACCCCGCGAAGCCTGCAGGGGCGTCAGGTGCGCCGGAAGAACCCACCCGCCCTGATCATCCGCGTAGAGCGAGAACGCCTGCCCCAGCGATCGCACCGCCGCCCCGGCCTTCAGCATCTCCGCGCTCTGACGCGACGCCGACAGCGCGGGCAGCAGCACGCCCATCAGCAACGCCACCACCGCGATCACCACCAGCAACTCGATCAGCGTGAACGCACCGCGCACCGACACAGGCCACTCCTTTGCAACAAGCGCCCGGGGGCCACACACGGGCCGCGACGGCGGGGTACGGAACGGCTGTCAACAAGACAGACACGCCCGACGCGCTTCCCGCCGCCGCGAACCGCTCTCCCCTCCCTGACCGGAGGCGACTCGGATCACTCAACCCGGCGACACAACCCGATCACGGGCAACCCGCGCCGAACAGCGCCAGGAAGGTCGAGATATCAGCGAATGTCCACGCCCCCGACGGCGCCGCGAGATCCGCCGCCGGATCCTGCACGCTGAACGCCGAGATGAACACGGAGATATCCGCGAAGGTCAACTGCCCCAGCGGCGCCGCGACGTCCGCCGCGTTGCACCCCGCCGGACGCGTGAACGCATCCACCGCGACACGGTCGAGGCTCATCGAACTCGCCGAAGCGTCGAAGGTCACCGCGTGCCCCGCCGCGCTCGCGCCGACCTCGAAACGGATCAAGGTGTCCACCAGCACCCCGCCGAACCCGCCCAGCGTCCGGCGGTCGAGCTCCACGATCTCCGCCGGCGCGATCGCCCCGTCGAGCAGGACCGTTGCCGGGTCGAGTTCGTTCCCCTGCGTCCGCACCTGCACCAGGATCGTCGTCCGCTGCCCGATACCAAGCCCGAACCCGCCGAAGTCGATCTGCGGGAGCACGAGATCGGAGAACGAGTAGATGTTCCCACCGCTCGTGATGAACGACGACGAGCCCCGATCGAACACGTCGAACGCGACCGCATCCGCCGCCAGCACGCCGCCCACGAACGAGCCCACGTCCGGGCGGTTCGGGGAGAAGGGCGTCTCGAAACTGTCCCATTCCGCCCACAGCGATCCCGGCGTCACCCCGCGGTCCCACCCCTCGTCCGCGGACGAGGGAACGACGAAGTCGGCGCAGCACACCCCCGCCGCCAGACCCAGCGCGACGGACGACAAAGCACATCGATGCATCGGTCGACCTCCTGAAGGCCGGCGCACGCCGACCCTGGGGGTCACCCGGTCGTTCTCGAGGCTCGGATCCGTACCGGCGATGGGCCGGGCGCGTCAGGCTCCGAGGGGGCTCGCGGGACACCGGCGTTCCCGTCTTTATTGAGACTGAGTCTCAATCGCAGGCAAAGATAGCAGCACACCCCCACCGCGTCCAGCCCCCAACCCCGAGAAATCAGCCTCAGGGCCCCCGGTCCCCACCACCACGCTCGTCGATCACCTCGCTCAGCGCGAAGAAGACCAGCGCCGCCGGGATCGCGACCTTCTCCACCGCCGAGTCCGACAGGTCCGTCAGGTTCCGCACCTGACCGCCCTCGACATCGCGACGCAGGTCGACAATCACGTTCTCCAGCGTCCGCACGATGCTCCCGTACACCGCGTACTCGTCCTCGTTCTGAGGCATCGCCCGGCGCACGCCCGGGTACTGCGTAGGCAGCAGCAGGCGCCAGAACCCGTCCGGGCCCTCGATCAAGACCAGGCCGAAGGGTGGCAGGATCGTCTTGCCGTCCCAGGTCAACGCCACCATCGTGTCGGAGACATACACCGTCTCAAGCCGCCCGCGCCCGTCCGCGAGCCACGCGTAGGGGTCGACGAAGAACTGCTGCGCGATGCGGCTGAACGCCTCGCGACGGCTCCGGCCACGCTCCCCACCCCCGAACGGGTTCACCGCGGACCGCCTCGCTTCGGCGCCGGTGTCGAGGCGCAGGTCCGGGTTGCGGATCAGGTCCGCCCCGAACCCGCGGCTCCCGCCCGCGCCCGCCGGGGCGCCGGTCAGGCGGTCGATCAGCGAAGCGGCGCGGCCCTCCTTCGCCGCGGCTTCCGCCTCGGCGCGGAGCTGCGCGACCTCTTCCGGGAACGCGACCTCCACCGCCTGCGCCAGCTTCTGCAGCTCGCCCAGGAACCGCCCGAACTGGTTGAGCAGCGACCGCATCTGCTCGTCGTCCGCGTGGATCAGGTCCACCAGCCGGTCCGCCCGGCCCGCCTGGACGAGGGCCTCCGCGGTCCTCACCGTCGCCTCGGGCGAGTCGAGCGTCAGGGGCCCGTCCGCCCGGTCGCAGCCCGGCAGGGCCACCAGACCTAGGACCACCAGCAGGCGGGTGACGAAGGGGAGGCGGGTCGGTCTCGTTGGGAGGGCTGGCATCGCTGCGTCTTCCTTCGGACCCGGCCCCGGCACGATTCGCCGAAGAAAGCCTAGTCTGTGGACATGATCCGAATCACGGTGAACGGCGAGGCCCGGGAGGCCCCGGACGGTACGACGGTCGAGGGGCTGATCGAGGAGATGGGGCTGGCGAAGTCGATCTGTGCCGCGGAGGTCAACCAGCGGGTGGTGCCCCGGGCCGAACGCGGGGCGACCGCGCTTGCCGAAGGGGACCGGGTGGAGATCGTGACGCTCGTGGGCGGAGGCTAAAGGCATTATGGACAACCAGTTACCACCGCATCGCTCGGCGGCTGTGCTGAGCGTGGGCGACGAGATCGCGCTCGGGCAGACCCTGGATACGAACTCGGCATGGTTGGCCGACCGCCTGTTCGCGCTGGGCGTGCGGGTCGTGGAGCACGCGACGGTGGAGGACGATCTGGACCGGATCGCGCGGGCGCTGTCGCGCCTTGCGGGCGAGACCGACCTCGTGATCGTGACGGGGGGGCTGGGGCCGACGGCGGATGACCTGACCCGCCCGGCGCTGGCGCGGGTGCTCGGGGAAGAACTGATCGAGGACGGGGGGGCGCTCGGGGCGATCCGGGCGTGGTTCAGCGGGCGGGCCGGGGGGATGCCCGAGGGGAACCGGGTGCAGGCGCTGCGCCCGGCGTCGGGGGTCTGCCTGGCGAACCCGAACGGGACGGCGCCTGGGCTGTTCGTGCGCGCTGGGGCTGTGAGCTGTGATGTCGCCTGCCTGCCAGGGCCGCCCCATGAGATGAAGCCGATGTTCGAGACGGAGATCGCCGGTCGGCTGCGGCGGGCCGGGGGCGCGTTCGGGGCGCGGGCGCTGTTGACTTTCGGGCTCGGGGAATCGGTGGTGGCGGAGCGGCTCGGATCGCTGATGGATCGGGACCGGGAGTCGCGGGGGCTGCCGGTGGTGGGCACGACCGCGAGCAAGATGGTCGTGTCGGTGCGGCTGCGGCACGCGGGCGATGATGCGGACGCGGTGCGGGCAGCGCTCGATGCTGTGGAGGACGAGGTGAGGTCGGCGCTCGGGGTGAGCGTGTTCGAGCGGAGAGATTTCACCGGTGGTGATGCGGCGGACATCAGCGATGCGCTGCCCGGGTGCGTGCTGTCGCTCCTGCGCGAGCGGGGGGAGCGGGTCGCGGTCGTTGAGAGCTGCACGGGGGGGCTGCTCGGGGAGACTTTGACCAGCGTGCCCGGGAGTTCGGATGTCTTCGCGGGCGGGTGGCTGACGTACGCGAACGAGGCGAAGGCGGGGCTGGTGGGGGTGGACCCGGCGTTGATCGCATCGCACGGGGCGGTGAGCGGCGCGGTGGCACGGGCGATGGCGGTTGGGGGGCTGGAGCGCGGACACTCCCTGGGCGGGGCGGAGCATTGCCTTGCGATTACGGGGGTGGCGGGGCCGGGCGGGAGCGAGGCGAAGCCTGCGGGGACGGTGTTCATCGCGCGGGCGAGCGTGGATGGGCTGTCGCCCGAGGTGGAGGTGCGGTCGTTCCGCTTCAAGGGCGGGCGGGGGGCGGTGCGGGAGTGGTCGGCGCGGACGGCGCTCGGGATGCTGCGGCTCAAGTTGGTCGGGGGGGAGATGGGGTTGCTGGGGGAGACAGGCACGGGGGCACATAGGCACTGAGGCACAGAGGGGGGGTGGATGGGGGCTGAGTAGATCGGGGTGGGTGGGCGCCGGGTGGGGCGGGTGGAGCGGGCGAGGGTTCCGATGAGTTGCATGGTGTGGTCCTCCGTAGGACCCGGGGGGCGCGCGGATTGGTGCGCACGCGGCGGGCGCTTTCGGAGGGTGCGTGTGGGTGGGTGGCGGCGTAAGTGTGGTTGGGGGAGGGGGTTGGAGGGAGTGGATTTTTTTGTGGGCGTCTGAGGAGGGGGGTGGTTTGGGGGCGCGGGGGGTGCGCACGGGGGAGGGGCAGAGGGGTAAGGGGTAAAGGGTCGTGGGCTTCCTCGCTGGCGCTCGTCAGAGCACGGCACCCGGGTTCACGCACGGGGGAACGCACGGACCCGCAGAGCCGGGTCCGTGGCACCGGGCGTGGCACCCGGCGTTCTTCTTCCCTCGCTTGCGCTTCGGGCTCGTCAAAGGCCCTTCGCTTGCGCTTCGGGCTCGTTGGGGCGTCGGTGTTCGTGGAGAAATCGCTGCGCGATGTCTCCACGGCACCCGGGTTCACGCACGGG
>DAIQNV010000109.1:0-7720 GCA_036788215.1 Phycisphaerales bacterium | reverse complement strand
CGCCTGCAGATCTTCGTCCGGTCGGGGTGAAGGCCGGCCCCGATCTGCGGACACGGAACGGCGCCCTCGGACGCCTGATCTTCGCAAAGCGAAGATCAGCGTGAACCGATCTGCAAGAACGCCAACAACACCTACGGACGCCCATGGACGCCTGATCTTCGCAAAGCGAAGATCAGGGTGAATCGATCTACAAAACACCACCGAACGCCCGTCGACGCCCCCGGGGACGCCTGACCTTCGCGAAGCGAAGATCAGGGTCAACAAGGCTCCAAGACACCACCGAACGCCCGTCGACGCCCCCGGACGCCTGATCTTCGCCTTGCGAAGATCAGGGTCGCTGAACCTTCGCAACACAAACGCTTCCCGATACACTCGCGAACATGCGGACCCGCTGGTCAGACTGGGTGCACGCGACCTTCGCAGCGCGCGGGTACTGGCTTCCGGGCGACCCGCGGGGCTTCCGCGATCACGACCATCGCGTGCACTCATCGGGGGACTACCACAGGCCCCCGCCAGAGGGCGAGCACGCGCGACTGCACGCCTACGCCCAGGCAAAGGTCAAGCGACGCGTCGCGTTCCCGCAGGTCCTCCGCCCGGAGCTCGCGGAGGGGATCGCGGAGTTCCTCACCGGACGTGGGTGCGTGGTGCGCATTGTCTGCGTCGATGCGGTCCACGCTCATGTGCTCGTGCGGACGGGCGAGGAGAACGCCAAGCCCATCATCGGACGCGCGAAGCAGTCCGCCTCGCGCCGCGTGGGCGACCGCCTGCACGGCGCGATATGGGGGCAGGGGTGCCACGTGGTCCGCGTGCGGGATGAACAGCACTACAGGACGGTCGTCGGGTACATCGAGGAGCACGCGCTGCACGGCGCGGCCCTCTGGGTGCATCCGAGGGCGCGGGCGGGGTGAACGCGTCCGGGCCCGTTCCCGGGCCCGGCTCGCGGGGTGGAGTGTTTACCGGCGCCGGCGGGTCGCCGCGAGCGTCGTCAGGCCCAGCAGGGCGAGCGCGCCCGGGGCGGGGACGGCGCGGATGTCGACGTACCAGTTGTCGAGGCCGGCCTCGGTGTTGATGTCACCGTTGGAGCTGTTGCCCCGCCAGAAGCCCAGCTGCATGACCGATCCGGTGCCCGAGAAGTCGGGGTTGGAGGACGAGATCAGGTTGCCGGCGTTGTCGATCTCCCAGAAGTCCGCGGAGACGAGCCCGCCGACGCTGGTGTTCACCCAGTTCGAGTGCGTCGCGAAGGGCATCGTCACGATCCCCGTCCGCATCAGGTAGAACGCGCCGTTCTGCAGGATCGCCAGCCCGCTCGCCTGCCCATCGCCCGACTGGAAGGGCACGAAGTTGATCGAGTCCTCCGCGTAGTCGATCGAAACGATCGCCCCCTGGCTCGTCGGGTCGTAGAACGTGCCATTGCGCATGTGCAGGGTCGCGATCAACGCGTTGGGGCCCGCCGCCACGAGGTTGTGGCTGATCTGACGGTACTGCCCGGGCGCACCGCCGGTCGGGGACGTGATGTACGAGAACGTGCTCGCGGAGCCCGCCGCGTTCGTGATCGCGATCGTCGACCAGTCGAGGTCCGCCATGTTCGGGTCGAAGTACACCGTCGCCTGGGCACACGACGCAGCGAGCGCGATCGCGCCCGCACCGAGGAGCTTGCTGTTCATGGGTTCACTCTTTTTGAAAGGCAGTCCCGTCTTCCGGCCGTCCCGAGTGGGCGGCGATCATGAAGACGCTACTCAATGAGCGGAGCGGAACGACGCAACCCACGACGATTCGATGACCGATCTTGGAGCGTGGCATCTTCGGGCGAAAGTACCTCCATACCGCCGCCCGTACCGGTACGAACGCCCGTCTACCGCAGCCCGATGCGGGTGAAGCCCGCCCTCGTCAGCGCATCGTGAGCAGCGACCGCAGCAGCGTACGGGACGCTCGGGTCGACCTCGATGATCACCGCGGTGTCGGTCTCGGGGTCGCCCGTGATCGCGCCCGCCGCCTTCAAATCAGCGACAACGGAAGAAGCGGCACCGAAGAGGGCGCCAAGGCCGGCGTCGGTCAGGCCCAGGCCCGTGACCGCGACGCGGGCGTCGGGGGTCGCGCGGAGGCGGACGGTGAGCGTGGGTGCCTCGAGGGCGAAGGGGTTGTCCGCCTCGCCCGCGCCGGCGCGGGCGTCGACGCCCGCTTCCGGGGCGCGGTCCTCCGCGAGGGCGGTCCGAAGAAGCAGTTCGGGACCCAGGAGGGCGGTGGAGGCCATGAAGAAGATGAGGATGACGAGGACGACATCCACCATCGGGGTCATGTTGGGCCCGTAGTGCAGGTCGAAGACCGCCCGGGCGTCGCGCCGGCGGAAGCCCCCGCGCCGGGCACGCCGGCCGGTGGCGTTCTCCTCGCGCCGTCGCGCGGGTTGGGGGGCCGCCATCACGCTCATCCCGCGGTCTCCGGCTTCACGACGAGCTGGACCTCCACGATGCCCGCTTCCCGGCAGGAGTCGAGCGCCGGGCGGATGCGTTCGTAAGGCGTGTCCTTTGCCGCTCGGATCTGGACGGGGCGGCCCCTGAGGGGGGCGAGGGTCTGCGCGAGGGTGTCGAGCGCGATGGGCTCCCCGTCGAGGCGGAGGGCGCCGTCCCGCTCAACGAGGAGGAAGACCGGGCGGCTCGCGGGGCTCTCCCCGACGCCGGCGCGGGCGCTGGGCAGGTCGACGCTCCCCCGGCGTTCGCCCGCGAGGTGGCCCACGAGCAGGAAGAAAACGATGAGCACCATGACGACATCGATCATGGGCGTGACATTCACGCGCGCGAGGTCGCGGTTGACCGGGCGGGCCCCCGCGAAGGCTGCTGCGAAGCGCCGGGGCCTCATGCGTCCGGTCCCTGTGGGCCCGCGTCCTGCTGGGGCGCGCGGGGGGGCTGGATGGCGGGGATGGAGGGGCCCGGGGTGGGGCCGGTGGTGAGGCCGGTGGTGAGGCCGGGGGTGGGCATCATGGCCCGAGGCCCCGTGCCGACGCCCGGGAGCGTCTGCGTCAGGCGCTCGACAAAGCGCGACGCGGCGCCCATACCCCGTGTCGCGCTGCGGTCGACCATGTTGCGGAAGATGGCGTAGCTGAGCAGGCACGGGATGGCGAGCAGGAGGCCCAGCAGCGTGTGGAAGAGCGCCTTCGAGATGCCCAGCGACAGGTCGGCCGGCCCGGCCTGGCCCTCGGTCGCGCCCAGGCTGGTGAAGGCGAGGATCATGCCCCACACCGTGCCCGCCAGGCCCACGAGCGGGCCCAGGTTCCCGATGACATTCAAGAGGTCGATGGAGCGGTACAGGCGCGCGGTCTCGGCGCTGGCCGCCATCTCCGCCGCGTCCAGCATCGCCTCGGGGCCCGCGTCCTTCTCACGGAACGCAGCGTGCAGCGCCCGGGCGGGGATGGTGTCGTCCTTCTCGCAGAACATCTCGAGCTCGCCCAGGCGACCGGCGCGGAGCAGCGTGTCGATGCGGTGGACGCTCGACTCGGGCAGCACGACCGACGACCGCAGGTCCATCGCGCGGAGCGTGATCAGCCACGCAGCGGTGATCGACCCCGCAAGCAGCAGCACCGTGAAGACATCGAGCGACTGGACAAACAGAGGCCAGAGGCCGATGCGGTCGGTGATCGGTGCCGAGGTGGGGGCAGGAGCCGGCGCCGGAGAAGCGTCCTGCGCGAGGGCCGTCGCGGCAGCGAGGACGGCGATGGCGAGAAAGAGGGCGATGCGGAGGGGTGTCTTCATGCGTCGCTCCCGTGGTCTTGCGCGTCCGCGTCGTGCGTGTGCGATCCTGCAGCCTATTCGGTCTCTTCGAGGTCGGAATACCTGGCGGGGCGGGAGACCTTGAAGGACTCGCTGAACCACCCGTAGAGATCCGCCATCCGCGCCCGCTCATTCGCAAAGGGCCAGGTCGGGCTGTCCGCGGGGACGGGCAGCCCCGTCACGCGGCAGGTCGTGGGCTCGCGCGCCGGCGTGGCGAGGACCCGCAGGTCGGCGAGGGCGGGGCGCTCGTGCCAGGCGTCGGGCAGGGAAAGCGTGGCGCGACGGCCGGTCTCGCCCGTCGCTTCGAGCTTCAGGCGGGCGATGCCCGTGACGCCCATGTCCTCGAGCAGGGGCTCGATGCGCGACCCCCACTCGATGAGGACGAGCGAGCGCGGGGCGAAGCGGTCCCACCCCAGGAGTTCGAGCTCCTCAGCGTCTTCACCGGCGAGGCGGTAGGCGTCGAGGTGGGCGATACGGAGGTCGGTCCCCGCGTACTCGTTGACGATGACGAAGGTGGGGCTCGAGATCGCGGACTCATCGACGCCCAGGGAAGTCGCGAGGGCGCGGACGGTGGTCGTCTTCCCCGCGCCGAGCTCACCATCGATGAGCAGGGTGTCGCCGGCCCTGAGGACCGCCCCCAGGTCGCGGGCGAAGCCTTCGGTGGCGTCGAGGGAATCGAGATCGATCGTGAGCGGGATCACGGGGGATTGTTGGCGGGTGGCCCGGTCCGTTCAGTGAAGACCCGTTCAGTGGTTCCAGCCCAGTTCAGAACCGTCGTGGGGCCGGCCGTGCGGGTCGAGGATGGTGACGCCGGGGTGCCCCCCCGCGTCTTCGACGGTGCCGATACGGGTGATGGGCACGGTGGGCGGTGCATCGGGGATGGTGAAGGTTTGTGGGTCGAAGTCGGCGGGCGCGGTGAAGAGCAGTTCATAATCCTCCCCATCGCCCGCAGCGTCGCGCCAGGACTTGCAGCGGTGGTTCATGGGCAGGAGTGCCGCCTCGATCGTGAGCCGGACGCCCGACCGGACCGCCACCCGCCCCGCGTCGCGCCCGAGCCCATCCGACAGATCGATCATCGAGGTCGCGACGCCCCGGAGCGCCCTGGCGGTCGACAAGCGCGGCTCGAACCGCAAGTGCCACCCCGATGCGAGGCTCGCGCCGAGGGAGCCGGTGACGAAGACCGCGTCCCCGGCGCGGGCCCCGGATCGAAGGATGGGCTCCGCGCCCTGTTCGATCAGCCCCCCGACCGTGGTGGTGAGGGAGAGGGGCCCGGGCTCATCGCCCAGGCTGGCGATGTCGCCACCGATCAGGGGGGCCTTCCAATGGCTGGCCCAGTGGGCCATGCGGTCGAAGAGGTGGTCGGCGTGCGCAAAGGCCTTGGGCAGAAGCGCCGTCGCGAGGGACCAGGTGGGCGCACCGCCCATCGCGGCGATGTCGGAGATCGACCGCGCGACCGCCTTGCGGGCGACGAGGTCGCGGCCCTCCTCGGTCTCGAGGAGCGCGGGTTCGAAGTGGCGTGCAGCGACCAACTGGTCGACCGTGAGCAGCACCGTGTCGCCCCCGGGCGTGCGGAGGACCGCGGTGTCGTCACCCGGCCCGACGAGGAGCCGGCCCGCGGGGAGCGCGAGCCCCGCCGAGCGGGCGTAGATGTGGTTGAGGAGGGATGCCTCGTCCATGGGGGAGGCTACGCCGGTATTCTGGGCCCCATGCACCGAAACACCCTGATCGCCGGGCTTGCCGCCCTTGCTTGCTCCGTGTCGCCCCTCGCCGCCTTCGCCCAGCAGCGCGACCCCGCGCTCGTCGAGCTCCTCGACGAGACCGTCGAGAAGAACCTGGAACGCAGCCCGATGTGGGTCGGCACCGCGATCGGTGATGACCGGTACAACGACCGGCTGGAGGACCCCTCGCCCCTGGCGTATGCCGCTCATCGCCATTGGCAGGCGGGGATGCTGGAGCGGGTCGGGGGGCTCGATCGCAGCGGGTTCAGCCCCGAGGACCACCTGGAGGCGGACCTTCTGGAGCTGCGCCTCGAAACGGCGCTGGAGGGGGCGCGGTTCCGCCCCGAGCAGATGCCGGTGACCTCGATTGGCGGGCCCCAGTACTGGCTGCCCCAGATGGCCAGCTTCGCGCCCTTCACCAAGCCCCGGCACTACACCGATCACCTGGCGAGGCTCGAGCAGATCCCGGGGCACCTCGAGGCCCACGTGATGCAGATGCGGGCGGGGATGGCTGCGGGGCGCGTCCCCCCCCGCACGATCATGGGCAAGGCCCTCGACCAGGCGCGGTCGGTCGCCGACGCGTCCTATCGCGAGCGACCCGAGAGCCACCCCCTGCTCAGCCCCTTCAACACCCGGGCCGGTCGTCCCTACGCGGACCGGGGGGCGGAGATCCTGATCACGCAGGTTCTGCCGGCCTATGAACGGTTCGCCGACTTCCTCGAGGAGGAGTACATCCCGGCGTGCCGCGAGACGGTCGGCGCGAGCCAGGGCGTCGATGGGCCCGAGGCGTACGACTTCGCGGTGCGGTCGTTCACCACGCTGCCCCTGACTGCGGACGAAGTCCACCGGACCGGGCTCGACGAGGTCGCGCGGATCAGGGCGGAGATGATGGAGGTGATCGACCGGTCGGACTGGGCGACGGAGGGGCCCGGGAGCCTTGCGCGGTTCGCGAGCGCGGAGGACCGGTTCCGGGCGTTCATCGAGTATCTGCGGACGGACTCTCGCTTCTACTTCACCGAGGAAGAGGACCTGCTGAAGGCGTACCGCGACTTCGCCAAGCAGGTGGACCCGGAGATCACGCGCCTGTTCACGCGCTTCCCGCGCCTGCCCTACGGCATCCGGCCGATCCCGCCCTTTGCCGCCCGGTCGAGCCCCACCGCGTACTACTACCGGGGGTCGGTCGAGAGCGGGAAGCCCGGCTATTTCATGGCGAACACGCACGCCCTGGACCAGCGGCCGAAGTTCGACATCGTGCCCCTGACGCTGCACGAGGCGGTGCCGGGGCACCACTTCCAGATTGCTCTTCAGCAGGAGATCGAGGGCGGGCACGACCTGCGGAAGATTGACGGGTACACCGCGTTTACCGAGGGCTGGGGGCTGTACGCGGAACGCCTGGGCCTCGAGATGGGGCCGGACCCCGAGCGCGGGTTCTACGCGGACGCGTACGACGACTTCGGCCGGCTGAACTACGAGATGTGGCGGGCGATGCGGTTGGTCGTGGACACGGGGATCCACGCGCAGGGGTGGACACGGGAGGAGGCGATCGAGTACATGCTCGCCAACAGCGCCTCGACGCGCCTCGACACGGAGAACGAGGTCGATCGCTACATCGGCTGGCCCGGGCAGGCGACCGCGTACAAGATGGGGGAACTCTTCATCCGGCGGCTGCGGGCCGAGGCGGAGGGGGCGCTCGGCGAGGCGTTCGACCTGCGGGCTTGGCACGATGAGCTCTTGAAGGATGGATCGCTGCCCCTGCCCGTCGTGGAGGCGAAGATGGGGCGGTGGGTGGAGGGGCGGCTGAGCGCCGGGCGCGGTGGGTGAGGGTGCGGCGGATGCGGTCGGCGCGAGCGCGGAGATGATGGTCAGCAGGGCGAGGGCGCGGGCGCGGGTGACGTGAAGCTTGTGGCTCGGCATGTCGGGCTCCTTCGGGAACGGCGGTGTTCCCGGAGGACCGGGGCGGGGGCGCGATCGTGCGCACGATCGGACCGGTTGGGGCGGGCGGGGGCGGGGCCTGGGGTGCGCACGATCTTTGTGGATAGGACTTTGCGCCGGGGCGTCTTTTTTTTGATGGGCGGCGGATGGGGGCGGGAGGGGCGCGCGGCCCGTGCGCACAGGCGGGAGCGGAGGGGGGAGGTGGGGGGAGGTGGGCTGGCTGGGGTGAAGCGGGGTTGGGTGTGTGCGGGCTCACCCTGATCTTCGCGGGGCGAAGATCAGGCGTCCCGTGATGGCGGTTGTGCTGGG
>DAIQNV010000108.1:0-7752 GCA_036788215.1 Phycisphaerales bacterium | reverse complement strand
TCTCCCCTTTGGGGAGAAGTCCGCCCGCAGGGCGGGATGAGGGGCTCCACACGCGAAGCGCCTTCGCTACTCGAAGCCTCCTTGCCCGATGAGGCTGAGTAGGGAAGAGAAGACCGCTTCGCTCGGTGTAGCCCCTCACCTGTCGCTGCGCGACATCCTCTCCCCAGGGGGGAGAGGCAGCGGGCAATGGGATCAAAATAGCCGAGGTCTGTGGCAGACCTTGGCCATCTTCTCCGTCGCTCGCGATCGTCAGCCCCCCGGCGCGGAGGGCAAGGGGTGCACCATCCGCAGGATGGTCGGTGAGGGCGGGTAGGTGAGGTCCACGCGGTAGGTGTCGAAGGCGTCCGGGTCCCACTCCAACAGGCCGAAGACGCGGGACATGAGGTCGTGGTGCCTGGGCACGCAGCGGTGGCGGAAGGGGGCGAGGCCCTCGCCCACGAACTGGGCCTGCTCGTGGAGGGGCATGCGGTCGGGGTGGTCGAGCTGCGTGGGCTGGTGGGCGTCCCACAGTTCGCCGAAGAGCATCGCCTCCGGGCTGAGGCGACCGTACAGGGAACGCTCGACCGTCATCTCCAGGATCACCCGCTCCGCGGGGGTGCGGTTCCGCGAGCCCACGGAGAGCTGGTCATCGCCCGGCGTGCGCCAGCGGGGGCCCGCGTCGGCGATCCTCTCCGCGGTCACGAGGTCGAAGAGCGAGCGCTTGCCGATCGGCCCCCCGCCCAGGCGGAACTCGAGGCGTGCGTCCTCGCGGTGCACCGAGACGAGCTCGGGCACATTGGGCGAGGTGTGCGACCAGAGGATGGGGGGGTCGCCCGGGCCGGAGTCGGGGTCGATGTTGCGTCGGGGCAGAGTGCCGGGGAGGGCCCCCTCGTTTGTCTCCGCCCAGAAGCAGCCCACCCGCCAGGGGACATTGGGTCGCGTCCGCGTGACGCCGAAGGTGCCCGCGACATGGGCCGCCTCGAGCCGGCCGGGCTCATCGCGACGCTCGCGGATGATGAAGGACATGAGCCTCGTCGTGACGCGGACGCCCCAGAGGGCGACGCCGGCGTGGTAGGCCGCCTTGCGGGCCTGGGCCTCGTTGCGCCCCTGCTCCTCGCCCGCCACCGCTGCGAGCAGCGTGTCGAGCGTGCGCCGGTCGCCGGCGTGCTCCGCCTGCAGGCGCTCGAAGCCCGCGAAAGCCCTGGTCAGCCGGTCGAGGCAGGCCTCGTCGATCCCCCGGGCCCGGGCCCGGTCGATGACGATGCGTCCCGCGGCGGCTCCCGGGACATACACACCGGCCGCGAGGGGGTCGGCGAGCTCGACGATGCGGTTGAGCTTCCAGGCGAGCTTGGTGTCGATCTCGAGAGCGTCGGCGATATCGCTGAGGCGACGGTCGGAGTGGGCGGCGACGGTGCTGACCAATTCGCCCAGCGCCGCCTGCAGGTCCGCGAGGGCCCGACGGGCCTCGGTCTCGAAGCTGGATTGGCCGGTGGTTGTTTGCATGATGCCTCACTCTCGCGGCCACAGAGTGGCGGAAACCCGCGTCGGACGCAAGCCCTAGTTGCATTTCTGGAAAACTTTCCAGAACGCTCTTGCCGCTCCGTCGCTCCAGCGGTAGTTTCAGCCCCGGCCCGGGGACCGCCCGGGCTGATCACAGGGAAAGAGCATGCTGCCCGTACGCGGGCCAGGAGGGACGAGATGAGTCTGACGAAGACCTGTTTGTTTGGTGGAGCGCTCGTCGCGGCGGGCCTGCAGGTGACCGAGGCCTCGGCCCAGAGCTTCCTGAACACCGGGGGCGTTGTGGGCGGGGCAGTCGCGTACGACTACGCGAGCGGCGACTACCAGTCCGCGAGCACGGGTGGCTTCAACACCTCCCTGAGCGCTTCGGGCTCGGTCGCGCTGGCGGATCGCACGGGCGCGTCGTGGTCCTGGGACGCGGGCGCGGGCCGGTGGGATATCGCGGTGACCAAGGCGACGGTGGACGCGTACGCGTACGCCAGCCTGGCCTCGATCTTCAACGTCGCGAGCAACCTGCAGTTGGAGATCTCGTGGGACTTCCGCAACGCGGACATGACCGACACCTTCACGAGCGAGTTCGCGTGGTTCCTCTTCGAGTCGGACGACGCGTCGTTCACCGAGGATGAACTGATCGATGCCTTCGACCCGGACAGCCCGTCGCTGGGCCTGCCCTCGTCAAACAGCAGCCTGTTCGGCACGACGACGATCCAGCTCGACGCCAGCAAGACCTATCAGTTGGCGATCGACCTCTTCACCACGGTGGGCACCGCCGGCGGGCAGGACGGGTTCATCTCCGCCCGCGTCGTGCCGACGCCCGGAGCGATCGTGGTCCTGGGCACCGCGGGCCTCCTGGCGTCGCGCCGTCGCCGGTAAGGACGACTCCCCGACAGTCTGTTCAGCGCCCGGAACGGCCTCTTCGGGGGCCGTTCCGGGTCTTTGGGGCGTCGCGTGAAGACGCACCCGCCCGAAGCGATGTCTCCATCGCGGCTCTGATGGACGTGTCGACCCCTCAACGCTGGGCGAGGTGCGTGACCGGATGGCTCGCGCCGGGATGGGCGTGACTGGATTTCTCACGCCTGGATGGGCGTGACTGGATCAAGATGGACAAGGTTTGTGCCTGACCTTGTCCATCTTGATCTGTGTTACACCACACCCAGCGCAAGTGCTGCGCCCGTGACCGCGAGCAGCCCGCCCACGACGACGCGCAGGCCCTCGAGCCGGACCTTCTTCACCAGCCTGGCCCCGACGACCGCGCCGATGATCGCGGCGATGCAGCCTGTGGCGATGAGCGTCCAGGGGAGGGGCTGGGCGTCCGGGGACGGGGAGGCGAATTTCGACCCTGTGAGCCTCGCGAGCGCAGGGAGGCTCAGGGCGTAGACCGCGAGGCGGGTGAGGTCGACCAGGACGCTGCAGACGCTGGAGGTGCCCACGAAGGCGTCGCGGTCGAGCCCGGCGCGGAGCAGGAACGCGGAGCGCAGGGCCCCCTGGTGGCCCGAGAGCCCGCCGAAGAAGCCGCTGATGAGACCCCCGGCGGGCATCCACCGGCGGGGGATGGCGAGCTTGTCGAGCCCCCGGACCTCGGCGATGCCGAAGGCGACGATGAGCAGGCCCAGCGTGAGCTTGATCGGTGTGATGACCAGGGCGCGATCGAACAGGGTGTAGGAGGCAACCGGACCCAGGCGGTCGGTGATGGTCGCGGCGAGGTCCAGGGCGAGGGCCCCGAGGACCGCGCCCGCGATCGCGGGCAGGCCGAAGCGGAGGACGACCGCGCGGTCGGCGTGCTTGCCCACGAGGGCGAGGCGGCTGAGCGTGTTGGCGAGGTGCACGACCGCGACCGCGGCGACCGCGGTCGCGGGATCGATGAAGATCGCGAAGACGGGGAGGAGGAGCGTGGCGAGCCCGAAGCCTGTGAAGAGCGTCATCGCGCTGGCGAGCAAAGAAATCGTGGCGACGATGACGAGTGCGAGGATGTCCACGCGCGGAGCGTACCGGGGAAGCGGATCGGCGTTGTGCGCGTGTGGGCCGGGGTCGGCTGTGAAACTGGGTAAATACGCCGCCCCGCGAAGGCCGGGGGTGTGACGCCTCAACTGTGTGAAAAGTCGTATCAACAAGTGCTCATCTTGCTTTCACGCGCAGTTCAGGGCCGATACTCTCGGGTCCCGCGGTCTAGCGGCCCCGGGAAAGCACGGTGAAGAGGACGCATCTCCCCGCACGTTCGCAGGGCGGGGAGACCAGCACGGGAAGACCACGAATGAGAGTGCACGCGGATTGGCGGGGCTGTCGCTACGCCTTGATCTCGGCCATGCTTCTGTTCGCGAGCGCCCCGGCCTCGGGGCAGTTGTGGCATGCGGCGCGCACGATCGGGGCGCCGTTCGGGAACGCGGGGGACGACTTCGGCGCCTCGGTCGCGCTCGAGGGGTCGCTGGCGGTCGTCGGCGCGCCGGGTTCGAGCGCCTTTGGGTGGCGGTCCGGGGCGGCCTTTGTGTTCCATGTCTCGGATGGTGGGCTCCGGTTCCCGCTGGCGGCGGGCGACGCGACGCCCAGCCAGGAGTTCGGGGCTTCGGTCGCGATCTCCGAGGGGCGGATCATCGTCGGGGCCCCGGGGGACCACGACCATGGCTACCGGGCCGGGGCGGCGTACCTCTTCGATGCCACGAGCGGGGATCATGTCTTCAAGCTCACGCCCTCGAACGCGCGGGCCCGGGCGGAGTTCGGCAGCTCGGTCGCGGTCTCGGGCCGGCTCGCGGTTGTGGGCGCGGAGGACGAGGTCGGGTCTCTCTTGCTCGCGGAGGGCACCGCGCACGTGTTCGAGCTGTTCTGGGGCCGTGAGTTGCACGAGCTCGTCGGGACCGACCAGCAGAAGGGCGATGGCTACGCCAAGTCCGTCGCGATCTCGGGCGCCAACGCGGTGGTCGGGTCGTGGTTCAACGACGGGGTGATGGGCGGGGCCTTCTGGTTCGATGCCCGCGACGCCCGGGAGCGGGCGATCCTCAATGCCGACGAGCTGCGACCCTTGAACCTGGGCCACGCGGTCGCGGCTTCGGACTCCCGCATCGCGGTGGGGACGCGGTCGTGGGGGCGGGGGCTCGTGGTGGTGCACGACGCGGGCACCGGCGCCCGGGTCGCGACGCTCCGCCCGCCCATGGGGTTCGGGGATGCGCTGTTCGGCTCGTCGATCGCGATGACCGAGGACCTGATCGTGGTCGGCGCTCCGTACGACAATGTCATGGGGCAGCGTGCCGGCGCGGTGTATGTCTACGAGGCCTCGTCCGGGCTTTTGCTGTCGCGACTCCTGCCCCCGGTCCAGCTCCCGCACGCGGAGTTCGGGCGCTCGGTCGCGGTCTCGGGCACGCGGATCGTTGTCGGCGCCAAGCGCCACGCCGGGCCCCGGGGCGGGGCGGGGGCGGCGTTCGTGTTCGAATTGGGCTCTCGGTGCTCCTCGTCGGCTATCGCCCTCCCGTTCGGCATCGCCGACCACGGGGACGTCACGCAGTACATCCGCTGGTATCTCGTGGGCGACCCGGCTGCCGACATCGCGCCGCCCTTCGGCGCTGTCACGCCCACGGACCTGGCGCTGTTCCTGGAACTCCTGCAGCGTGGCTGCGCCGACTGAGGCGCCGGACCGGGAGCCGGTCGGCGTGCAGCGGGGAACGGGTCAGTCCTCGCCCGCCTTCTTCCGGCCACCGGGCGAGACCGAGCGCGAGCGTGAGCCCAGCGTGCCCGCCCGGGCGATGGAGCCCGGCCCGTACTTGTCCGCGATCGCGTCCGCCGCGCGGTCGACCGCGCGGTGCGCCTCGCGGGCCTTGTCGTCGCCCGCGTCGAAGAGCCCGCCCTGGTGCTCCGCCTTGCCGGGCTCCGCGAGGTGGCTCACGCCCACGCCGATGAGGCGGACCGCGCGGAACCCCGCCGGCTCCTTGCACCAGGCGTCGAAGAGCCGCCTCGCCCCCGACGCGATCTCGCTCGTCGCGTCGGTCGGCTCGGGCAGCGTCTCGGATCGTGTCACGGTCTGGAAGTCGCCGAAGCGGATCTTGATCGTCACCGTGCGGCAGAGCCTCTGGTGCCGACGCAGGCGCCGCCCCACCGCCTCCGCCTGCGCGAGGATCACCGAGCGGACCTCCATCGCGTCGGTCAGGTTCTCGCCGAAGGTCTGTTCGTGGCTGATGCTCTTGGCCTCGCGGTCGGGGACGACGGGCCGGTCGTCCTCCCCCCGGCTCAGGCCCGCGAGGTGACGCCCGAAGTCGCCCATGGCGCCCGCGAGCGCGTCCTCGGGATAGGCCCGGATGTCCCCGATGGTGCGCAGGCCCAGGCGGGCGAGCGACTTCTCCGCAGCCGGGCCCACGCCCCAGAGTTTGCCGACGGGCAACGGGTCCAGCACCTCGTGGATGCGATCCCGCTCGATGACGACAAGCCCGTCGGGCTTCTCAAGGTCGCTGGCGAGCTTCGCCAGGAACTTGTTGGGCGCGACGCCGATGCTGATCGTCAGCCCCGTCTCGGCCCGCACCCGCCTGCGGATCTCCCGGGCCTGCTCGACCGGCTCACCCAAGAGCGGGACCGAGCCCGTGACATCGAGGAACGCCTCGTCGATGCTCAGGGGCTGCACCAGGGGCGTGAAGGACTCCAGGATCGCGAACACCCGGTCCGAAACCTCGCGATACCGAGCCCCACGGGGCTTCACCACGATCGCCTCGGGGCAAAGACGACGGGCGATCGCGGTGGGCATCGCGCTCCGGCAGCCGAACGCCCGGGCCTCGTAGCTCGCCGCGGCGACCACCCCCCGGTTGCCACCCCCCCCAACGAGCACGGGTTTGTTCCTCAGGCTCGGGTCGTCGAGCTGCTCGACCGATGCGAAGAACGCGTCGAGGTCGGCGTGCAGGATCGCCCGAATCGGTGTCAATCCGGAGTCTCCACCACGGGAATGGCCCGGACCCGGCTCAAGTCTGTGCCGGCCAAGGGCCCGAGGCTCCATAACGAGCCGTTCCAAACCGATGCATGGTTCGAACGGTCTAGGGATCAGCCCTACGACGGGTCCGGATATCACGCGAACCGAACGACGATGAACCACGACGACCATACGCCCGCCCCGATGTCCCCCGACGAGCCCCTGCGGCTGGCGGCCCTGCACGCTCTGGGCCTCGTCGACACACCGGCGGAGGAGCGGTTCGACCGCGTGACGCGGCTCGTCCGCAATGTGCTGGGCGTGCCCATCTCCGCGGTCTCCCTGGTCGGGGCCGACCGGCAGTTCTTCAAGTCGATCCAGGGGCTGAACGTGCGGGAGACGCCCCGCGATGTCGCGTTCTGCGCCCACACGATCCTCAACCGCGGACCCCTGGTGGTGAACGATGCCCGGACCGACCCGCGCTTCCTCGCGAACCCACTCGTCACCGCCGACCCCCGCATCCTGTTCTACGCCGGCGTGCCCCTCCGCAGCCCCGAGGGCCTCGCGGTCGGTTCGCTCTGCGCGATCGACCGCAAGCCACGCACGATGACCGAGCGGGAGCAGCAGATCCTGATCGACCTCGCAGCGATCGTCGAGACCGAACTCAACCGCCCGCTGCCCGGCGCCTCGGGCGTCGCAAGCATCCTCGACGGGCTGGGCTCCGTCGACGAACTGACCCGCGTCTGGGACGGCGCCACCGTCACGCGCCTCATGAAGATGGCGGCGGAGCAGCGGGCCGGCGAACGCAGCGGATTCAGCGTCGCCCGCGTGGAACTCGACGACTTCGCGGTGCTCGGCGCCACGGTCGGCCGCCCCGCGGCCAACGAGGTGCTGCGGATCATCGCCCGGCGACTGGTCTCCGCGGTCCGCGACGCGGACGCGGTGGGGCGGATCGGCGAGGACGCGTTCCTCGTCGTCTTCCCAGGCTGCGCCGGCCTGCCCGACGCGAAGCGCGCGGTCGCCCGGCTCCGCGAGCGGGTCTTCCAGGACCCGGTCCGCGTCCGCCGCATCGAGGGTGCCCCCGCGACGCCCGTCCCGGTCACCGCGACGATCGGTGTGATCTGCGTGGGCGATGGCATCGAAATCCAGGCCGATCGCGTGCTCGCGGACGCCCAGGCGAATGTCGAAAGGGCCCGGCAGCAGGGCCCGGGCAACGACCTGATCGACGGCGCCTGGGCGGCCTGATCCACGACTGAGGAGAGCGGGGCGAAGATGGCCGGGGTCGGCAGCGGGCCCCGGCCATCTCGCCTTGCGCACGCCGGGGGAAGATGGACACGGATCAAGATGGACAAGGTCTGAGTGTGACCTTGTCCATCTTG
>DAIQNV010000107.1:0-7785 GCA_036788215.1 Phycisphaerales bacterium | reverse complement strand
AGCGCCATGCGAGAACTCCTTCGGTGTTCAAAGCCTTCCGCCCAAGGCGATCAACGCGGGGGCTCGCCGGGCTATTCCGGGTTGGGCGAGGTTGTCGCCTATCGAACCTGGCCGGTCCCGCGCACGACGTAGCGCTCCGCGGTCAGTTCCTCGAGGCCCATGGGCCCGTAGGCGTGGATCTTGCTGGTGGAGATGCCGATCTCGGCGCCGAGGCCCAGGCTGAAGCCATCGTTGAAGCGGGTGCTCGCGTTCACCAGGACGCAGGAGCTGGTCACCTCGCGGCAGAACCGTTCGGCGGTCTCGGTGTCCTCGGTGACGATGCACTCGGTGTGGTCGCTGCCGAACTTGGCGATGTGGGTCACCGCTTCGCCCAGGGCGTCGACGACTTTGGCAGCGAGCACGAGGTCGAGGAACTCGGCGCCGTAGTCGTCGCCGGTCGCGGGCTTCACGGCGCCGGAGCCCGCGGCTTCGCGGACGCGGTCGTCGCCCCGGAGCTCGATCCCTCGGGCGGCGCACTTCTCGACGAGCATGGGCACGAAGGGGTCGGCGATGTCGCGGTGGATGAGGACGCACTCGAGGGCGTTGCAGGTGGCGGGGGCGCTGGCCTTGGCGGTGATGACGATCTCGAGGGCCTTGTCGAGGTCCGCGTCCGCGTCGACATAGCAGTGGCAGACCCCGTGGTAGTGCTGCACGGTGGGGACCTTGGCGTGCTCCGCGACGAAGCGGATGAGCCCCTCGCCCCCGCGCGGGATCGCGAGGTCGATGAGCCCGACGAGGCCCAGGAGTTCCTTGATCGCGTCGCGGTCCGAGGTCTCGATGAGGGTGAGGGCGGCTTCGGGGACGCTGTGCTCGCGCAGCACGCGCCGGACGATCTCCGCGAGGGCGTGGTTGGTCCGGGCGGCTTCCCGGCCCCCTTTCAGGACGCAGGCGTTCCCGGCCTTGAAGCAGAGGACGAAGGCGTCGATGGTGACGCCCGGGCGGGCCTCGTAGATCATCGCGACGACGCCCAGGGGGGTTCTGACCTTTTCGACCCGCAGCCCGTCCGGGGTGGTCCAGGCCCGGGTGACCTTCCCGACGGGGTCGTCCATGCCCGCGATCTGGCGGATGCCGGTCGCCATGTCGGCGAGTTTGCGCTCGGTGAGTTCGAGGCGGGCGAGCTTGGGCCCGCCCACGCCCTCCGCTTCCCCGGTCGCGTAGTCCGTCGCGTTCGCAGCGAGGATCGCGCTCCGGTTGCTCTCGATCGCGTCGGCGAGCGAGCCCAGCACCGCGTTCTTGGTATCGGTGGGCAGCGTCGCGAGCACGCGGCTCGCCTGCTTGGCGCCGCGGGCGGCGGACTCCATCGCGCTCACAGGCGCCCCCTTTCGAGCATGTACAGGTTGTCCCGGTGCACGACCTCGTCGCAGGTGGTGTACCCCAGCACGCCCGCGATTTCGCTCGCGGCCCGCCCCCGGATCCGCTCGATCTCGGTCGAGGAGTAGCTGACGATGCCCCGGGCGAAGGCGGGGCCGTCCCCCTGGCGGATCTCGACGGTCTCGCCCACGCCGAAGGCCCGGCCTTTGCACAGGACGCCCACGATCCCCTTGGGCAGGAGGCTCGCGCCGCGTTCGACGAGGGCCCGCCTGGCGCCCTCGTCGACGATGACCGCGCCGCGGACGGTGGTGCCATGGCCTATCCAGTGTTTCCGGGCGGCGGTGCGGTCGAGGCCCCGGGGGCGGATGAAGCGGGTGCCGATGTGGCCCTGGCCCCCGGCGCAGATCCGCTGCAGGACGCGCCCGTCGCCCCCCGCGACCTCCTCCCCGGACGCGAGCACGACCTCGATCCCGAGCGCGAGCGCGGCGCCGGCGGCGTCGAGCTTGGTCGCCATCCCGCCCACGCCTGTGGCGCTGCGTTCGTCGGTCGCGTGCAGACGGGCTCGGGCGAGGTCCTCGACGACGGGGATGACGGGGCCCATGGGCCCGCCCTCGCAGAGCCCCCGGGCCTGGCTGAGCATGATGAGCAGGTCGGCGCCCGCAAGGTGGGCGGCGAGGGCGCTCAGGCGGTCGTTGTCGCCCAGTTTGATCTCGTCATAGGCGACGGAGTCGTTCTCGTTGACGATGGGCACCACACCCACCTCCAGCAGCGTCTCGAGGGTCCGGCGGGCGTTGATGAACCGCTCGCGCCGGTCGGCGTCGTCCGCGGTGAGCAGCACCTGGGCGGCGTGCAGGCCCCTGGCTTCGAGGGCGGCGCTCCAGGCCCGCATCAGGACGGGCTGGCCCACCGCCGCGGCGACCTGGCGGTCCGCGATCCGGGCAGGCATCGAGGCCCAGCCCAGGGGGGCGAGCCCGCAGGCGACGGCACCCGAGGAGACGACGCAGACCCCGATCCCCGCCTGTCGGAGGGTGGCGATCTCGTTCGCGAGGGCGTCGAGCCGCCCGGGATCGAGGCGTCCCCCGGGCGCGAGGATGGCGCTGCCGATCTTGACGACCACGATGCCCACACCCGGGGTTGCTCTGTCTATGCGTCCGGTCACGCCCCCATCGTTGGCGGGCCGACGCGGGGTGAGGGCGCTGGCCCTGAAATGGCGGGCTGGGGGGTTCAGCGCACCGGCTGGCCCGTCGCGGTCGCCCGGGCGTCACTGGGCGCGTCGACCTCCGCGTAGCCCAGCGTCTTGAGCGGGCCGGTGCCACAGGCGCGGGCGAGCTGGGCCTGCACCTCCGCTGGCATCTCGCCCCGCCAGCGTTCGACGCTCAGGGTGTGCGGGCGGTTGTGCAGGCGTGATTTTTCGTCTCCGTAGCCTTCCTGGTGCCTGGCGTCTCCGTAGGCGATCATCGCGGGGTCGAAGTCGACCCCGAGGAAGCTGCAGAGGCGCCGGCTGGTGGTTTCGGGGTCGGTGCAGAGGTCCTCGTAGCGCACGAGGGTCGAGCGGTCGCGGAAGGCTTCTGCGAACTGGGCGAGGCGCTGCACGTCGCCCGCGACCCCCGGGATGAGCGTTGCTGGGGGCTGCTTGGACGCGTGTTTCCAGGTGTGCCGGCTCCACAGAATGCCCCGAGGGTCGCGCCCCAGCACGATGAACCGGGCTTCCGGGAAGAGGTGGGGCAGGGCACCCGCGAGCTGCAGGTAGAGGGGCGTCTTGTCGACGAAGACGAGGGGGCCGGTGGGGCTGGTGGGGCCGGTGGCTTTACGGGTGGTGCCGCGGGCGAGGGCCTCGGCGTAGAACCGCCCCGCGAACGCGCGGCAGCAGGCCATGAACTGTTCGCGGTCGACGTGGTACTGGATCGCGACTGCGGACTGGTCCGGGCTGAACTTAGGGTGTGTGCCGACCCCCTCCCAGAGGCTGACGAGGGGGAGGAGGAACCAGGTCTCGGAGGGGCTGTAGATCGCGGGGTGGGTGTCGAGCACCTTGCGCAGGAGGGTGGTGCCCCCCCGGAAGGCGCCCAGGGCGAAGACGAGGCCCCGCCCCGCCCGCAGGTCCATCTCGCCCGGCAGCAACGCCCCCACATCGTGTTCCATGCCCAGAGCATCGGGCGGGCCCGGCCCGGTGCGCCACTTCTGCGCCCCGGGTCGGTTATCGAGTCATCCGGGGTCCCCGCCCGATACCGAGCCCATGCGCGCCGTCCTCGTCTCATCGCCCGGGGCCGACCATTTCGTCGGGGTCGACGCGGCCCTCTCCGCGCTCGGGCTCGGGGCGCAGCGTGGGCTGGCAGCGGGGCCGGACGGGTCGGCGGTGCTGCCCGAGGGGGCCCGGGTCGTGGTGGTGTCGGACATCGAGGGCCCGGAGACCCGGCGTGCGATCCGGCTCGCGGACGGGGCTGGGCTCCCGGTCGTCCTGATGATGGACGGGGTTGTCGAGTACCGCAATACCTACCGGAACCCCCGCTCGGGGCCCGGGTTCCTGCGTCCTGCGCCTGCGGACACGGTGTGCGTCGCGGGGGAGCCCGACAAGGTGATCCTCGACACGCTGGGCCACCCGGAGGCGGGCGTCCGCGTGGTCGCGACGGGCCTGCCCAGGCTCGACGGGCTGGGCCCGATGCCCCTGCCCGGGGGGACGCGCCTGCTGGTGGCGACGGCGCGGACGCCGGCGTTCGACGCGGGGGAACGGGGGAGGCTCGTGCGGGCGCTCGGGCGCGTGCGCGACGCGGCCCGGACGCTGGGCCTGGCGGTGACCTGGCGGCTGAGCGCCAGGCTCGAACTCGAGGTGGGCGTAGAGAACGACGAGGGGCCCCTCGCGGAGGCCCTGGCGGGCGCGAGCGCGGTGCTGACGACGCCCTCGACGCTGGCGCTCGAAGCGATGCGGGCGGGGCGGGCGACCGCGCTCCTGGATGCGCAGGGCGTGCCCTGCTGGGTCCGCGCCCCCGCTGCGTGGCACGCGAGGCTGCCTGTGCCCGACCCGGCGCTCGACGACGCCTACCCGATGGAGACGCACGAGGGGCCCGGCGGGCTGTACCGGCTGGTGCGGTCGCTAGCGGACGACGCGGGGAGGCTCCTTTTGGCCCAGGCCGGGCTCGTGCCCCGCGTCTGCCCGACCGGGGCGGCGGCGCGGGTGGCAGAGGCGATCGTGGACGCGGCGCGGCGCGGGTCGGTTCGGCCCAAGGCGGCTCGGCTCGCTCCGGTGGAGGTGGTCGCGCAGCCGGTCGGGCGCATCGCGGGCCTCCGGCGGGCGGTGAACCTGTACATCACGGATGGCGAGCCCTTCGGGGGTGTGCCGGTGTGGTGCGACCGGATGAGCGCCGCGTTTGCGGAGCGCCCCGACCTCGGGTGGGAGGTCCGGACGCTGATCGTGAGCACGCGGCGCTGGTGGCGGGAGGGCGAGCCGGTGCCCGGGCTCGAGCCCGGCGCCCCCGAGCCCAGCGTGTGCCTGATCGACCCCGGCGCGGGGCCGGCGGGGGCGCTCGCGACCGTTCGGGCGTCGCTCGAGGCGCTCGGGCCCGACATCGTGACGCCCCAGTACGGGGACCTGTGCCACGCAGCGGCCGCGGGGCTCGCGCCGGCGGGCGTGCGGACGGTGGTGATGATGCAGACCGACGACTGGGTGTACCGGTCGACGCTGGACGCGTACCCGGACTGGCACGGCGCGGTGGGGGGGTCGGACGCGTGCGGGCGGTTCGTCCTGGAGCGGGCGCGGGGCCGTCCGGTGGCGACGATCCGCAACGGGGTGCGCGTGCTCGATGCGCCTCGGGAGGTGTCGGGCGACAGCCCGCTGCGGCTCGCCTACGTCGGTCGCATGGCGGAGCTGCAGAAGCGCCTGACCGACCTGCACGCGCTCGCGGACGGGCTGGAGGAGCGCGGGGTGGAGGCGGAGATCCACCTCGTGGGCGACGGGCCGGACCTCGACGCCTTCCTGGCCCGGGAGCGGGCGGTGCGCCGGGACGTGGTGCGGTTCGTCGCGCACGGGGCGCGGGCACCCGGGTGGGTGCAGGCGTTCTGGCCCGCGATGGACTGCTGCGTCCTCGTGAGCGAGAACGAGGGGACGAGCATCGTGACCCTCGAGGCGATGGGCTGCGGGGTGGTGCCGGTCGTCACGCGCGTGGGGAGCGGGGCGGAGGACTGGATCGATGATGGCACGAGCGGGGTGATCGTCGGGATCGGAGACATGCCCGCGATGGCGGACGCGCTGGCGCGACTGCACCGCGATCGCGATGGGCTCCGCGCCATGGCCCGGGCGGCGTGGGCATCGGTGCGGGGGCGGGCCAACCTCGGCACCGCTGCGGAGGCGTACGCGAGCCTGTTCGACGAGGTGATGGCCCGGGCGATCGAGCGGGCGCCGAGCGATGCGGGGGTGAGGCTGCTGGAGTCGCACCGCTGGAAGGGGGCCCGGTCGACGGAGCCCGAGCGGGACGAGGCCTTCCTGCGCGAGCGGTTGATCGAGGCGGGGTACCGCGCGGTCGAGACGATCGGCGATGCGGGGTCGGAGCCGGGGGCCGGGGCGGAGGCGTTGGTGGTGACCGCGGCGCCGACGCCGGAACTGATGCGGCGCGTTGGTGTGTGGCGCAGCGCGGGGCTGGGCGTGGCGCTCGCGCCCGGGGTCATCGAGCCCGAATGGGTGAGGCTCGGGGCGGGGCTGGAGCGCGCCGCGCAGCACGGGTCGCGCCTCGCGGTCTACGGCGCGGGCGACCACACGCGCCGAGCTTCGCGGGCTTTTGACTGGGCCCGGGAGCGGGGGATCGGGGTCGTGGCGATCATCGACGACGAGCCCGGTGCAGAGAGTGCGTTCGGCCTGCCCCTGGTCACGCCCGGTGAGGCGCTCGACCGCCTGAAGATCGACGCGGTCGTGCTCTCGAGCGATGCGTGGGAGGGGCGGATGTGGGAGCGGTCTGCGGTGCTCCGCGCCCGGGGGGTGCACGTGCAAGCCTTGTATGGCGGCTACGCGGAGGGCCCCGCGCCGGCGTCGATGGCCTTCCCGTCAAGCCCGGGCGCGACGACGAGGCTCACTGCATCGGCGTGACTTCGCTCTTGCGTTCCGCGACGAACATGGTGGGCAGCAGGAAGTTCTCGTTCTCGTAGGCGAAGACGCGTCCCGAGACGGTGACGGGCTGGTTGTCCCCGTAGCGCTCCGCGGTGGTCTCCATCCGCGCGAGCAGGGCGCAGGGGATCAGGACCATGGGCACGTCGGGGATCAGCCTCCCGTCGGCGGTCCGGGGGCGGGAGGCTTCGGCGCCCGGGGTCGTGCCATCGGTGTCGTTGTCGAACGCGACCGCCCAGCGCCCGTCGCTGGCGCGGACGAGGCGGGCGCGGCGCTGAACGAGGTAGTCGCCCTCCGGGACGAGCCCGGGCATTCCGGCACCCCGGCCCGCGCGGGCGTCGGGGCGGTTGCGGTCGAGCTGGCGCAGGCGGGCGACCGCGTCCGAGGGGGTCGAGGCGTTGCGCGACCGCCTGGCGTCGAGGTCCGCGATGATCGCGGCGACCTCCGGGTCGTCCGACAGCTCGTCCGGGATCTCGGGCGGCGCGTCCAGGGGGCGGGGGGGCTGCTCGCCCTGCGCGTCGGGTTTCGCCTCGATCGCGTCCGGGTCGTGGGGCTCCGCGGGGCCCTTGGCGAAGTTGGTCGGGAGCAGGTGGTTCCGCCCCTCGTAGACGAGGACCTCGCCCGAGAGGATGAAGCGCGGGGCCTTCTCGCTGGGCGTGATGCTGGAGACGAGGCGCTCCAGCGTCCGGCAGGGCGCGAGCACCATGGGCCCCTCGCCGGGCGTGCGCTCGTCGCGGGCGGGCACGAAGATCCAGGTCTCGTTGGGCCCACGGATGACCATGCCCGTCCGGCGGTTCAGGAAGGCCCGCTCGGGCAGCAGGCGGGCGGGGGGGACGCTCAGGCCCGCGTCCTGCAGGGCGGGGTCGAGCGGGAGACCCGCGGTGAGCCCCGGGCGGGGGGGACTGGCGGACGGGGGAGGCGTCGTGCCCCGGGCGGGGACGCCCCGTGCACCTTGGGGCAGGATCACCTCCGCGGCGTCGATCGCCTCGCCGGAAGCCTCCTCCGCGTCTCGGACCGCTTCCGAGACGGGGGCGCGGGGTCTTTGGGGGTCATCGGGCCCGGCCTGCCCGATCGCGTGCCCGCCGGTGCCGGCGAGGGTGAGGCCGGCGAGCAGCCAGCGGGAAGGCGTGCGGGTGAGGGGGCGTCTTGCCATGGGGGACAGTATCGGCCGGCGTGGGCCAGCGGCTTGGACGGGGGAGCAGTTGACGGGCCCGGGGTCTCGCCTTAGCGTTGCTGCTGGCCCGCAGGGCGGGTGTCGGCCGTGTGCCCGAGTGGTCCAAGGGGGCGGATTGCAAATCCGTTTGGCGAAAGCCAGTCGTGGGTTCGAATCCCACCGCGGCCTTTGA
>DAIQNV010000106.1:0-7881 GCA_036788215.1 Phycisphaerales bacterium | reverse complement strand
CCCCAGCACCCCCGCCACCGCCCCCATCGACTCCACCACCACCGTCGCCCCGCGCAGCTCCGCAGCAGGCGTCAGATCCGCGAACGCGATGCACCGCATCCCGGCTCGCGTCGCCGCCTCCACGCCGCTCACCGAGTCCTCGACCACCACGCTCCGCTCGGGGCTCACGCCCATCTTCTCTGCGGCGTGCAGAAACAAGTCCGGCTCGGGCTTCCACTTCTCGATGTCGTACGCGCTGAAGACCCGGGCATCGGGCGTCACTTCCAGCCCGCCAACACGCTGCAGCAGCCCCGCGGAACTCAGCGAAGCCTTCATCTTCGACCGGGGCCCGTTGCTCGCCACGCACCAGGGGATGCCCGCAGCGTCCAGCGCATCGAGCGTCGCGATCGCCCCCTCCACAGGGCCGATCCCCGCCTCGAACGCCCTGAACATGTTCGTGCGGTACCCCTCGACGAAATCGGGCACGCCCCGCCCGATCGCCTCCTCCACCTCCGCCTGGATCACCGCGATGTCACGCCCCTTGAACCGGGTCGTGACCTCCTCAACGGTGATCTTCAGGCCAACAGAGCCGATCCACTCCGTCAGCACGCGCAGCGTCACCGGCTCGGTGTCCACCAGCACGCCGTCGCAATCGAAGATGACGAGACCCGGACGCTCAAGAGGGACGCGATCCGTCATTCGCCCTTGCCCGGCATGGTCTCGAGGACGCCGTCGACGAGCCCGTACTCGACCATCTCCTCGTCATCGAGCCACTTGTTCCGGTCGCAGTCCCGCTCGATCTTCTTGGGGTCCTGGCCGGTCTGCTCGGCGTAGAGGTTGTAGAGCCGCTCGCGGATGCGGAGCATCTCCTTCGCCTCGATCTCGAGGTCCGTCGCCTGCCCTTCCATGATCCCGCTGATCAGGGGCTGGTGCATCAGGTTCCGGGCGTTCCGCAGCGTGTACCGCTTGCCCTTCGTCCCGCAGGCCGCGATCACGCTGCCCATGCTCGCCGCCTGGCCGATGATGTAGGTGCACACGTCGGGCTTGATGAACCGCATCGTGTCCACGATGCCCAGGCCCGCGGTCACGCTCCCGCCCGGGGAGTTGACGTACATGTGGATGTCCGCCTTCGCGTCCTCGTTCGCCAGGAACAGGAGCTGCGCGACGATCAGGTTCGCCATCTCGTCGTGAACGCCGCCGCCCACGAAAATGATCCGGTCCTTCAGGAGCCGGCTGTAGATGTCGTACGACCGCTCCCCGCGGCCGGTCTGCTCGATCACGATCGGGACCAGGTAGCTGTTCGATGTCATCCGAGTCTCCGCTCCCGCCCCGTAGGGCGCGACTTGCTGGGGCGATCTCTGTGCCTTGCGGTCGATATGCCTTGCGCTCAAATATGCCTTGCGCTCAAATAGATTGGTCCGTCACAGGTTCGTGTGCGCGGGGTCCGCCGCCGTGCCGCCCGCCGGGGGCTTGGTCAGGACCTCGTCGACCAGCCCGTAGGCCTTCGCCTCGTCCGCGCTGAAGTACTTGTCCCGCTCCGAGTCCTCGCGGATCCGCTCCTGCGTCTGGCCCGTGTGCCGCGCCAGGATGTCGATCAGCGCCTGCTTGCTCTTGATGATCTGCTCCGCCTGCAGCCGGATGTCCTCCGCCTGCCCGGTCACGCCCCCGTAGGGCTGGTGGATCATCACCTTCGCGTGCGGGAGGATGAACCGCTTCCCCGCCGCGCCCGAGGTCAGCAGCAGGGCCGCACCCGAGTACGCCCGACCGATGCAGTAGGTCGCCACGCTCGACCCCAGGAACTGCATCGTGTCGTAGATCGCCAGCGTGTCATCCACAGCACCGCCCGGGCTGTTGATGTACAGGTTGATCTCCTGCCCACGACGCTGATTCTCAAGGTAGAGCATCTGCATCATCACGCGGCTCGCGCTCGCGTGGTTGATCTCGCCCACGAGGAACACGATCCGGTTCTCGAGCAAAAGCTCGTCGATCGTCATCTCGCGCGTGCGCTGGTAGGTCACTCCCGCGGCGGGCATGCGTGTTCCTCATCTCACCGGCATCAGGGCCGGCGTCTCGTCGGAAAGAAGGCGGGCCGTCACGCGCGGCCGGACCGGCGATGATACCCCATCGCCCGGTCAACGCCCGTCATCGGCGACTCACCCCCGCGTCGTGAGCACGATCAGCCCCCCACACGGGGGAAAGGATGCGCTCACACGCGCGCCGTCCCCACCCCTCGCCACCCCGCCCGGGACACACGCAGCCCCCGCGATCCCCGCCCACCCGGGCCCACCCCGCGCAACCTCTCGCCGCAGCACGCGTTGCCGCAGGGCTGCATTCTCCCTAGCATGCCGACCCGGTGAGGACCGCGGCGCACCCGCCCGCCCCCCGCACAGACCACCCGCGCCACGGCGCAACCTCCGAGGCCCGAGCGTGCCCACAGCCGTTATCAGCGACATCCACGGGAACGCGGTCGCCCTCAAGGCCGTCCTCGAGGACATCGCCTCCGTCGGGGTGAACCGCATCATCTGCCTGGGCGACATCATCGGGTACGGGCCCGATCCGCTCGAGTGCGTCGACCTCGTCCGCGACAAATGCGCCTGGGCCCTCATGGGCAACCATGACTTCGGCGTCCTCTACGAGCCCACCAACTTCAACCCCGCCGCCGAGTCCGCCGCCTTCTGGACCCGGGCCCAGTTCGACTCCGAGCCCGACGAAGCCCTCCGCGCCCGACGCTACGACTTCCTGGGCCGCCTCCGCGTCCGCGTCATCGAGCACATGCCCGACCCCGAGGGCGCATCCGGGGACGCCCCCGCCACCAACGGGGATCTCCCGGGGGTCCTCTGCGTCCACGCCTCGCCCCGGCGCCCGATCAACGAGTACATCTTCCCCGACGACGCCAAGGACGCCCCCGACAAGATGCAGGCCATCTTCGACCGCGTCGAGCGCATCGCCATGGTCGGGCACACCCACGTCCCGGGCGTCTTCACCGAGGACCTCGACTTCTTCCCGCCCACCGAACTGGGCGACCCCGCCAAGTACAGCTTCAGCCCCGACGAGAAGGTCGTGATCAACGTCGGCTCCGTGGGCCAGCCCCGCGACCACGACCCCCGCGCCGCCTACGCCGTCCTCCACAACGACCGCGTCGAGTTCCGGCGTGTCCCCTACGACATCGAGACCACCGCGAGCCGCATCAAGGCCATCCCGGAGCTGCACGACTGGCTGGGCGACCGCCTCTTCGACGGACGCTGAACCGTCCCCAAGACCCCCGGGCACGAGCGTGCGCCGCCCGGCGTCCCCACCACCCCCGCCTACGCTCACACACCCATGCCCCGCAAGCCCAACACACTGCTCCGGATCGCCGTCCCAGGCCTGATGCTCCTCGGCGCGATCGGCTTCGCCATCGCGGTCGGCGTCAACAGCGCCCGCCAGACCGGCACCCAGCAACAAACCGCCGAAACGCCCGCCGAAACCGGGCCCGTCGAGCCCGCCCAGCCGGGCGATGCGTCGCCCAGCGCCCAGCCGGCGCCGCCCGCCGACCCCGCGTCACCGCCCGCCCCCAGCACCGAGTTGTCGCAGCTGCCCGTCGCCGACGCCCCGCCCGAGCCGGGCCCCGGCGGCGCCCAGCCCACCACCCCGTCGATCGTCCCCGAGGGGCTCGTCGCCCGCCGCCTCGCCGAGGCCGACGCCCCGCTCGCCCCCCTGGGCACGCTCGACGAGGCCAGCGACTTCGCCGGCACCATCGAGTTCAGCCCCCGCGGCGCGGGCATCAAGAGCCTCAAGCTCAACCGCTACTACAACACGATCGAGAGCCGGGAGCACGTCGAGCTCCAGTCCGAGCGCTTCGTCGTCCTCGACAATGGCCGGCGCCGCTACGCGGTCCCGTTTGCCTCCCTCGGGATCTTCGTGGGCGACACCTACGTCGACCTCGCCTCCCCGGGCATCTGGCGACAGGACCCCGCCGATCCGGGCCGCTTCGAGGCGATCATCGAGGACGCCACCGGCGCCGAGGTGCTCCGACTCGAGCGCATCTTCGCCTACCCCCCGGGCTCCTTCGACCTCGAGCTCCGCCAGCGCGCCATCAACCTCGCGGGCGCCCCCCTCACCGTCCGCTGGGTGCAGACCGGCCCCGCCGACCTCGCCAAGCCCGAGAGCAAGTACGGGGGCGACAAGCGCCGCGTCCGCTTCGGCTACCTCCTGAGCCCCGAGCGCCAGGCCGGCTCCCTCGCGGTCACCCCCGACACCGAGCTCGCCGCCCGCGTCAAGATCCTGGGCGAACGCTCCGAAGCGGGCGCCTACCCCATCGAACGCCCCCTCTGGCCCACCGCCGACGCCCGCCAGAAGGGCCACCGCCTCGTCTGGGCCGCCTTCACCAACCGCTACTTCGCGGTCGCGGTCCACACCCTCTTCGACCCCGCCTCCACCCGAGCCGAGGACCGCCTGCTCGAGGGCGACGCCACCCTCGACCGCCTCGTCCTGAACCCCTTCGCACGCCCGGAAGACACCGTCGTCGTCACCCGGATCACGAGCGCCCCCGAGACCATCGCCCCGACCCAGGCCTTCCACGCCGACCTCGCGGTCTACGCCGGGCCCCTCCTCAAGTCGATCATCGCCGCCAACCCCGTCGCCCAGGCGGTCAACCTCGAGGGCCTCGTCGTCTACAACTACGGAGGCTTCTGTGGCGAGCTCTGCACCTTCGGCTGGCTCACGCATGTCCTGCTCGCCGTCCTCCGCTTCTTCCACACGCTGACGCTCGACTGGGCCCTCGCGATCATCCTCCTCGTGGTGGTCGTGCGGACCGTGCTGCACCCGATCACGAAGTTCAGCCAGGTCCGCATGCGGCGCTTCGGCGCGCAGATGCAGGCCGCCCAGCCCAAGATGAAGAAGCTCCAGGAGCGCTACAAGCCCCTGGACACCGACCCGCCCGACGAGAAGAAGCGCAAGCAGCAGAAGCTCCAGGGCGAGATGGCCAAGCTCTGGAAGGAAGAGGGCCTCAACCCCGCCGGCGCCCTGGGCTGCCTGCCCATGTTCCTCCAGAGCCCCGTCTGGATCGCCCTCTGGGCCACCCTCTACTTCGCCGCTGAACTGAGGCACGAACCGGCCTTCTGGGGCGTCTTCCAGACCCTCACGGGGGGCGACTGGAAGTTCCTGGGCGACCTCGCCAGCCCCGACAAGGCCATCCCCCTGGGCCCCCTCGCCTTCACCCCGCCCTTCATCGGCGCCTACTACGGGCGCATCGAGTCCATCAACCTTCTCCCCTTCATCCTGGGCATCGTCTTCTACGTTCAGCAGAAGTACCTCACACCCCCGCCCACCGCGACCATGTCCCCCGAGCAGGAGCAGATGCAGAAGACGATGCGGGTCATGACTGTCGTCATGTTCCCCCTCTTCATGTACCCCGCGCCGTCGGGCCTCGCCCTTTACTTCATCACCAACTCCGCCCTGGGCATCCTCGAGTACAAGTGGATCTACCACGAGGCCGAGAAGAAGGGCCTGCTCGACCCCGACAAGATCCGCGAGGAAAGAGCCCAGCGCCAGGCCTCCGGCAAGCCCGGCTTCCTCGCCAGGCTCCGAGCCGCCGCGGAGGAGCAGCAGCGCCGGCGCGAGCAGAACCAGGCCGGCCCCGGCAAGCGCGTCGTCCGCAACACCGCCCCCGCCAAGAAGGACCTCCCCAAGCGCTACAAAAAGCGCTGACCAACGCCGGGGATCAACCACTGGCCATCAGCCATCAGGGAGATGCACAGAACGCCGCCCCGTGACGACGCCTCTGAAGGCTCGCCACAGCGGACCCAGGGGCTCGGTGTACATCGCCTCACGGCCCGTCATTGCCTTCCCCCCCGATGGCTGATGGCCGATCCCCGATGGCCGATCCCCGATCCCCGATCCCCTACTCCCGTACCCTACGGGCATGCCCGCCTTCCCCGACACCCTCCCGTACCGGTCCAGCCGTGAGCCCGTCTTCGCCTCGAACGCGGTCGCGACCAGCCAGCCCCTCGCCGCCCAGGCCGGGCTCGAGATGCTCAGGCTCGGGGGCAACGCCTTCGACGCCGCCATCGCCGCCGCGTCGGCGCTCACCGTCGTCGAGCCCACCTCCAACGGCATCGGCTCCGACGCCTTCGCCATCCTCTGGGCCGGCGGGGGCCTGCACGCCCTCGACGCCTCGGGCCGCTCCCCCGCGCTCCTGACCGAGGAAGAAGCGTCCCGTCGCTTCGCGGGCCTCGACCAGATCCCCTTCTCGGGCTGGGCGGGCGTCACCACCCCGGGCTGCGTCTCCGCCTGGGTCGAGATCAACGAGAAGTTCGGCGCCCTCCCCCTCACCCGCGTCCTCGCACCCGCGATCAAGTACGCCCGCGAGGGCTTCGCCCTCAGCCCCCAGACCGCGAGCGCCTGGCAGCGCACCGAGCGCATCTACAGGAGCCGCATCGAGAACGACCCCGCCCTCTCACCGATCTTCCAAAGCTGGTTCGACACCTTCACCTTCAACGGCGCAGCCCCCGAGACCGGCCAGTTCGTCCGGCTCCCCCACCACGCGGACACGCTCCAGGCGATCGCCGAATCCAATGGCCGCGCCTTCTACGACGGCGAAATCGCCGAGAAGATCGACCGGGCCGCCCAGGCCCAGGACGCCCTGATCCGCCGGCGCGACCTCGCGGAGCACACCGCGGAGTGGGTCCGCACCGTCACCGCCGATTACTTGGGCTGGACCCTGCACGAACTCCCCCCGGCGGGCCAGGGCATCACCGCCTGCATCGCCGCGGAGCTCATGCAGCGCCGCCAGCAGGACTGGCTGCACCTGGGCCCCGACGACCCGAAGAACCTGCACCTCCAGATCGAATCGGTCAAGGCCGCCTTCGCCGACGCCGCCCGCTATGTCGCCGACCCCGCCCACATGCCCTTCCCCCCCGAGCAACTGCTCGACCCCGCCTACCTCGACCGGCGCGCCAAGGAGATCGACGCGGACAGCGCCAAGCTCTGGTCCGCCGGCAAGCCCCTCCAGGGGGGCACCGTCTACCTCTGCGCCGCCGACGCCCAGGGCAACATGATCTCGTTCATCCAGTCCAACTACACAGGATTCGGCTCCGGCGTCGTCATCCCCGAGACCGGCATCGCCCTCCAGAACCGGGGCTGCTGCTTCACCCTCGCCAAGACTGACGACAACACACCCCACCCCAACCGCCCCGGCCCACGCAAACGCCCCTACCACACCATCATCCCCGCCTTCATCACCGAGAAGGACGCCACCGGCAACGACCAGCCCGTCATGGCCTATGGCGTCATGGGGGGCTTCATGCAGCCCCAGGGCCACCTCCAGGTCCTGCACCGCCTCAAGGCCCACAACCAGAACCCCCAGGCCGCCCTCGATGCGCCCAGGTTCCGCTGGGACGAGGGCAAGGAAGTCCTCATCGAGCCGGGCTTCGACGACGCGGTGTACGAGCAACTCAAGGCGATGGACCACGACCTCCGCATCGCCGAAGCCCGCACCGTCTCCCATGGGCGAGGCCAGATCATCTGGCGCCTCACCCCGCCATCAGAGAACACCCCAGCCACCTACGCCGCCGCCAGCGACCAGCGAGCCGATGGCCAGGCCGTCGGGTTCTGAGTTCACCGGATGCCGTCGCGATCGAAGATTTGGCCATGTGGCCCTTTGCGATTTGGCCCTTTGCCATGCACACCATCACCGCCCCAGCCACCCCCCCGGGCCACTCCAAAAGAGCCCTCATCCGCCTCTCCGGCCCCGAAGTCCCGGACCTCCTCGCCCAAATCCTCGACCAGCCCCCGACGACCCCCGGCACCCACACCGCCACCCTCCGACTCCCCCCTTCCCCTCCTTCTCCCCCATGGGGAGAAGGTGGCCCGAAGGGCCGGATGAGGGGCTCCCCAAGCGAAGCGTCTCGCCCCCTTCCCCCC
>DAIQNV010000105.1:0-8688 GCA_036788215.1 Phycisphaerales bacterium | reverse complement strand
GAGAGCGAGGGCGTGACGAACGAGCAGTAGCGCGAGTCGTCGAAGCCGATCAGACGGACATCGTCGGGCACGCGGAGGTGCTCCTCGCGCACGCGGTAGGCGATGCCCACCGCGATCTCGTCGTTGCCCGCGAAGACCGCGGAGCCCTTGAGCCGGCCCTGCCGGTGCATCTGGGCGGCCCACTCCCAGCCGAAGTCGAAGCCGAAAGAGCCCCGGGCGATCTGGTCACCCCGAGCGGAGTGGCCCTTGGCGTGCAGCGTCTCGACGAACGCGCGGCAGCGCTGGTCGGAGTCGGTGTTGCCAGCCGGTCCGCCCACGAAATGGCAGCGATCGGGCGGGGTTGCCTCGAGCAGGTGCTCGACCGCTTCTCGGGTCCCGAACCCGTTATCAAGGACGATCGTGTCGAGCGACGAGGATTCGACTGCCGAGCCCAACACGACAACCGGGATGTCGAGGGCCTCAAGGGACTCGAGGTCACGGGATTCGTCGCGGGTGACCATCGCGACGAGCCCGTCGATCAGGTCGAGCGCGAAGCTGGGGGGCAGGTGGTCGCCCAGGTGCTTGTGGGGATTGGCGGTGACGAGCAGGTGGTAGCCACCGGCACGGGCGCGGGCGTCGGCCCCGCGCATCACGTCGCTGAACGAGTCGCCCTGCCACTCCGGGATCGAGACGCCCAGCACGCGGCTGCGACGCGTCATGAGCCCCTTGGCGAAGAGGTTGGGCCGGTACCCGAGCTCGCGGACCGCCCTCTGCACCCGCTCCGCGGTCGAGGGAGCGACGAGCGCCGGGTTGTTGATCACGCGGCTGACGGTGGCGATCGAGACGCCCGCAGCGGTGGCGACATCTTTGATCGACACCGCCCCCCGGCGAGCCGAACTGCCGGCCATCCGCATCCCCCCGCCCTGATGGGGTGCGCCCCCGCCCTCGACTCCGCCTGTAGGTTCGTCGTGTCCTTCCATGGGCGGCATGGTAGGATCATCCGCGATCGTCTTGGGGCGAAAACACCGGGACTCCCCGGAACACTTTCGCTGGTGTATGGTATGACTTAGATGAAAGCGGCGCTCAGTCGCTTGCCTGCTGAGCTTCTCTTCCCGTGCCGAGGGCCTGGCGCGAATAGCGCTGGCCCTCGGGTTCTTTCCGGACGCGGCCGCGCGGGTTTTGCGCGGGGGCGGGGTTCATGGCATCGATCCCGAATCAGACCCGGGTCGGGCGTACAGGGCTCCTCGCCCGGTTCGGTCCGGGTGTGCTCGTCGCGGCGACCGGCGTCGGGGCTGGGGACCTGGCGACCGCCGCGTTCGCGGGGGGGCGACTCGGAACTGCGGTGCTTTGGGCTGTCCTCCTGGGGGCGATGCTCAAATTCGTGGTGACGGAGGGCGTGGCCCGCTGGCAGATCGCGACGGGCGAGACGCTGCTGGAAGGGGCCCTCGGACGCTTGGGCCGTCCGGCTCAGGCGGTCTTCGGGCTTTACCTCTTCCCCTGGTGCCTCTTCGTCGGGGCGGCGCTGATCTCCGCGTGCGGGGTGGCTGCCAACGCGCTCCTCCCCCTGTTCGACGACCCGGGGACGGGCAAGGTCGTGCTGGGCATCGGGCACTCGGTTATCGGCGCCGGGCTGGTGCTGGCCGGCGGGTTCCGGTTCTTCGAGCGGGCGATGGCGGTCTGTGTCGGGGTGATGTTCCTGAGCGTGACCGCGACCGCGGTCCTGCTCCGGCCCGACTGGGCGGGTGTTCTGGTCGGGTTGGCGGTGCCTCGGATTCCCGACGCGGACGCCGGCGGGCTTGGGTGGACCGTTGCCCTGATCGGGGGTGTGGGTGGGACGCTGACGGTGCTCTGCTACGGCTACTGGCTCCGCGAGCAGGCCCAGTCGGGCGGGGGCGCGACGACCGTCCGGGGCGCCCGGCTCGACCTGGGCATCGGGTACGGGGTGACGGCACTTTTCGGGGTGGCGATGGTGGTGATCGGCTCGACCCTGCCCGGACAGGGAAGCGGCGCGGGGCTGATCGCGGACCTCGGGAACCGGGTGGGCGAGGCGATCGGGCCGATTGGGCGTGTGGTGTTCCTCGTCGGGGCGTGGGCGGCGATGTTCTCGAGCCTGCTGGGCGTGTGGCAGAGCGTGCCCATGCTGTTCGTCACTTGGCTCGACGCGGTGCGGGGGACCCGGAGCGAGGCCGCGATCACCCGGCGTTTCGCGTACCGGGCCGGGCTGGTGGCGCTCGCCCTGGTGCCGATGCTCGGGCTGCTGGTCGAGTTCCGGAGCGTGCAGAAGGTGTACGGGGTCTTCGGCGCGACCTTCCTGCCGGTGCTCGCGATTGCGCTCCTGATCATGAACGGACGCAGGGCGTGGGTAGGCGTGCTGCGGAACGCGTGGTGGACGACCGCGGTGCTCGCCGGGTGCGTCGTGTTCTTCGGGTGGCTGGCGGTGCGCCAGGCCACGGGGTCGTGATTCCGGCCTGGTTCGGTGGCCAGGGGGCGTCGACCGGGCGACACTTGACGCATGAAGAACCGCGTGATGCTCTCGCTGATTGTGGCCCTGGGGTCGATCTGCGGTCTTGGCTGCCAGACGCAGGAGGCCGGCGTGACCGAGACGAGGGCGCCCTCGCCCGAGATCCGGGCGTGGATGGACCGGCTGACGGTCGAGCACGAGTACGACCCGGAGACCGGGTTCATCGTCGCGCGGGAGACGGTGACGCTGCCGGCGATCATCGCGGGGGCACCGACGCTCGACGAGGCGGTCGTGCGGGCGCGGGAGGAGGGGCGCGTGGTGATCGCGTTCGCGACCGCGGACCGCTGCGCCCCGTGTCAGCAGTACAAGCGCGATGCGCTCAACGACCCGCGGGTGATCGAGCGCCTGGAGAATGCGGGTCTGCTCGCGACGCACGTCGAGGTCGACCGGCAGCCGGAACTGGCGGACACGTACCTGGGCGGGCGGGCGATCCCGATGACCTACGCGCTGCGCGACGGGAAGCGGATCGCGACGTTGCGGGGTCAGCGCTCGGCGGAGGACCTGCTGGCGTGGCTCGACGCGTTTCCCCCGGGGTGAGGCGTCGTTACGCCCGGACGCGTTCCCAGGCTTCCTCGAGACGCTTCGGGCTGACGGGCACGCTGGTTTTCAGTTCCTGGGCGAAGAGCGAGACGCGGAACTCTTCGAGGAGCCAGCGGACCTCCCAGAAGTTGGGGTCGGTCACGCCTTGCGAGGCGTGCTTCTGGGCGCGTTCGGCGAGTTTCTGCTCCCAGGCGAGGACCTCCATCATCGCGCGACGGTCCTTGTCGACCCCGCCCGTGCCCCCGCCGCGCAGGCGGTCGAGCCGGCGGTCGATCGCCTTCGTGAATCGCGGGTAGCAGCGGAGCCAGCGGTAGGGCGTGGCGAAGAGGAAGTTGCCCGCGAGCAGGCGGTTGAGCTGGCCGGTCATGTCCTGGACCGGCGTGCGCCAGGCGTCGGGGAGGTTCGACTCGAGCTTGGTGCGGATGGCGACGGCGCCCGCGAGCGTGGCCTCGACGAGCGGCGCGACCTCGTTCAGCATCGGGGTGAGCCGGTTCCAGCCCTCGGTGACGCGGGACTCGAACCCGAGCTCCGAGCGGACCGTCGGGTCGTCCTGCACGTACACGCGGTCGGCGATCAGGAGCATCACCTGGTCGGCGATGTCCTCGTTCTTGCCCAGGGCGGCCCAGTGCAGGCGCATGCGGTCGATGCCCGGGATGTCGCGCGGACGGAGGCGCAGGTCCCGCTTCAGCGGGCGGACGAAGAGACGGGCGAGGCCCAGGCGCATCGCGTCCCGGGCGGCGTCCTCGGTGTCGAAGAGGCGCAATCCGGCGGACTGCCCGAGGTCGACGATCGCGGGGTAGGCGGTGGTGGTGAGCGGACCGGACTGGACGGTGACGGACTCGGGGAGGTCCTCGAAGTCCCACTCGGTGATGCCATCGCGGGTCCAGCGGTCGGCGGCGAGTTTCGTGAAGCCGGCCTGGATGCGGTCCTTCAGTTGAGCCCGCAGGGCCCCGAGATCGCGCCCCTCCGCGAGCGTCTTGCCCGACTCGTCGTGCACGCGGACATTGAGCCTCAGGTGCTGGGGCAGTTCCTCGGGCTTGAAGTCCGCGGCGCGGACGGTCGCGCCGGTCTTCTGCGACACGAGCCTCGCGAGGGTGACGAGCAGGCCCGCGTCCTCGGCCCGCACGCGGTCGGCGAACTCGGACGCTGTGCGCACCGCGTCGAGGTTCCGGCGCACCGATTTCGGGAGCGTGCGCACGAGGGCGTCGATCTTCTCCGGGAGGAGCGCGGGCACGATCCGCTCGGCCCGGTCGGGGTCGAGCTGTCCGAGGAGCTCGACCGGGACGTCGAGGGTGACGCCGTCGCGTTCGTTGCCGGGGTCGAACCGGTACTCGAGGTGAAGGGTGGTGCCTCCGGCGATGTCGATGCGGTCGGGGTAGTCCTCGGGGCGGATGGAGGTGGCGTCGGCAATGAGGAGGTCGGCCTCGGTCATCCGGAGGGCTCGCTGATCGCGGCGCGGTGCGTTCTTGTACCAGCGGTCGAAGCGCTGGCCCGAATAGACCTCGGGCGGGAGGAGGCGGTCGTAGAACGCGAACCGCGCCTCCGCTTCGGCGAGCAGGTCGCGCCGGCGGGCCTTGGCCTCGAGGCGGTGGAGAGTGTGCTCGAGTTCGCGGTTGTGCAGCAGCGCCGGGTTGTTGGTGTCAAACTCGCCCTCGACGAGCGCATTGTGGATGAAGATCTCGCGGGCCCTGGCGGGGTCGACGGGCCCGTAGTGGGCGCGGCGCTTGGGCACGATCTCGAGCCCGGCAAGGGTGACCTTCTCCCACGCGAGGACCTTGCGGGACTTCGGGTCCCAGTGGGGCTCGGAGTAGGTGCGCTTGAGCAGGTGCTCACCCAGCGCCTCCGCCCACGCGGGGTCGATAGGGGCGACGGTGCGGGCGTAGAGGTTCGTGGTGCGGACGAGCTCCGCCGCCATGATCCACTTGGGCTTCTCGTTGCGCACGGAGGAGCCCGGGTGCAGCAGGAACTTCGTGCTGCGGACCCCGAGGTACTCGCGCTTCTCCTCGAGCTTGCCGATGTTGGTGAGCAGGCCCGTGAGAAGGGCGCGGTGGATCGCGTCGGTGCTTGCTTCCGTCGGGTTGGGCCTCAGCCCAAGCTCGGTCGTCACCTGGCGGAGCTGGTTGATCACCTCGCCCCACTCGCGCAGGCGGAGCTCGGAGAGGAAGTGCTGGTCGCACGCCCGCCGGCGCTTCGACGAGGACAGGGGGCGGAGCGTGTCGTGCCAGAAGTGCCAGAGACGCAGCAGGGCCAGAAAGTCCGACCGGGACGGGGCGGCGTCCTTCTTCGGACGGTTGCTGGCGCGCCGTTCCTCGGGCGTGATGTCGTCGTCGGTGTCGCCCGATGCGAACTTCTCATGAGCAGCGTCCGCGGCGTCCCGCTTGTCCGCGGGGCGCAGGCGCGGGTCCTGCACGCTCAGGCCCGCAGCGATGACGAGCACCTCCGCCAGGCAGTGCTCCGCGTGGGCCGCGAGGATCATGCGGGCGACGCGGGGGTCGATGGGCAGGCGTGCCATCTGTCGGCCCAGGTCGGTGATCTCGGCCTCCTCGGTCGCGGCGCCGAGTTCCACGAGGGTCGCGTAGCCATCGCGGATGAGCCTCGCGTCGGGCGGCTCGACGAACGGGAAGCGTTCCGGGCGCCCGAGACCCAGCGCGGTCATCTGCAGCACGACAGAGGCGAGATTGGTCCGGAGGATCTCGGGCTGGGTGAACGCGTCGCGGGCGAGGTAGTCGTCCTCGGAGTAGAGCCGGTAGCAGATGCCGGGGCCGATGCGTCCGCAGCGCCCCTTGCGCTGATCGGCGCTCGCCTGGCTGACGGGCTCGGTGGGCAGACCCTGGACCTTGGTGCGGGCGCTGTATCGCGAGAGACGCGCGATGCCCGGGTCGATGACGTAGCGGATGCCCGGGACGGTGAGCGAGGTCTCGGCGACATTGGTCGCGATGACGATCCGTCGCCCCCGATGGGGCTTGAAGACGCGCTGCTGCTCCTGCGGGCTCAGGCGGGCGTAGAGGGGCAAGAGCTCGACGCCGGAGCGATCGTGGTAGCGGTGGCGCAGGGCGTGGGCGGTCTCGCGGATCTCTCGCTCGCCGGGCATGAAAACCAGGACGTCCCCACCCCCCCCGCTGCTCGCGGGGTGCTCGAGGTCGATCTCGTCGAGCGCCCGCTCGACGCCCTCGATGATCTCGTCGGTGTCGGGGTCGAAGGGCGTGCCCTCGGGGCGCAGCGGGCGGTAGCGCGTCTCCACCGGGTACGTGCGCCCTGGGACCTCGATGACCGGGACCTCCGCGTGCAGGTGCTTCTCGAAGTGGTCGGCGAAGCGGCGCGGGTCGATCGTGGCGCTGGTGATGATCAGCTTCAGGTCGCCCCGGCGGGGGAGCAGCTGCGCCAGGTAGCCCAGCAGGAAGTCGATGTTGAGGCTCCGCTCGTGCGCCTCGTCCACGATGATCGTGTCGTAGTCGAGCAGCTCGCGGTCGCCCTGCGTCTCCGCGAGGAGCATGCCGTCGGTCACGAGCTTGATGAGCGTGTCGGGACCGGTCCGGTCGTCGAACCGCACCTTGGCGCCGACGAGATCGCCCAGGGTCGTGCCGAGCTCCTCCGCGATGCGCGTCGCGACGGAGCGGGCGGCGATCCGCCTTGGCTGGGTGTGGGCGATGAGCCCGTCCACCCCCCGCCCCGCGTCGAGGCAGATCTTGGGGAGTTGGGTGGTCTTACCCGAGCCGGTCTCGCCGCACAGGACGACGACCTGGTGGGCCTCGATCGCCCGCTGGATGTCGTGGCGCAGCTCCGCGACCGGGAGGTCGGGGTACACGGGCCTCGGGTGACGGGCGAGGCGCCGGGCCTTCCGCTCCGCGGCCTTCTCGATCGCCTGGGCGAGGGTGTCCAGCGAGTCGGGCGGACCCTTGCGCCGGGGACCCGGGCGGGCCGGATCTGTGCGCTCCAGCCGGCGCAGACGCCCGGCGAGGCGGGCCCGGTCGGCCAGCAGGCAGTCGGAGAGGCGTTCGTGGAGGTCCTGGGTGCGGGAGGGCACGGGGGAGGATAGGTGCGCGAGGATTCGACAAGAATCTGTTGAATCCTCTTGACGAAATCAACGAACAGCGTAGCGTGTACGCGTCCGGGGTTGAGTCCCCGGCGAAGGAACAGTCACCGTGTCCATTATGTGCTGCCAGCTTATGACCTGCAAAGTCACCCGCCAGATGTGGCGATTGGGTGGCCTCTGCACGGTTCGTGGGCTCGGCGCATAGACGCTGAGACAACGAGACCGACCTGCGAGGGGCCACCGGAAACCGGTGGCCCTTGTTGCTTTTGGACTTTCGTGATTCAGGGCCCGGGCGTGTATCCCCGGGCGAAGAGAACGAGGCAGCGGCCCGTGGGAGCGGGCCAAGGAGTACCGATATGAGCCTCGAAAACGCGTTCGTGCTGGGTGCTGAGGGGTCTGCCTTGGAGACGGATCGGGCGTGCGAGCGCCTCGCGACCGTCGTCATGCAACTCGTCGCGACCGGGAAGCGCGTCATTCTCTTCGCCGGGCCGACCCGGGAACGAGAGGCCGACGCGCGACGCCAGATCGCCCGCCTCCCGGCGTCGGCGGACGCCTGGGAACGGGCGGAAATCCTCGCACGGGCGTCCCGGGAATCCGTCGATCGCGTCCGCTGGTGGCTGAACCAGCACGGGGTGCAGGCCGCTGCGATCGAGGAGATCGACGCGACGCCGGTGAGCCGGGGGAGCCCCCTGGAGGCCGAGCCCCGGCGGATATCGGCCCCGAGGATCGCGGCGGCGCTCGAGGAATCGCCGGTGGTCGTGATCCCGGGTGGCGTGGGCCAGGACGGGCAGGGGCGGGCGATGTCGCTCGGGAGCGGGGGCACGGCGTTGAGCGCCGTGTTCGCCGGCGACCGATTCGCGCTGCCTGTGCGTGTTCTCGGGGCGACAACGCCGGCGGGTGTGGACGGACTGGAGGACATCGTGGCTTCGGGCCTGCCCAGGCGGGCGGCGCTCCTGGCCCGCGATGCGCGGGTGTCGGTCTTCGCTGCGGTCGACGCGGGGGCGCTCCTGCCCCCGTCGGAGCGTGCGGAACCGGCGCGGGGGCGGAGTTATGCGGTCCGGGCGAGCGCCCGGCTCGGGGGGAGGCTGGCGATCCCCGCGTGAAGGGTCTGACCGATCACGCTCGGGGCCCGGGAGGAGGAGACCCGGGCCTCGGGCCGATCGGTCGAGTCGGGTTGGGTCTCGGAGGAGAGACGGAGTTTCGCCGCGGTGGAGAAGAGGGAAGCGGCGTTTGCGTTACGCGTGTGCGGCCTTGACAAGGGCCGCGGCGCGTTTGGGGTCGACCGCGTTCGACCATCGTCCGTCGTGCTTGATCGACGAGCCCACGATGAGGGCGTCGGCGTGCTCGAGGAGGGCCCCCGCGGTCTCGGGCGTGACACCGGAGCCGACCAGCACGGATGCGTTGCCCGCGACCGCCTTCACCCGCCGGACATCCTCGGGGTTGGTCGGCTTTCCGGTGGCGGCGCCGGTGACGACGAGCCCGTCGGCGCCGAAGAAGAGTGCGGCCTTCGCCGCTTCCTCGAGGGTGATGTCCGCGGTGATCGCGTGGCTCGCGTGCTTTTTCTTGATGTCGGCGAAGACCTTGATGTCGTGCGCGTCGATCTTCTTGCGGTAGC
>DAIQNV010000104.1:0-8895 GCA_036788215.1 Phycisphaerales bacterium | reverse complement strand
TTTACGACCGGATTTTCCTTGACGGCGAACCCAACCACGTCGAATATTGTACCGATGGGACGAGTTGTACGATTCGTCTGATCGGAGTCCGCCATGACCAGCCTGAACGCCTCGGAAACCCGCATCCCGCCCGCCGCCTTTAACGGCGTTGCCTTCAAGGGCCAGCGGGTCAGCATCCGCCGCCGCGACGGCGAGACGGTGTACCTCGTCTCGGAGGAGGACATCCGTCTGCTCGAAGCGATGGAAGATCGGCTGGACGCTCAGCAGGCCCGGGACGCGCTGGCCCGCCACGAGGCCGGTGGCCGCAAGACCGTGAGCCTGAACGCGGTGAAGAAGCGTCTGGGCCGCTGATACGTGGCGTACCAGGTCGAGTTCACCGAGGAAGCCGCAGAACAAGTCGAGGCCCTGCAAAAGAAGATTGCCGGGCAAGTGGTCCGGAAGATCGAGGCGCTTGCCGCCGAGCCGCGCCCGACGCAGGCCAAGCGGCTCACCGAGCACGAGCACCTCTACCGCGTTCGCAGCGGCGACTACCGGATCCTGTACCAGATCGAGGACCGCAAACTGCTGGTGCTCGTAGTGAAGGTCGGCAACCGCCGCGATGTCTACCGCCGAATCCCGCCGCGGAAGCCCATGTAGACCGCTGACCACACCACCGATCGCCGCGTTCGGACCGAGGCCGGCGGAGGGGAGGACGACGCTCACGTCCCAAGCACACACTCCGCAGCGCCGCTGGAGCGACCCGTGACCAGCCCACCTCCCCGGCCCGAGGGTTCGAACGCGGCCCCATTGAGCTCACGCGGGGAGAAGCGAGAATGGAGCGGAAGAGACTCGAACTCTCAACTTCCAGCTTGCAAAGCTGGCACTCTACCAATTGAGTTACCGCCCCGAACGATGCCGTTCGGCCATCACCCAAGTCTAGAACCCCCGCCCACGCGTCGCCCCCCTACTGCCGCCACACCCGCGTCCCCTTCGTCAGCTTCACCACCCGGTCCGGGCGGTTCAGCACGATGTACACCGCCCCCTCGGGCGACACCTTCACATCTCGCACACGCCCGTACCCCTTGAAGATCACCTCCTGGTGGATCACCCGGTCGTCCGCGACCACCAGGCGGCGCACCTCCTCGTGCGCCAGCGCCCCCGCCAGCAGGTTCCCCTCCCAGGCCTCCAGGGGCCCCCCCTCGTACACGTCCAGCCCGCACGCCGCGATCGAGGGCGTCCAATAGATCGCGGGCTGCTCCATCCCCTCCCGCCTCGTCTCCTCGGTGATCACCGACCCGTTGTAGTTCACCCCGTAGGTGATCACGGGCCACCCGTAGTTCAGCGCCGGCTTCACCAGGTTCAGCTCATCCCCGCCCATCGGCCCGTGCTCGGTCGACCACAGCCTCCCCGTCTTCGAGGCAAACGCGACCCCCTGCGGGTTCCGGTGCCCGTACGAGTAGATCGCGCCGTACACCCCGCCCCCACGCGACACGAACGGGTTGTCGCTGGGCACCGTGCCGTCCCGGTGCAGGCGGAACATATTCCCGTTCGGCTTCGTCAGGTCCTGCGCATCGTTCTGTCGACCACGGTCGCCGATCGAGAAGTACAGGAAGCCCTCGTTGTCAAAGGCGAACCGGCTGCCGAAGTGCACCCCGCTCGCGATGTAGTCGTCCCGGTCGGCTTCGAAGACCGTCTGCTCATCCACCCACGCCCCGCCCTCGATCTTCCCCCGCACCACCTTCGTCATCGTCGGACCGCGCCGCCCCCCCGGCCCGTGCGTGAAGCTCAGGTACACCCACCGCTCCCCCGCCTCCCACTCGGGATCGACCGCGACATCCAGCAGCCCACCCTGCCCCACATCCGCCACCTCGGGGATCCCCCGCACCGTCTCCAACTCGCCATCACGCCACAGCCGAAGCCGCCCGCGCTTCTCCGTGATCAGCGCCGTCCCCTCGTCGATGAACGCGATCGCCCAGGGCGTCTCCAGCCCGCCCTCGATCACCACCTCCGCGTTCAACTCGTAGTCCCGCGTCTGGATGATCTCCGGGATCTCCGGCGGCCTGATCCCCAGCCCCTCCGGCACGCCCCGGATGTAGTCCACCAACTGCCGCATCTCCTCTTCCGACAAAGCCCCCTCGTACGCCGGCATCCCGTCCGCCGCGATGCCGAACTTGATCGACCGGTTCACCAGCCAGGCGTCCCCGCCGTACCGCCACACCCCGTCGAGGAACCCGCCGGCGCTCCCGCCGTTCAGGTACTCGCCGTGGCAACCGGCGCAGTAATTCAGGTACAGCCCCCGGGCCTCGTGATTCAGGATCACATCGGGCACCTCCACCGGGCCGCCCGTGTCCGGCGCCGGCTGCGCCCCCATCCCAAGCCCCCCCGCGAGCGCCAGGACACCAAGGAGACCGCCCGCCACCACCGTCGCCGTCACGCTCGTCTTCGAAAGCATCCGTTCCCCATCACGCGAACCGACCGATCACACACCCTGAGCGCGACGGGCCCGCGCCGCGAACGCCCCGCACCGGGCCACGCCCGCGCGGATTCCACACTCTACCATACCCGCACGCCCGTTCGCACCCGCTCGGGTGACCCCGAGCCCGACCGATACAATCCCCACCGAGCGGCCCTCAATCCCAACCACTCCGCCCCCAAGGACCCACGATGCGTCACCCATTCGCCGCCCTGGCCGCGATCGCCCTGCACTGCGGGCCCGCGCTCGCCCAGCCCGACGCGTCTGAACCGGCCCCCACCGACCCCGGGCCCGCCCTCGGAACGGAGCAGGCCCCCGCCCCCCCCCGCAGCGACCGGCCCCGACCCGACACACGCACCAGCCCGGGCGCCAACACCCTCGCCGGCGCCGCCCCCGACCGGGCAGAGGCCCCCTCGTTCCCCATCATCCGCTTCGACGCCGACACCCGCATCGGCGCCCGCTTCGACACCCAGCCCAGCGGGAGCGCCAACAGCTTCTCCGTCCTCAGCACCGATGGATCCATCGGCGCCACCATCATCACAGGCCCGCGCCTCGTCCTGAACCTCTCCACCTCCGCCGAATACGCGGTCTACGACTTCGAGGGCTCCGAGCGGCTCATCCCCACCGTCGCCGGCACCGAGCGCCCGTTTGAAGCGGTGCAGACCTACAGCCTCGGCGCCACCGCCCTCATCCGCACCTCCGAAGACCTCTCCCTCATCGTCGGCACCGGCATCACCGCCTCCTACGAGGCCGGCGCCGACTTCGACGAGTCGCTCTCCGCCACCATCCGACTGGGCTTCCGCTACCAGATCAGCGAAACCCTCGCGCTGGGCGTCGCGCTGGGCGTCCGCAACGGCCTCGACGGCGACTACGAGGTCATCCCCCTCCCCGTGGTCGAGTGGAAGATCAACGATCGGCTCACCCTCGAGACCGCCCCCCTGGGCCTCCAGCTGGGCTACCAGCACGACGAGAGCTGGCGCTACGGCGCGGTCGCCGCCTTCGAGGGCCGGGAGTTCCGCCTCGACGACGACGGGCCCATCCCCGGTGGCGTCGCTCAGGACTTCGCCATCATCGCCGCCGGGTTCGTCGAGTGGAACTACGAGCAGTGGCTCTCACTCCGACTCGAACTCGGCGCGCAGGTCTGGTCCCAGTTCGAGCTCATCAACGCAGACGACAACACGATCTACCGGGAAGACCTCGACCCCGCCCTCGCCCTCGTCGCCAGCGTCGCCATCACCTTCTAACAAGGCCCCGGTCCGGCCCCACTACCGCTCCCCCGCCGTCGCACGCGTGATCGGCGCGGGCCCCGTCCCGTACGGTGCCGCCGGCACCGTCCGCGCCGATTCGATCACCGGGGGCTCCACCGGGCGGTCGCCCTCCCCCACCTCCACGCCCGCGATCCGCGTGACCGCGTCCGCGCCCGAGATCACCTGCCCGAACGCGGTGTACCGACCGTCGAGAAACGCGGTCCCCTCACGGCTCAGGCAGATGAAGAACTGCGACCCGTTCGAGTTCGGGCTGCTCGATCGCGCCATCGAGACCACCCCGTAGTCGTGGGGCAGGTTGCTCTTCTCAAGGTCCACGAAAAAGCCGGGCCCGCCCGCCCCGGTCCCCGTCGGGTCGCCCGCCTGGATCACGAACGGCGCCCCGTTGGGCAGCGCCGCCACCACGCGGTGCACCTCGATCCCCGTGTACAGCCCGCCCTCGGCGAGTTGGATGAAGTTGAACGAGGTATTCGGGGCCGCGTCCGGACGCGTCCGGATCACGATCTCCCCGGCGCTGGTCTCGAGAACGACATTCCGGTCCGCCCACGCGCGGATCCCCGAGTAGGTCACCCGCCGATCCGGGCTCTGCACCATGTTCTGCTCGAACATCGCCCGAAGCATGTCGCTCTCAAAGTACACCTCCGCCGAACGCGGGTCCTGGGCCGGCGCGCCCGTCCGGGGGTCGATCAGCTCCGCCACGTCGGGCGAGATCATGGGCTGCAGCACGACGCCCGCCCCCACCGGCACATCCCCCACATAAAGCTGCGCCCACACCACCGACCGACGCTTCTCCGTCCACAGCGACGGGAACAAGGTCGCCAGGTCCACCCCCCCCTCCGCAGCAGCCGCCTCCTCAACACTCTGCGCCGACGGAGCCGACAGCAGCCGGATCGAGACCTCGCCCTCCGCCCCCTCGGGCACCGCGACCGTCATGGGCATCGAACGGTCGACCCCGTAGTACACCCGGTCGGGCGTCAACTGGGCGCAGGCAACCCGGCCCAAACCGGCAACCGAGCACATCGAGATCAGAAGAGAGGAAAGAACGCTGCGTGTGGTGATCTGCATCGCCGCAGATTAGCGGCCCCGACCCTGCCCGTGCGCACCGCCGGGCTGATCGGGGTGCTGCTCGTCGATGCCCCGGTCGAGCGACCGCCACGCGTCGTCCACGCTGGGAACCACACCCGCCCCGGAAGCGCCGCCGGACCGCCCGAGCAGGATGTCCCCGCTGATCCCCTCGGACTCCCCGAACCACCGCACGCTCAGACCCGCCCGCAGCACGTTCACGCCCTGCTCGTGGTTTACCCAGCCCAGCCCGCCCAGGGCGTCCGAGACCAGGGCCGCGCCGGTGGGCATGCGGTAGAGGTCCCGCTCACCCTTGGGCCCAAGCCCCCGATACTGGTAGTTGCTGACGACCTCGACCACGCCCTCGGTCTTGTCCGTGCGCCCCATGAACGCGGAGGCGTACTTCGGGAACCGCTCCTCGTCCGGGTGCGACGGGCAATAGAAGATCTCGCCTGCGGTCAGGTAGCCATCCTCGAAGAGCAGCCCCAGCCCATCCCAGGGCCCGGGCCTGTCCGACCGCTGCGGATCCGCAAGCCGGATCACGATCATGTCTTCTGAAGGCAGCGTCGCCGCCCCGTGCTGCGAACGGTTGAGGAGCCGGCTGTCCGGCACGAGCCCGCGGTTCGCATCCGCGTACATCTGCAGCCCGAGGCCCATCTGTCGCGTGTTCGAGGCGCACACAACACGCCGCGTCGCCTCCCGAGCAGCCTTCAGGCTGGGGGCCATGATCGCGATCAGGACCGCGATCACCGCGAGCGACACCATCACATCGATCAAAGTGAACCCGCGCGCACGCACCGAGGCTTCCCCCCGCCAAGGCGAGTCATCAACACCGGATTGACGTGTCCGCGTTGGCACAGTGACCTCCTGCCGTCCACGAGCACGGCAGACTTGGGCGGATTCCCAACCCCCATGCTACCTCGCAGAGCGGAGCCGCACAAGACAACTCACGCGGATTCCCCAGTCTTCCCACCCGGCAACCCCCGGCACAAACGATCCGACACATGGAAAATCGCCCATAATACACCCCGGCATCCGGTGAAATGCCAACACCCCGCTAGCAAGCCTGACCCGGTTCCCGGTACGCTGCGTACCGCAGCCGTCCCGGAGCATGGAACGACCCCGAACTTCTCATGACGAGCGAAGACCCCAACCCCGCGCCGGACGATCAGTCGCCCGCCCCGAAGCCGGCCTCCCCCGGTGAGACCTCGGGGCGTCGCGCCGACACCGTTCACCGCACCGCGGACGAGGCGGAACTCATGGCGGGCGTCGCGGCCGATAACGAAGCCGCGGTCGCGGAGCTCTACGACCGGTTCGGCTCCCTCGTCTACAAAATGGCGCTCCAGGCGATGCCCACGCGAGCGGAGGCTGAGGACGCGGTGCAGGAAATCTTCGTCCGTCTGTGGCGCACAGCGGATCGCTACGACGCCAACAAGGCGGCCCTCGTCACCTGGGTCATGTTGATTGCGAGAAGGCACCTCGTTGACAAACTTCGACGGACCCGCTCGCGGGTCAGCGCCGTAAGTATGGAAGAGCCCTCGACCTTGGGAGAGGCCGCCACCACCGGAGTTGGGGAACGTCTGGTGCGTGGCGAGAGCTTCGAGAGGCTCATGTCCAGGATCGACGCGCTGCCGGAGTTGCAGCGGACCGTCGTGACCAGAGCCTACTTGGGGGGTCAGACCCTCCGTCAGATCGGGGAGGAGCTGGGAACCCCCCTGGGCACAGTAAAATCAGCGCTCAGCCGGGCGCTGGTTCGATTGAGAGAACGCGTCGGCGAGGAAGTCCCGTCATGAGTTCCGAGAACACATACAACACCAACGACACCCTCTGGCGGGGACCCCGCCCGGACACCGCCGAGCTTCTCGACTCGGCTGTCCTCTACGCGATGGGCCTGCTCGATGACGAGGACGCCCTCGCCTACAGCGAGGCCTTGGACGCTGCGGACCCCGAGGTCCGGCGTATGGTGATCGAGGAGCAGGCCCGCTTCGCGGTCGTCGAGGAGCTGCTCCCCGATCTAGAGCCCCCGCTCCCGCTCCGGGCCCGCGTCGTGGGCGCGGTCATGTCCGAAGTCGCCAAGAGCCAACCGGCCCGCCCGGTGCCGGCGCCCGCAGGCACTGCGCCCGATGAGGGCACCCTGAGCGGCGCGGTCCGCCACAGCGCGGGGCGTCGCGCCCCCACCATCGCCCGTCCCCGCCGGGTCCATCCCGCGTGGCGGGCCGGCGCGATCGGGCTGTGCGTCGCGGTCGTCGCCCTCGGCGCGGTGCAGCTCCAGCTGCAGGGCGAGTACCGGACCTTCAAGAGCGAGGCCAGCGTCGCCCGTCTCATCGACACGATCGGCGTCGCCCACATCCGCGACACCCTGCTCGACCCCCGCACCCAGCAGTTCATGTTCGAGGTCGAAGAGGGCTCCAAAGAGATCGCCCTCGACGCCCAGGCCGCGGTGTGGGTCAACCCCGACTGGAACGAGGCCCGCCTCTATTGCTACCGGCTCCCCCAGGGCGCGACCGCGTCCTACCGCGTCGTGCAGCTGGACGAGGCGGGGAACGAGCTCGCCACCCTCGCCCGGTTCCGCTCGGGCGGGCTGCTCGACACGGTCCCCGTCCCCCTGGGCGAGGCCCGCGACATGCGGGTCGCGATCGTCATGGAGCGCGGGGACACCACGGTCCGCCTGCTGACCGCCAGCATCTCCCGGGCCTGAGCCCCGAGACGCCGGACCCCGGCTCCGGTCCCCCCACACCCCCAACCCCGTCACCCTCGCCCATAGACTGTCCGAGAACGATCGCCCGCGATCGCGGATGCTTTATGCCCTCACCGGCACCCACACCCCCACCCCCACCCCACCCGGGTGTTTTCCCGGTTGTTCCTCTCCGACCCATCGATTCTGTCGCATGGGAATAGCCGATCAGGTACGGTGTTTCCTTCAGGCGGGCACGGTCCGCGCGCCGTGCGTTTCCGGGCCCGCTGTTCCGGGCGGACAGACATACTCAAGACCAGACCACGACCAGGTCTCACGGAGGTTGACATGATTTCGAAGTCTCTGATCGTCGGTATCGCGGCGGCCGCCGCTGGCCTCGGCGCTTATGGCGTCAGCACCCAGATGATGGGCGAGTGCAGCAAGTCGCAGGACAGCCAGACCGTCCTCGCGGCCGCCGCCGAAAGGCCGGGCTGTTGTCCGATGTCCGGTGCCGCTGACGCGGTCGTCGCGCTGGCCTCCAGCACCGAGGACGCGGGCGCCTGCGCCGACAAGGTCTCCGAGTGCTCGGACATGGTCGCGGAGTGCAGCGACAAGGCGGCGGAGTGCGGCTCCGACTCCGCGGTCGTCCTCGCTTCGAACACCGAGGCCGCTTCCTGCTCCGCTGAGAAGTCCGCCTGCGGCGACGCCTCCGAGAGCAACGCCGGCAGCGTCGAGATCCTGATGGTCGCCAACGAGTCCGGCGAGGCCTGCTCCGTTGAGAAGGCCGCCGAGTGCGGCGAGATGGTCGCGGCCTGCACCGCCGAGAAGATGGCCGAGTGCGCCACCTCCGCCGAGGGCTGCACCGAGGAGAAGAAGGCCGCCTGCGAGACCGCGCAGATCGCCTCCAGCGAGTCCGGCACCCAGGCCACCGGCGGCTGATCCCGTCCGGCAGACTCGATCGAACGAAACGCCGCCCCGTTCACGCGGGGCGGTGTTGTTTTTGGCCTCGCCGGTCCCGTCCGGGCGCAGAAAAAACCCCGCGCGGACGCGGGGTGAGTGAAACCAGGGGACGCGCTGGCCGCTCGCTCAGCGACGCCGGCGACGGGCCACGAGGCCCGCGGCTCCGAGCACCGCGAGCGAACCGGGCGCCGGCACGATCAGCCCGCTCGAGAGCGTGAACTGGTTCGTGAAGCCGGTGCCGAAGAAGTTGCCCGGGTTGAAGAACAGGTTGAGGATCGAGCCATCGAGGGGCGAAGCGGCGAACGCGGTCGAGAACGACCCGCTCGTCGAGCCATCGAAGCTCATGTCCCCGCTGTTGTCGTTGAAGAACACGTTCGTGAGCTGCCCCTCGTACGACACCGCCCCGCCGAAGATGCGGAACGCGCCGACGACATCCGCGGTCAGCGTGTCGCCGTTGTCGTCGGTGATGACGAGCGTGCCGA
>DAIQNV010000103.1:0-8947 GCA_036788215.1 Phycisphaerales bacterium | reverse complement strand
CGAACCCGCCGCCCCCCAACACCCCGGGCTTCTTCGACGCCCACCTCGATCTCGCCTACCTCGCCGAACTGGGCCGCGACCTCCACGCGGCGCTCGATGACTGCCGGGGCAGGCTCCTCCCAGCAGCGGTCACGCTCCCCACCCTCCGCGCCGCACCCATCGCCGCCTGCCTCGCGACCGTCTTCACAGAGCCGATCGACCCGGACACCACGCCCGAAGCCGACGCCGCCGCCTACCCCGCGGGGGACGCCCTCGCCGCCCGGCGGGCCGGGCTGCGCCAGCTCAAGCTCTACCAGGCGTGGATCGCCGCGGGCGCGGTGGCCCCGCTCCACTGCGACGCCATCGACGCCTCCGCCACCCCGCGCCTGGGCGTCCTTGTCGAGAACGCCGACCCCATCGAGACCCCGGGCGACCTCGAGGAGTGGGCCGAAGCGGGCGTCGTCGCGGTCGGGCTCACCTGGGCCAGGCCCGGGCGCTACGCCCACGGGAACACGGTCACCGAGCCCAAGGGCCTGACCGACCCCGGGCGCGAACTCGTCGCCGAGATCGACCGCCTCGACCTCGTCCACGACCTCAGCCACCTCAACCGCACCAGCGCTGCAGAACTGCTCGACCGCGCCCGGGCCCGCGTCGTCGCGACGCACTCCAACTGCGCCGCTCTGCTCAACGAGGCCGACCACCGCCACCTGACCGACGACCAGATCAAGGAGATCGTCGCCCGCGAGGGCGTCATCGGGCTCAATCTCTTCACGAGGTTCCTCACCACCGAGGACCGGCGCGCCACGATCGCGGACGCGGTCGCGCACATCGAGCATGTCTGCACCCTCGCGGGCCACCGGCGCGCCGTCGGTCTCGGCTCGGATATGGACGGGGGCTTCGCGGCGGACAAGCTGCCTCAGGACCTTGACCGCCCCGAGCACCTGCCCCGCCTGCTCGACGCCCTGCGCGACCGGGGCTGGTCCGACGACGACTGCGCCGGCTTCGCCTATGGCAACTGGGCCCGCGTCTTCAGGCTCGCCTGATCCCGGCCCGCGTCCAGGGCGCACACGCCGCACCAGTGCACCGGATCGCCCAGCCCTTCCGCGTTCACTTCGACCCGCCCGATCCGGCTCAGCATCCGCTCCTCAAACCGCTCCGGGTAGTACTCCCCGCGCATCCCCGCGTACTCGCCCGAAAGCAGGCTCTCGATGGCTTCGATACGCGTCTGAGGCAAGGGGTGCGTCGCCATCCACTCCACGCCTCCCCCCCCACCAGCAGCGTCCCGCAGGATCCGCATCACCTGCAACTGCCCCGCCGGGTCGTACCCCACCCGCGCCATGTACCGCATCCCAAGGGAGTCCGCCTGCAGCTCCTGCTCGCGGCTGAACCTGAGCACAATCCCCTGCCCCGCCACGGGAACCACCGTCTGCGCGATCTGCGAGGTCAGCCCGGGCTCGCCCCCGCCCAGCCACGCGGTCACCAGCTGCACCCCGAGCTGCGCCCCCGCGTTCTGCACGATCCGGTCGTTCACGTGGTTGGCGGTCACGTGCCCGATCTCGTGCCCCAGCACGCCCGCGAGCTGCGCCTCGTTCCGCATCCGCGCCGCCAGCCCCTTGGAGATGAACACCTTCCCCCCGGGCAGGGCGAAGGCGTTGATCACATCGCTGTCGAGGAGCGTGAACTCCCAGGGCAGGCCCGGGTTGTCCCCCTCGGTCACCGCCGCCAGCCTCGCGCCCACCTCCGTCACATACGCCGTCGCGACGCGATCGCTCACCGCCCCGCCGTACTCTGCGGTCAACTGCGGCGCCGCCTCCGCCCCCATCGCGATCGCGCTCTGGCTATCCATGACCAGCAACTGACGCTGGCCCGTCGCCTCGTTGATGGCGCACCCGGTCGCCAGCCCGAGCCCCGCACCCGCGAGCGCCATGAGCCCCATACCCCACCGGTTCCGTCGGCTACCGTTCCCGCGCATCGCATCGTCCTCCGCTCGCGTGTCGAACCAGCCGGGACCAATCCGCCCCGGAGATATCCGAGGACTCTACCCCCAGCCCCCTCCGCCCATGTCCATAAACCCACCCTCATCCCTCTCTCGTCCGCCGGCCACCACCGCCCAATCTCCCGCATGGACCGCCCCCGACCTCGCCAACCCCCACGCCCGGGAGGACAAGGCGGAGCGCGTCCGCAACATGTTCGCCGCCATCGCCGGGGCCTACGACCTCAATAACCGCCTCCACTCCCTGGGCCTCGACCAGCTGTGGCGTCAAGCCGCGGTCCGGGCCGCTTCCATCCAGCCCGGGGACACCGTCGCGGACATCGCCTGCGGCACCGGGGACCTCACCGAACTGCTCGCGAGGACAGAGGCCTCCCGCGTCATCGGGCTCGACTTCACCCGGGAGATGCTCGACCTCGCCCGCGTCAAAAGGGCCACCCGCCCCTCCGCCCAGGCGGGCAAGCTCGAGTACCTCTGGGCCGACGCCCACCACCTCCCCCTCGCCGACTCCTCTATAGACGCCCTCACGATCGCCTACGGCATCCGCAACGTCCAGCGCCCCGCCGACGCCCTTCAGGAGTTCGCCCGCGTCCTCCGCCCCGGGGGCCGGCTCGTCATCCTGGAGTTCGACCGCCCCCGGAACCCCCTCGTCCGCTTCGGGAACGATCTGTACTGCTCCAAGGTGATGCCCTGGACCGCCACCCTCATTTCAGGTGACCGTTCCGGCGCGTATCGTTACCTTCCGAAGTCGGTCGAGACTTTTTTGTCGCGCGAGGACATGCTCGCCCTCCTCCAGGAGGCCGGACTGACCGGTGCGACCGCGCAATCTCTGACACTCGGGGTGTGCGCCGTCTACCGCGCGGTCAAGCCGGCCTGACCCGCGTCCGGGTAAACGCCCCGCAACGAGGTCCTATACCGCGCCCAACGGGCCCATAAAGCCCGTGACCAAGGCCCGTAAGTCCGAGAAACAACACCCCCGCCGACGCTATCGGAGCCGGTTTTGCGCTCTCGGACGCCCCCGGTGCGCACAGGGTGCTGAATTTCCCGTAACCCCTGCGCGACGCCGATTTCACGCCTGTCCAACGCGTCACCGGGCCAAGGTCGGCCAGAGACGCGGCTGGGGGAAACCGTCGCGGAGACGACGGAGGGTCACAACCAGGGAGGGTCGGGCCGGTGGAGCCGTGCCGCGAACCAAGAGCCTTATCTGGGGCGCGCAGCACATGAACACGGAAGTTCTCATCGAGCAGTTCTTCGAGGCCCTCATCGAGGGCGACCGCCCGACCGCACGGGCCATCGTCGAAGGCCAGTTGAAGGAGGGCGTCGAGCCCGAGCGGCTCCACCAGGAGCTGTTCTGGCCCACCTACGAGCTCGTCGACCGCCTTCACCGCAACGACCAGCTCACCAACCTCAGCCAGCACATGGCGGTCCGCCTCCTCCGCGTCCTCGTCGACCAGACCGGGGCCCGGTTCGACCTCACCCAGCCCGGCGAGGGCACCGGGCGGCGCGTCGCCGCCTTCTGCGGGCCCTCCGAAGCGGAGGAACTCGGCGCCCAGATCGCGGTCGACCTCCTCGAGCGTCACGGCTTCGAGGTCACCTTCGCCGGCGGGGGTATCGCTGCGGACGAGATCATCGCCCACACCCACTCCTTCCGACCCGACGTCCTCCTGATGTTCTGCTCCGCAGCTGCCGACCTTCCCGGCATCCGGGGCACCATCGACTCCCTCCGCGAGATCAACGCCTGCCCGGGCACGCAGATCGTCGTGGGCGGGGGCGTCTTCAACCGCGCCGAGGGCCTCGCGGAGGAGATCGGCGCCGACCTCTGGGCGGTCGATCCCCTCGAACTCGTCGAGGTCATGCTCCTCGACCCCGAGGCCCGCGCCTCGGAGGACCAGCGCACCGTGGGCCGGATCCGCCGCAAGGCCGCCTGAGCAACGACGACCCCACACTCGGCACCGAGTGGATAGGAAGCCGAAACAGCGGGCCGGGGCGGAGCCTCGGCCCGCTGTCGCTTTTGGATCCCCTCCGTTCGCAAAACGATAGGATCCCGCCCCATTCCCGCCCAATCTTCCGTTCACCCGCAACTGCACCCCACCCCCCGTGGTAGATTCAGGGGTCCGCACAGGGCCCGCCCATGGGTCGGCCCCACGCGGCAGCCCTGACCGGAGGCCCCCGATGGACCGCCTGAGCGAACGCGACCTGATCCGCTCCGCCGCTGCGGGCGATCGGGCCGCCGCCGCCATGCTCATCCGCCACCACCAGAAATCGCTCTACGCCTACATCCTCCGCATGTGCGGGAAGCCCGAGACCGCGGAGGATGTCGTGCAGGAGGCGTTCGTCCGCGTCCTGACCAACCTCGACCGCTTCGACGAGCGCTACCGCTTCAGCACCTGGGCCTTCACCATCGCCCGCCGGCTCTACCTCAATCAGGCCCAGAAGATGCGCCCGGTCTTCGACTCCGACACCGTCGGCGCCGCCAGCGCGACGGGTCGGGACGAGCGCGACCCCGAGGGCGCCGCCCAGACCGATGAGGCCCGCTCCGTCGCCCACGACGCCCTGCAGCGGGCCCTTCTCAGGCTCAGCCCCGACCAGCGCGAAGCGGTGGTCCTCTTCCACCAGTCCGGCTGGCCCATCGCCCTCATCGCCCAGCAGATGGGCATCCCCGAGGGCACCGTCAAGAGCCACCTGCACCGGGGCCGGCGCAAGCTCCGCGAGCTCATGCTCGCGCACGAGTCCTCCGCCGACCGGCTCGAACTGCTCGGCGCCGCTGTGGAGAACGGCGCCCGCGATCGCACCGAGGGGGGTGGCTCATGACCAGGAGTGGGGGGCACAACACCGAGACCCGGGGTGGCGAGGACATCACCGCCCTCTTCCGGCGCGACCTGCACGCGCCCGACCTGACCGACACGATCTTGGGCGAGGTCGCCCACCGCCGGCGTTTCCTCAAGCGCCGCGAGCGGGCCAAGGTCAGGAGCACCCGCTACGCCCTTGCCGCCTGCGGGCTGGCGCTCCTGTCGGGCGTCGCGATCGTGCACCGCCTCAGTCCCGATGCCCTGCGGCTCACGCCCGTCGACGCCCCGGTCGCGACGCTCGCCGAAGCGGTCGAGACCGACCGCGCCGCATCCGAGCAGCGCCTCGCCCACGCCGCCCGCGAGGTCCGTGGGCTCACCGATTCCCTCCTGGGCTCGGGCTCCCTGGGCCTGAGCCCGAGCGTCGCGGACATCGAGGCCCGGGCCCGCGCCGCGTCCTCTCCGCGCATCATGGCGGGGGGCAGCGGGCTCGACGATGGGCTTGAGTTCACCTTCCCCGCGTCCCCGCCCATGCTCATCACCGGGCCCATGCTCGCTGCCGACCTCCGGGCGCTGATCGAGCACCCCCTCGTCGCATCGCAGGTCCGCCTGACCGAGGAAGGCTCCGAAGCCGACCTCCTCCTCGATGACGAGCGGGCCCGACTCCTCCGCAGGGCCCCCAGCATCGACCTGCCCGACCTCTGGTCGGAATCAACGCCCGCCGGCACGCCCCGGCAGCCCTGACCCTTCCGTGCCGCTCCGCACCCTGATCCACTCCGCAGTCCTCGCGATCATGGTCGTCGCGAGCCCCGCCCACGCTGCCCATGCCAACCACGCCGGGCGTGCCCCCGGGCTCGCGGAGGGCTCGCCCTGGTCCGCTGCGGCGCTCGCGCCGGGCGGCGCGGAACTGGTCGTCGTGCTGGACGACCTCGCCTCCGAGTGCGACCGCGCCGAGGGGTCGGCGCTCGTCGGCGCCCTGGAGTCGACCGGCCTCGTCCGGGAGACCGCCCGCGCCTGGCGCGACCTCGCCGCCCGGCTCGACCTCACGCCGACCGACGCGGTCCGCGCCCTGATGGGTCGTCGCGTGCTGCTCGCGATGTCGGGGCTCGCCCGCGCCGACGCGGAGCCCGCCTGGGTCGTCGCGTCGGTCATCGACCGGGAGACCGCGACCCGACTCCGTCGTGCCCTCGCCCCCGTCCCGCGCGGGGTCATCGCGGGGATCACCGAACTGGCGATCGAGGACGGGGCCTACCGGGCCTCGATCCTCCCGGAGCCCGGCGCCGACGCCTGGGTCCTCGTGCTCGCGCCGCGCGACGCCCATGCGATGCGGGCCGGGCTCGTGCGTGCCCTGCGCTCCGGCGCGAGCGACGCCCCGTTCGCGCCCCTCGCGGAGCCCGGCAGCGCCGCAGCGGGGCTCAACGAGGGCACCGTCGCTCTCGCCTATCGCCCCCGCGCCGCGCAAGGGCTTGAGACGCTCGCCGCGACGATCCGTCGCGTCCCCGGCGGGTGGCGGGCTGCTGCTGCGATGGACACCGCCCGCCCGTTTGACCACCGCGTCGCGGGCCTGCCCGCGATCGCTGCGGAGGATCTGCTCGCGGAGTGCTCGCTGGCGTTCCTCGGGCGCGTCGGCACCGACCCCGCAACGCCCGGGGCGCTCGACCCTTCGCGCTGGGCGGGCGTGCTCGTCGGCGCCGTGCTGGAGGGCGTCTTCACAGGCCTGCCCGAAGCCTGCGGGCCCGAAACCGGGCTGCTCGCGGTGCGACGGGGCGCGCGAACCCCGGATGGAGGCCGGCCCGACCCCGCCTCCCTCCGGGGGGAGCTCCTCGTCGGTGCTCGCCTCGACGACGCGTGCGACGCGGGCGACGCGGCACGGGCCGCTGCGAGCCGGGTGTGGGCGGGCCTCTCGGGCACCGCAGCGGGCGGGGTCGGGCTCGAGACGAACGAGGGTCGGGCGCTGATCCGGCTCCCGACGCCCTCCGCGGGCGCCGCGGTCTTCGGCCCGGAGGCGGTCGTCAGCTGGGCGGGCCTCGGGGGCCCCGGCGCCCGTTGGTCGGTGCTGGGTGTGAAGAGCGCCGGGGGCGTGGGCGGGGAGCCCTGGCCCACAGCCCGCAGGCTCTTTGACCCGGAGGCACCGGGCGAGCGGGTGGTGCTCGCGGGCGTCCTGCACCCGGGCGAACTGGCGGGCGTCCTGGGGCCCGGGGCGGGGGTCGTGGGCGGGCTCGGCGCGTGGGTGGACCGGGTGAGCTGGTGGGCGTGGGGGGCACAGGAAGGCCCGAGGCTCGTGGGCCGGGCGGAGCTGATCATGCGCACCAAGGGGCGCTCTACAGACCCGCCATTGCCTTGATCGCCCGGGCGAGGTCCGCAGGCACCGGCATCACGCTGAGGCGAGCCTGCTTGACCAGCACGAAGTCGGCGAACCGCTCGTCCGCCTTGATGTCCGCGAGCGTGCACGACTTCCTCGCGGGCTTCACCGCCTCGAGATCGAACAGGACGGACTTGGGCTCGCCCGCCGCGGTCTGACCCGGGTTCTCGGGGTCGGGGTGGGCGTCGCTGGTGATCTTCGCGAGCCCCGCGATGCGTTTCTCGCCCCCGGTGTGGTAGATGAAGGCGTGGTCGCCCGCCCTGATCGACCGCATGTGTTTCTGGGCCGCAGCGTTCGCGACGCCCGTCCACTTTGTGGTCCCGTCGCGGACGAGGTCGTCGTAGCTGTAGTCGTCGGGCTCGGTCTTCAGCAGGTAGGTGGTCATGCGCTGCGTCCGTGGGTGGGGTCCGTGGGTGGGGGCTGGGGTGGGGCTGGGGTTCAGGCTTGGTCGCGGGAGATGACGAGGGCCATCGACATGGTGAGCGTTTCGCCCGGCTCGAGCGTGCGGACGCCGGTGCCCCGCATGCCTTCTTCAGCGAGGTTGAACGCGTTGGTGGCGTGGCTGACCGGCTCGACGCAGAACCAGGGGCGGGCGCCGCCCGTCGGGGTGCCCGGGGTGTACAGGACGAGGTGGCCCAGCGTCGCGCTCGCTTCGAGGGCGATCGCGATCCCCGACGCGGGCCAGCGGACGATCGCGCCCGCGAAGCCCTGGAAGCAATCATCGAGGCCCACGAGTTCCCGCACCGGTGCCCCGGCGCTCAGCGTGGCGCACGCCGCGTCGGGCTGCGCCGGACCGGTGGGCAGGCAGCGTTCCGCGGGGTAGCGGGCCTCCACCTGCGCTTCGAGCGTGCAGTCGTCCCCGGTATCCCACAGCGTGCGCGGGAAGAACGGGTGGAAGCCTCCCCCGGCGGGGCAGGGGGCGTCGCCGGTGTTGGTCACCGTGAGCTCCGCGTCCAGGCGATCGGGCGCGAGCTCGTAGCGCAGGCCCACACGAAAGGGAAAGGGGTAGTCCGACGCGGTGTCCGACCGGGCGGAGTCGAACGCGAGACGCACCGACGCGGGGGTCCGGTCGACGATCGTCATCGGGTGGTCGGAGACGAGCCCGTGGTGGGCGGTCCCGTCAGGCGCGTTGGCGGTGAGGCGGTGCTCGACGCCCCGGAAGCGGAAGCGGGCGTCCCGGATCCGGTTCGACCAGGGGGCGAGGGTGTAGCAGGCGAGGTCGGCGGAGGTCTCGGGGTGGGCGAGGGTGGGGCGGAGGAGCGCGTACCGCCCGTCGGGCCCCGCGATCGAGAAGTCGGTCAGGCCACCCCCCAGGTCGGTCGAGACGCCCAGGTGCAGGTCGGCACAGGTCAGCGAGAGTGTGGGCATGCGGGCACTCTATCGAGGATGGCTTCATCCGAACTGCATCCGGATTTTGATAGGATCAAGCCCAGAATCGGGCACTTTTCCCCGTGCGTTTCATGGGGGCGGTTGTGGTACCTTTAGCCCAGAGACAAGACGGCCGCGGAGCGTTGGAGAGCGCTGGCGGCACAGACACGGTTCACGGGTGCGCCGATTCCCGGCGCGACATAGGAGGAGATTCGATGAGACATGTGTGCATGGGTGCCTTGTGCGCCCTCGCGGGATCGGCGATCGCCGGCCCGGTGGCGTCCTTTACGTACAGCGATCTCTTGCGCAGCTACGACACGGGCACGCAGGTGTACCGGGCGGTGGCTGGCGGGCAGTCGGCGGGTGATGTGACCCGGCTGATCGGCGCCGGCGGGTCGGCTGAGTTCGACACCGGGTTTTTCAACGGGCTGACCCAGGCGAACTACGAGCTCGAGATCAATG
>DAIQNV010000102.1:0-9089 GCA_036788215.1 Phycisphaerales bacterium | reverse complement strand
AGTTCGCCACTTTGCGCTTGCGTGGTAGGGTTCCCCCTCACCACACTGGAAGGACCGCCCACCCCCGAAGGGCGCGAACCCGGAGGAACCCACCCATGCGCACCGCCACCGCTGCTGTTCTCTCGATCGCCTCCCTCGCAGGCCTCGCCCTCGCCCTCACCGCCGTCAACGCGCACCCGGGCGACCACCCCGACGAAAGCGACCACACCCACGCACAGCCCGACGCGCAGGACATGATGGGTGCCGACCCCGCCGCCATCATCAAGATGATGCAGCAGGCCTCGCAGCCCACCAGCCAGCACCAGATTCTCCGCGACATGGCGGGCGACTACGACCTCACCGCCAAATTCTGGATGGACCCCACCGGCGACCCCGAGGTCTCCGAGGGCACCAGCACCGCCAAAATGACCCTCGACGGTCGCTTCGTCCTCACCACGCTCGACATGACCTTCACCTTCGCGGGCCAGTCGATGCCCCTCAACGGCATGGGCGTCATGGGCTTCAACCGCCAGACCGGCGAGTACCAGTCCGTCTGGATGGACACCATGTCCACCGCCCAGACCATCCAGACCGGCACCATGGACAACGGCTCCCTCGTCGTCACCGGCAAGACGACCTCCCCCTTCGGCGAGAGCACGCTGAAGAACGTCTACACCATGCGCGACCATGGCTACGACCTCGAGTTCTGGGAGCCCAACCCCATGACCGGCGAGATGGTCCGCACCGGCATCATCGAGTTCCGCAAGACCAAGGGATAAAGACCAGAGCCACGAGCGAGCGTCACCCCACCCACACGCTCATCAGCACCGCGTCCACAAACCGCCCGTCCGCCTGGCGGAACGCGCCGAGCTTCCGCCCCTCTTCCTCGAAGCCGCACCCCCGGTACAACCGCAGCCCGGGCTCGTTCGTCGCCAGCACCTCGAGCTCCACCCGGTAGAGCGCCGGGTGCTCCCGGGCCCACGCGAGCAGCGCCTCCAGCAGCACACGCCCCAGCCCGCGCCCGCGCCATTCCTGCTCCAGCATCATCCCCACCGTCCCCACATGCGCCGTCCGCACCCGGCGCCGCACCGACAGGCTCGCGGTGCCCCGGATCGTCCACCGGTCCTCGGGCGTCACCACACCCAGCTTCAGCCCCCCGCGCGAGCGCTCGAAGATGTGGGCGAAGTCGTCCCGCAGGACGCCCACCGAAGCGACATCCCCGGGCGTCGTCAGCACCTGGTCCGTCGTCCCGACGCACCGCACGACGTGCGCATGCACCGCCTCCGCGTCCATCTCGCCGAGCGCCCGCAGCACCGCCCGCCCGCCATCCGCGAGCGTCACGAGCCGATCAGCAAACGCCGGCCCCTCGGTCACGCGTGATCTCAAAGCCTGGGAAAGTTCGGCAGCTCGCCGACCAGGGGCGTCGCGTACTTGATGAACGCCTCGCTCACGTCGCTGTCACCGCTCATGAACTCCTTGTCCATGTGCCGCGTCTTCGCCGCCACCTGCGTCAGGTCGATCCGGTCAAGCTCGGTCTTGTAGGCGTCGCCGTCGTACCCCTTGCCCGTCCGCAGGATCGCGACCGAGCCGTCCAGGTCGCCCCCCGCCGCGATCATCGCCGCGTACCGCCCGGCCCGCCGCGCCTCGTCGAGGTCGATGGGGCTCGCGTCCGGGTAGCACCGCTGCAGATAGCCAAAGGTGTCGGCCCGCACGCGCGGGGCCTTCCCGCTCGCCGCCTTCATCTTGTCCTTGACGAGCGTGCTCAACGCATCCCCGAGCGCCCCCGTCCCGGAGAGCTGCACGTTCCCGTGCGCGTCCGTCTCGCCCTCGAAGAGCTTGCTGGTGATCGCGGTCCCGTCCTTGTCCTGCACGCCCTCGCTCACCGCCACCTGGCACCGACCCAGCCGGTCGTACACCCTCGCCACCTGCTCCACGAACCGCTCCGTGTCGAACGCGTTCTCGGGCAGGTACACAAGATGCGGCCCGTCATCGGGGTGCCTCCGGGCCAGCGCGCTCGCCGCGGTCAGGAAGCCCGCGTGCCGCCCCATCACCACGTTGATCTTCACGCCCGGGATGCTCGCGTTATCCAGGCTGTCCGCCATGAACGCCTTCGCCACGAACCGCGCCGCCGAGGGGTACCCGGGCGTGTGGTCGCTCACCATCAGGTCGTTGTCGACCGTCTTGGGCACATGGAAGCACCGCAATTCGTACCCCGCCTTGTCCGCCAGCTCGTTCACGATCCGGCAGGTGTCCGACGAGTCGTTCCCCCCGATGTAGAAGAAGTACTTGATGTCGTGCTTCTCGCACGCGTGAAAGATCCGCTCGCAGTAGGCAGCGTCGGGCTTGTCCCTGGTCGACCCCAGCCCGGCGCTGGGCGTCATCGCCAGGGCGTCCAAAAAGTCCTGGTCCCGGTCCGTCAGGTCGACCAGCCGGTCCTCCGTCAGCCCGCGCACCGCGTGCCGCATGCCCAGGACCCGCTTGATCGGGTTCCCCGCCTGCCCCGCCCCCGCAGCCCGCAGCCCCTCGATCACGCCCACCAGGGAGCTGTTGATCACCGCCGTCGGCCCCCCCGACTGCCCGATCACCGCGTTCCCCTCGACCAGCCGCTCCGCCATGACAAATCCTCCTGTGCTCCAGCGCGGAGCATAGCGGCCCCGCCACCGTTCCAGGCGACCGGCACCCGGTACCTGCCCCGGGGCACCACAGCCCCGCAACCGAGCCCCGCCATCCGCTACGCTGGCCCGATGCACACCACAACACGCTCCGCCCTCGCCGGCGCCGCCCTCGCTCTCGCAGGGGCCCTCGCCCTCGCCCAGCCCACCAGCGATTCCCCGCTCGCCGACCGCCCCAACGGCCCGCGCAGCGCCACACCCACCCACCACGTCCTCTATAACGCCACCGTCCACCCCCGCCCGGGCACCGTCTGGGCCCCGGGCTTCGTGGAGATCCGTGACGGCGTCATCATCGACGCCGGCCCCATAGGCAAGCGCATCTACACCCCGCCCGAGGGTGCCCGGGCCCACGACCTGACCGGCGAGTACATCTACGCCGCCTTCATCGACCCCTGGGTCGAGGTCGACGCCCCGAACCCCATGGACAAGTCCGAGGGCCTGCACTGGAACGAGAAGGTCATGCCCCACCGGCGCGCCCTCGCGGGCGAGGGACTCACCAAGGCCGACCGCGAACGCCTCCGCGACCTGGGCTTCGCCGCCGCGGGCATCGCCCCCGATGACAGCGTCATCGCGGGCCTCGGCGCCGTCGTCTCGACCGACGACCCCGCCTCCGACGCCTCCACCGTCCGGCCCCGGGCCTACCGCGACGCCGCCTTCAACACCTTCCACTTCGAGACCGTGGGCTGGGGCCGGCGGGGCTATCCCACCAGCCACCCCGGCGCCGTCGCCCTCATCCGCCAGACCCTCTCCGACGCCGACTGGCAGCGGGGCAACCAGCCCGAGGCGCCCAACGCCCTCACCCCCCTCGAGGACCGCTCCCGCCCCCTCATGTTCCGCGCCGCGGACCCGCTCGAGCACTTCCTCGCCGCCGATATCGCCCGCGAGTTCGACCGCCCGCTCGTCACCGTGGGCAACGGCATGGAGTTCAAGTGGCTCGACGCCCTCAAGCGTGAGGCCCAGGCCAACTCCTTCTCCGTCGTCCTCCCGCTCCGATTCCCCAGGCAGCCCGATGTCTCCACCGTGGGCAAGGCGGAGGACATCGAACTCGAAGCGATGCTCGAGTGGGAGCACGCACCCGCCAACCCCGCCCGCATCGTCGGCGCCGGCATCACCGCCGCCCTCACGACCTCCGAACTGCCCAAGGGCCAGAAGTTCTTCGACAACCTCCGAAAGGCCATCGACGCCGGGCTCTCCGAAAAGGACGCCCTGGCCATGCTCACCACCCTTCCCGCCGAGATCCTGGGCGTCTCGGGCACCCTGGGCACCATCGAAGAGGGCAAGGCCGCCAACATCCTCGTCACCTCCGCCCCCGTCTTCGACAAGGACGCCAAGCGCCACGACCTCTTCATCAACGGACGCCACCACCGCCTCGCCGACCGCAAGGGCATCGACTTCGATGGCGACTGGACCCTCGTCGTCGGCCCGAGGAACAGCCCCACCTTCACCATGACCTTTGAGGTCACCGGCTCCGCCGAGGGCAAGGCCAAGATCAAGGTCACCGAAGGCCCCACCACCGAAGGCGAAGACGCCAGCACCAACGACGCCCGCAAGGTCGAGATCCAGGGCAACCGCATCAGCTTCCTCGTCGACGACGACGATGCCAACACCGAAGATGGTTCGGGCGTCTACATCATGTCCGGCGCCCTCAACCCCGACGGCACCCTCCGCGGCACCGGCATCAACCCCTCCACCGAGCCCTTCCAGTGGACCGCCACCCGCGACGAGGCCGTCGCCGACGCCAAGGAAGACGACGCCGACAAGAAGGACGACGACACGAAGACCGCCGAGATCCCGGACCTCCCGGGCTACCCCTTCGGCCCCTACGCGGTCGCGGAACTCCCCGACCAGCAGTCCGTCGTCTACACCAACGCCACCCTCTGGACCTCCGGCCCCCAAGGCATCGTCGAGAACGGCACCCTCATCATCTCCGGGGGCAAGATCCAGTACGCCGGCCCCGCCCGCGGCGCCCCCGCGCGCCCCCGCGGCGCGACCGTGATCAACGCCGAAGGCAAGCACATCACCCCGGGCCTCGTCGACGCCCACTCCCACACCTCACTCTTCCGCTTCGGCGTCAACGAAGCAGGCCAGGCCATCACCGCCGAGGTCCGCATCGGAGACTCCCTCGACCCCTCAGCCATCAACTGGTACCGCCAGCTCGCAATGGGCGTCACCACCGTCCTCTCCCTCCACGGCTCCGCCAACCCCATCGGAGGCCAGTCCCAGACCCACAAAGTCCGCTGGGGCGCCCGCCACCCCCACGACATGCGCATGGAAGGCGCCAAGCCCGGCATCAAGTTCGCCCTCGGAGAGAACGTCAAGCAATCCAACTGGGGCGACGACTACACCAGCCGCTACCCACAGACCAGGATGGGCGTCGAAACCATCATCCGCGACCGCTTCACCGCGGCGCAGGAGTACATGAGGCGGATGGCGGACGCGGGGGTGCCGCTGGGCGAGCACGCGCGGGCCGACGCAGCCACGGAGCCACGAAGCCACGAAGCCACGGAGGTGGGGAACGATGCCAGAACCTTCGGTGAAAACCTACCGGGACCTGATCGCGTGGCAGAAAGCGATGGATCTCGCGCGAGCGGCATACACCGCGACGAAGGCTCTGCCGAAGGAAGAGACCTACGGGCTCTCGCAACAGATGCGTCGCGCAGCGGTCTCGGTACCGTCGAACATCGCGGAGGGGCACGCCCGACACAGCCTGCCGGACGACCTCAGGTTCCTCAGGATCGCACGAGGCTCGCTGGCGGAACTCAAAACACAGTACGAGCTGGCGACCACGATGCACCTGATGCCACCACACCCACAGACCGAGTCGCTGCTCGCCGAGACGGATCGAGTCCTGCAAGCCCTGATCCGCTCCCTCGAGAGACTCTAAACCACACCCCTTCGTGGCTCCGTGGCTCCGTGGCTTCGTGGCTAGCCTCCTCCACTTCGTCGCTCCGTCGCTCCGTCGCTCCGTCGCTTTCCCCCCCACGCCGCGACCTCGAACTCGAAGCCATCGCCGAAATCCTCCGGGGCGACCGCCTCGTCCACTGCCACTCCTACCGCCAGGATGAGATCCTCATGCTCTGCCGCGTCGCCGAAGACTTCGGCTTCACCATCGGCACCTTCCAGCACGGGCTCGAGGTCTACAAGGTCGCCGAAGTCGTCCAGAAGCACGCCATCGGCGCCTCCATCTTCTCCGACTGGTGGGCCTTCAAGTACGAGGTCGTCGACGCCATCCCCGGCGCCGGGCCCCTCCAGGCAGAGGCCGGCGTACTCAGCAGCTACAACTCCGACTCCGACGAACTCGCCCGACGCATGAACCTCGAAGCCGCCAAGGCCACCCGCTACTCGCATGGCTTCGCCTCCGGCGACCCCACCATCGACGCCGAGAACGCCCTCCGCTTCGTCACCATCAACCCCGCCATCCAGCTCGGCATCGGCGACCGCATCGGCTCCCTCGAAGCGGGCAAGGACGCCGACTTCGTCGTCTGGTCCGGCGACCCCATGTCCGTCTACACCATGTGCGAGGAAACCTGGATCGACGGTCGCCAGTACTTCAGCCTCGAACAGGACGCCCAGCACCGGGAGCGCACCCGCGCCGAACGCCAGCGACTCATCCAGAAGATCCTCGCCAACCCAAAGAAGGACGCGGACAAGGACGACGAAACCGAATCCGCGCCCAACGAGACCGAGGGCAGCGAGGGCATCGACTCACCCCCCTCCCGTCGCGCCATCCTCGCCGATTACATGCTCAACAAGCTCCGCTCCGGACACCACCCCGACGCACCACGCCCCGGCGACTGCGGCTGCGGCATCATCAACCACGCCATCTACTACCAGATGAACAACCGCTGAGAGAGAGAACCAAAGCCATGAACAACCACACACAATCCATTCCCACCCCCCACTCCGTCTCTCCGTCTCTCCGTCTCTTCGTCTCTCTCCTCGCTCTTCTCCTCTCCCCCCTCTCCCTCGCCCAGGACCTCACCCACAAGGCCCCGCCCCAGTCCCAGCCCATCCTCATCACCGGCGCCACCATCCACACCGCCTCCGGCGACACCCTGGAGAACGCCGCCCTCGCCTTCGAGCAGGGCCGCATCACCTACCTGGGCTCCACCGACCGAGCCCCCCGCCCCCGCGCCAACACCCGCGTCATCGACGCCCGGGGCATGCACATCGCACCGGGCTTCTTCGCGCCCGAGACCCAGCTGGGCCTCGTCGAGATCGGCGCCGTTCGCGCCACGCGCGACTTCAACGAGACCGGGGGCGTCACCCCCGAGGTCAAGGCCATCACCGCGGTCAACCCCGACTCCACCCTCATCCCCGTCGCCCGCTCCGGGGGCGTCCTCCTCGCGGGCGTCTTCCCCACCGGCGGACGCGTCCCGGGCCAGGTCAGCGTCATCCGCCTCGAAGGCTGGACCAACGAGGACATGCAGGTCAACGCCGGCACCCCCATGAAGACCGCCGGACTCGCCATGAACTGGCCCAGCATGCGACCCAACAACGCCTGGTGGAACGACACCCCCGCCGCCGAGCAGCAGAAGCGCATCGACGAAGCGGTCCGCCAGATCAACGATCTCTGGGACGACGCCGAGGCCTACCAGGCCGCTCGCGAAAGCAACAGCGAACACCCCGTCGACCTCCGCCTCGAGGCGATGCGCCCCGTCGTCAACGCCCAGGCCCCCCTCCTCATCACCGCCAACGACTACGACCAGATCGTCGCCGCCGCCACCTGGACCGCCGGGCGGGGCTATCGCATGATCCTCGTGGGCGGACGCGACGCCCCGCTCGCCGCCGATCTTCTGAACAGCCACGACATCCCCGTCATCCTCGATGGCACCCACACCTTCCCCAAGCGCGCCGACCAGCCCCACGACCACGCCTACACGCTCCCGAAGCGCCTGCACGACGCCGGCGTCAAGTTCGCACTCGGCACCGCCGACCGCGACGGCAACGTCCGCAACCTCCCCTTCGAGGCCGGCATGGCCGCCCGCTTCGGCCTCGACAGGGCCGAAGCCCTCCGCTCCATCACCCTCCGCCCCGCGGAGATCATGGGCGTCGCCGGCGACTATGGCTCCCTCGAAACCGGCAAGTCCGCCACCCTCATCATCACCACCGCCGACCCCCTCGAGGTCCGCACCCACGTCCTGCACGCCTTCATCGATGGCCGCGACATCGACCTCACTAACAAGCAGACCGCCCTCGCCGACAAGTACCGCGAAAAGTACCGCCAGTTGGGCCTGATCCAGGACTGACCGAAGGCGGGTGTCACAATCCCCGGTGGGATGGGCTCCCAGCCCGTCCTCCCCTTCCCCCACCATGGGTGCCGTGGAGACATCGCGCAGCGATTTCTCCACGACGACCGACGCCCGGTGCCACTACCCGCGAAGCGGGTAGTGCCTCCCCCCGTCACCACTCCCCCACTTCGTCTCTCCGTCTCTCCATCTCTCCGTCTCTTCCCGCCCCCTACCCCTCCAACCGATACACATCGCTCAGCGACACCTCACCCCCGTCCGCATCCCGCGTGATCAGGACCGCCACCAGCGTCACCCCGCTCCGCCTCGCCCGTTCCGCCGCCCAGGGGGGCAGCTCGCCCAGCACGATGCGGTAGGTCCGGGTCGCGGGGTCAAAGAGCGCCGCGTTCAGCCCCAGGTCGTTGAGGTCCACGTCCCACACCAGCTCCTGCCGCTCCCCCGCCGGCCCGCTCACGCCCTCGACCGACCGGTACAGCCGCACCCGCAGCCCGCCGGTCGCCTTGACCGTGTCGCCCCAGCGGTCCCGCAGCTCGAGGTGCAGGGCGATCCGCGCCACCCCGTCGTGGCCCACCTCGATGTTCGTCAGTGGGAACACCCGCATCGTCGTCGGCGCAAACGGACCCAGGGGCGTCCGCGACCCCACGATCCCCACGCCCCCCCCGTCCACCACCACCGGCTCCTCGCCGAAGCATCCCGCGAGCCCCAACAGGCAGGCCAGCGTGCAGCACCCCCGCAGCACACCCGCCACGCCCGTCGCCCGCAGGATCGAAGCACCTCGCCGCATCGTCACCACTTTACGCCGCCCGCCCGCCGCCCTCACCCCCGCGGCCCCACCCCCGGCCCCACCCCCGGCCCGACCCCGCTCCCATCCCCCCGCATCCGCCGCCCCGCCCCCGTCACGAAGAGCCCCAGCCGCTCGACCGACTGGGCCAGGGTCCGCTGGCTCTCCTCCAGCCCCGCCAGCGCCCGCGTGTTCTCCTTCACGACGCCGATCAGGATCTCCATCTCCTTCCGCTCGCGCAGCAGCCGCTCCTGCGCCTCGGCGATCTGCCGATCCCGCACGGAAGCCACCCGCCGCTCCGCCATCCACATCCACCCGATCAGCCCCGCCACCCCGAACTGCGTCACCGCCGCGAAAAGCTCCGTTTCCATCCATCACCCCACTTCGTCTCTCCGTCTCTCCGTCTCT
>DAIQNV010000101.1:0-9269 GCA_036788215.1 Phycisphaerales bacterium | reverse complement strand
CTTGGGAAGCTGACGTTCTACCACTGAACTACACCCGCAGGGTGCCAAAGACCGGGTTGTTACCCCGGCCACATCGCCAGTATATGGCGAAGCGACCCGGGTCGGTCAATTTGGTGACGCCGATTCCCCGCCGCCCCCGCCCCCACCCGGGCCGGGGCAAGGGAGCAGCCAGCCGCCGCCGGTCCGAGCGTAACTGCTTTGCAGGCAAGCTGTTTATGCCTCGGACGCCCACCGACACCGAGAAGGTTGCCCCCTCGCCCCCGATCGCGAATCAGGGCCCGTCGCCCGGCCCCTCCCGGGGCTCGGCATCCGCACGCCTCTGGACCCACTCCGCCAGCCTGACATCGTGCCCCCCCTCCGGCTCCGCGGCATGCCACGCCCCGTAGAGCCGCACCAGCGCGTCCGCGCACTGACGCACGCGGGGACTCGTCGGCGAGATGGACGTGGCGAACGCGGTGTGCGCCTCGATGAGATTCGCCTCGCCCTGGCTGAACGCCCCCGTCTCCGCACGCGCGACGCCCAGGTTGAGAAGCAAGCGCGCCAGCGCACCATCGTCCCGGATCGCGGCCTTCCTTCGGAAGGCGCCCTCAGCCCCGGAAAGGAGTTCGACAGCCTCCGCGAACCTGCGCTCGCGAACAAGCAGATCCCCTAGGCTCTGGATCGCCGGCCCAAAGTACGGGTGATCCTCCCCCAGGGTCCGCGTGACGCGCTCGATCGCTTCGCGAAAGGACCGCTCCGCCTGCTCGGCGTCGCCGAGCTGCGCCGCGAGCGAGCCCACGTTGATCAGCAGAACGAGATGCTCGGGGTGATCCTCGCTGCGGATCGATCCGCTGACGTCGAACGCCTCACGCAGGTACGACATCGCCTCCGACGCTCGATTCTGCCGCTGCATGAGGAAACCCATGACATTGAACGAGACGAGCGTGCTCGGATGGTTTCGCCCAAGCAGACGCAGGCGCGACTCAAGAGCCCGGCGGCACAATGGCTCGGCCTCCTCGAATCGTCCCAGCGGGATCAGGTAGGTCGCCAGGTTGCTCACAGCATTGATCGTGTTCGGATGGTCCGGCCCCAGCACCGATTCGACCCGCTCGACCATCTCCCGTTGCAGACGCTCCGCCTCTAGGGTCTTGCCGTTGCGGTCCATCATCGAGGCGAGATTCCCGATGACAAGCAGCGTCGTCGGATGCACCTCCCCCAGCACCCGCCGGGCACTGTCGACGACCCGTGCACCGGCCTCCTCCGCTTCAACCAACCGGCCCTGATTGAAAAGGAGCACCGAGATATTCCTCAGGGACTGGATCGTGCTCGGATGATCCTCGCCCAGCACCCGCCGCCTCACCTCCAGCGCTTCGCGCTCGAAAGGCTCGGCGTCCGTGTACCGCCCCTGCTCCCGGAGCGCCGCCGCAACATTCGTGTTCGCGACCAGCGTCAGTTCGTCGTCGTCCCCGAGCGTCCGCCGCCGAGCCTCGAGCACCTCGCGAAAGAATGCCTCCGCCTCGGCATACTCCGCGCCCTGCATCAGCGCCGCGCCGAGCTCGCTCTTCGCGTTCAGCATCAGCGGGTGGTCCGCACCCAAATCGCCTAGGTGACGATCCAGCAGCCCGCGGAGCTCCGCCTCCGCCACGACGCTTTCGCCCCGCTGCGTCAGCAGCCTCGCCCGAAGGATCATCGCGTCGATCGTCGCGGGGTCGTCCTCCCCCACCGCTGTCTCCAGCACCTCGGCGAGCCGCTGGGCCACAGCCCACGACGACTCGACGAGCCCCAGGTCCAGGTACCGCTCCGCGATCGCACGCCGGAGCCGCGCGTCGATCACCGGCTGGCCGGCGAACCGCCGATCGATCTCGTCCAGGGCCGGGGCGAGAATGGTCGAATCGATGAGCCCGAGCGCCATGTCCGTGGCGCTGAGCCGCGACCAGGCCTCGGCGAACGCCGCCGACATCACGACGCGATCGGACTCCGCGACACCCGCCCGATCCAGCGACGCCCCGTACCGGTCGCGGGCATCCGAGATCAGCCGCAGGCCCGCCGCGGAAGCGTCCACCCCCGCGAGCATCCGCGACTGGAACGCCGACACCTGCGCGAGCTCATCCGCACGCCGCTCGGCCGCCGCTTCGGCAACCAGGGCCCGGTCGCGCTGCAGCCGCGCCGCGTGGGCCTGCCACGCGAAGCCGACGAGGCCGATCAGCAGAGAAAGGCCGACAGCGCACCCCGCCGCGACCATCGGGCGGTGCCGACGCACGAACTTGCGCAGCTTGTACGCGTTGCTCGTCGGCGCCGCCAGCACCGGCTGCCCGTCGAGGTGACGCTGGATATCCAGCCCCAGCCCGCTCGCCGTCTCGTACCGACGCCTCCGATCCTTCTCCAGCGCCTTCATCACGATCCAGTCGAGCTCACCCCGCACGATCGTCCCGAGCCGCCTGGGCTCGGTCCGCCGCTTCGAGGCGATGCTCCGGATCGTGTCGCTGCTGTCGGTCAGGCGCGTGCTGGGCCGGGGCGGGTCCACCTCGCGGATGATCCTCTGGATGTCCGCGTACGCAGCCGAACGCAGCTGCTCGCCCGTGAACGGGGTCGAACCCGTCAGGAGCTCGTACAGCAGGACACCCAGCGAGTAGACATCGGTCCGCGTGTCGATGTCCTTCGAGCCCTCGGCCTGTTCCGGACTCATGTACTCCGGCGTGCCCACGAGCGTGCGGTGCTCGGTGAAGAGCGTCTTCTCCGTCAGCTTGCTCGCGGTGGCCTTGGCGATGCCGAAGTCGATGATCTTGGCCTGCGGCACGCCGTCCTGCGTCGCGACCAGCACATTGCTGGGCTTGATATCGCGGTGGATGATGCCCTTCGTGTGCGCGTGCTGGACCGCGTGGCACACCTGCGCGAACAGCCGGAGCCGGTCGGGGATGCTCAGGTTGTGCTTGTCGCAGTATTCGACGATCGGGTCGCCCTTCACCAGCTCCATCACGAAGTAGGGCCGCCCCGCCTCCGTCGCGCCCGCGTCGAACACACGCGCGATATTCGGGTGGTCCATGATCGCCAGCGCCTGACGCTCCTGCTCGAAGCGGGCGATCACCTGCCGCGTGTCCATCCCCAGCTTGATGATCTTCAGCGCCACCGTCCGCACCACCGACGAACGCTGCTCCGCCATGAACACCGAGCCGAAGCCCCCCTCGCCGATCAGCTCCAGCAGCCTGTACGGACCGATCTGCGTGCCCGGGCCCTCGCCCAGCACCGCCCGCACGACCCGCTCGACCCCCGCCCGTTCCCGGGACGGGCTCGGATCGCTGTCCGAAGGCCCGGCGGAGATCGACGCGGTCGGGGCTCCCAGGAAGCGGTCATCCTCCGCGTGCGCGATCATCGCCTCGACGCGACGCCGCAGCAACACATCGTCCCCGCACTCTCGGGCCAGCACCCCATCGCGCTCCCCCGGCCCCGCCTCCATGACAGCCTCAAAGATCCGTCGCAGGTTGGCGTGATCCCCCTCGCTCATCAGAGGCTCCACTCTCGGTGTTCTACACCCGTCCCGACTCGATCGCCTCGCGCAGCCACCCACGCGCAAAGGCCCAAGCCCGCTTGACCGTTGGCTCGGAAACCCCGAGCGTCCGCGCCGTCTGCTCCACACTCAGCCCCGCGAAGTACCGCAAGCGGACAACCGCCGCCGCCTGCGCATCCACCCGCTCGAAGCGAGCGATCGCCTCGTCCAGCACCAGGAACCCCGACGACTCCTCCACCGACGACAGGTCCGGCAGCCCGTCCAGATCAATTGCTGCCCGCCTCGCCTCCGGCCCGCCCCGGATCCCGGACGTCCGCGCCCGCGCATAGTCGACGACGATCCGCCTCATCGCCTCCGCCGCCGCAGAGTAGAAGTGAGCCCGGTTCTCCCAGGGCACCCGGCGAGGACCCGCAACCTTGACATACGCCTCGTGCACAAGCGCCGTCGCCTGCAGCGTGTGCCCCGCACGCTCAGCCGCCATGATCTTCTGCGCCGCCGCCCTCAGCTGTTCGTACACGACCGGCAACAAGTGCTCCACCCGTCGCTCCGATCCGCCGGAGTCATTCAGCATCAATGTGAGGTCAACCGGCGGCGGGTCATCAGGCATAGCAGCGAGTTTAGGATCACCCCCCGTCGCAAGTTTCGACAGGAGGGCCGCCCAGGCCCTGCCCCGACGCCCCCTCCCACCCGCCCGCTCAGAACGCCGGGGTGTTCCGGAACACGTGCAGATCCAGCAGCGCAGCGAGCTCCTCACACACCCGGATGCCCCGCACGCTGTTGCCCCCGCTGTTCAGCCTGGGCGAGAACACACCCACCCCCAGCACCCCCGGCACGACCGCCATGAAGCCCCCGCTCACCCCGCTCTTGGCCGGGATGCCGACCCGGTACGCCCACAGCCCCGACTGCTCGTACAGCCCGCAGGTGAACATCACCGTCAGCACATCCCGCAGCGAGACCGGCGTGATCGCCCGGAGCCCGGTCAGCGGGTTGACGCCGGCGTTCGCGAGCGTCGCCGCCATCGTCGCGAGCTGCACCGTGCTCACCCGTGTCGCGCACATCTGGAAGTACAGGTCGAGCGTCTCGTCGAGATCCCCGTCGAGCCGCCCGAAGTTCCGCATCAGGTAGGCGATCGACCGGTTCCGATCCGCCGAGGTCCGCTCGGAGATGAACACCCCCATGTCCACCGACGGCCTCGCGCCGATATGGACCTCGAGAGCGTCGAGCGCCCGGTTGAGCCGGTCCGTCGGGTCGCTCCCGGGCAAGAGGCCCGTCACCGCGATCGCCCCCGCGTTCACGAGGGGATTCATGGGCCGGTTCGTCCCCCGCTCCAGCACCACCGCATGAAACGGGTTCCCCGTCGGCTCCACGCCCACCGCCTCCTCGACATGCCGGCGACCCCGCTGGTCAAGGGCCACCCCATACATGAAGGGGTTAGCCAGCGACTGCAGCGTGAACTCCCCGCCGGTATCCCCGACGGAGAAGACCTCCCCCTCGCACGTCACCACCGCGATGCCGAACTGGCCCGCATCAACCCGCGCCAGCTCCGGGATGTACGAGGCGACCTCGCCCTCATCGACCCCGGCCAGCCGCCCGTGGATCTCGTTGATCGCCGCCAGGATCCGGATGCTCGGCCGGCTCGTCTGCAGGGAGATCGCCCCGCCGTTCTCGAGAATGCGACTCATCGAAGAAACTCCTGAAAGCAAACGCACACACCGGCCCGACCCGACAACGACCTCGAAACCGGCCGTGTGGCAACGATCCACGCGGCACCCAACCCGGCGCTCAGCCCCCGATCTCCACCGCCAGGTCGGCCGCACGCCCAGCATCACCCGGCGAACGTCGCACCCGCACCCCCGATGGCGACGAAGCGTGCACCCGCCCGTTCACGGCACCGTCGCCAAGCCACACCTCGCTGTGGGAGTTCATCAGGACAGCGTCGAACATGTGCATGCCGAACTCCTGCGACAAGTCCTGGCACACCCTGATGCCCCGCACACTGTTGCCCCGAGAGTCAAGCGGGGGCGAGTAGACCGCGATCCCGAGCTGGTTCGGCACCACCGCGAGAATGCTGCCCGCCACCCCGCTCTTCGCCGGCAAACCGACGGAATACCCCCACTGCCCCGCGTAGTCGTACATCCCGCAGGTGTACATCACCGTCAGGATGTCTCGGAGATACGCCGGGTCGACCGCGCGTTCCCCCGTGATGGGGTTCACCCCGCCGTTCGCCAGCGTCGCCGCCATCACCGCCAGATCACGGCAGTTGCCCAGGATCGAGCACTGCTGGAAGTAGAGATCGAGGATCTGATCCACGTTCTCACCGATCATGCCGAAGTTCAGCATGAGGTACGCGATCGCCCGGTTCCGGTGCCCGCTCGTCCGCTCGGACATGAAGACCGACATATCCACCTGCACCCGGCGTCCGAAGTACTTCCCAAAGAGGTCGAGCACCCGGTTGAGCCGGTCCGTCGGGTCCGAGCCCCTGATCAGGCTCGTCGTCGCGATCGCCCCCGCGTTCACGCAGGGGTTGTGAGGCCGGTTCGCAGCATCGAGCTTGATGATCGAGTTGAACGCATCACCCGTGGGCTCCACGCCCACCTTCTCCAGCACCGCCTCCCGCCCATGATCCTGCAGCGCCAGCCCGTACACGAAAGGCTTCGACACCGACTGGATCGTGAATTGACGATCCGCATCGCCGATCTCGTAGATCCGCCCGTCCGCCGTCACGACGCAGATCGCGAACCAGTCCGGGTTGGCCTTGGCCAGCTCCGGGATGTACGTCGCCACCGCGCCCTCGTCCAGGTCCCGATACCGCAGGTGAAGCTCGTTCAGCGCCGCCAGCACGCGGAACTGCGTCGTGCTCGTCGCCACCGAGATCACCTGGGGCGTTTCCTTGTCATTCGTCATCATGATCAGTCTCCGGAGGAAGTCGTCGTCCGAAGACGGTCACAGCATCTCGCGGTAACGGGGCAGGTCCCAGTCAATCCCGGCGCACCGGCTCTCGATCAGGTCCGCCAGCGCGCGAGCCTCGTTCATCAGGGGAACCACCGTCTGAACGATCGGGGGCAGCACCCCCGAGCCCGCGTGCTCCTCCCCGTGCCCGGGCCCGTCCGCCAGGGTCGCCGCCTCCCTCAGCCGGTCCGTCACCCGCGCCAGCGACTCCGCCGCTCCCAGCAGCGTCTCCGCCCGCGCCATCAGCGTCGGCACGCCGGGCCCCGCCACCCCCGAAGGCCGATCGATCCCGTACATCCGCGTCGCCGAACGGATCGCCGACGGGATCACGTGCTCCTCGCACAGCGCCGCCATGCAGCGGGCCTCGATCAGGTGCTGCGTGCGGTACTGCTCCGTGTACGCGTTCCGCCGCGCCCCCACCTCGCGACCGCTCAGCACCCCGAACCGCTCGAACACCCCCCTCGCCCGCTCCGTGTCGTAGACATCGAGCGCCGCCTCCGTCGTGCGGATGTTCGGCAGACCCCGCCGCGCCGACTCTTCGTGCCACGCCGCGCTGTAGTTGTCGCCGTTGAAGATCACCCGACGGTGCTCCCCCGTGATACGCGCCAGGATCGGCACCAGCACGCTCCCGAGCTGCTCCGCCGTCAGCTCCGATCCCCCCGTCGCCCCCTCGATCTCGTCCGCCAGCTCGCACAGCGACTCCGCCACGATCGTGTTCAAGACCGCGCAGGGCCAGCTCACCGACGACGATGCCCCGGAAGCCCGCAGCTCGAACTTGTTCCCCGTGAACGCGAAGGGCGAAGTCCGGTTCCGGTCCCCCGCGTCCCGGGGCAGGAACGGAAGGCTCTTCGCCCCGAGGTCCATCATCCCGCCCGACTTCGTACGGCTCAGCCCGTCCGTGCACAGCTGATCCAGCAGGTCCGTGAGCATCTCGCCCAGGAAGATCGACATGATCGCCGGCGGCGCCTCGTTCGCACCCAGCCGATGGTCGTTCCCAGCGCTCGCCACAGACGCCCGCAAGAGGTCCGCGTGCCGGTCCACCGCCCGGATCACCGACACCAGGAACGCGATAAACTCGAGGTTCGAGTGCGCCGTGTCCGTCGGGTCCAGCAGGTTCGAGCCCGTGCTCGTCGAGAGCGACCAGTTGATGTGCTTCCCGGAGCCGTTGATCCCCGCAAAGGGCTTCTCGTGCAGGAGGCACGCCAGCCCGAACTCCTCCGCGGTGTTCCGCAGCACCTGCATCGTCAGCTGCTGGTGGTCCGCCGCCACGTTCGCCGTCTCGAAGATCGGCGCCACCTCGAACTGACCCGGCGCCACCTCGTTGTGACGCGTCCGGATCGGGATCCCCAGCGACAGCATCTTCCGCTCCGCCGCCACCAGGAAACTCGTCACCCGGGGCGGGATGCTCCCGAAGTAGTGATCCGAAAGCTGCTGGTGCTTCTCAGGAGGGCAGCCGATCAGGGTCCGCCCGCACTGGTGCAGGTCGGGCCGGCCCTCGAAATGAGCACGATCGATGACAAAGAACTCCTGCTCCGCGCCGCACGTCGCGATCACGCGCTGCACCCCCGCGTCCGTCCCGAAGAGACGCAGAATCCGGAGCGCCTGCTCGCTCACCGCGTCCATCGAGCGCAGCAGGGGCGTCTTCTTGTCGAGCGCCTCGCCCGTGTAGCTCACATACGCCGTCGGGATGCACAGCGTCACCCCATCGCCGATCCGGTTGATGAACGCCGGGCTCGTCGGGTCCCACGCGGTGTACCCCCGCGCCTCGAAGGTCGCCCGCACCCCGCCCGAGGGGAAGCTCGACGCGTCCGGCTCCCCCTGCACAAGCTGGCTCCCGCTGAACTCCGTGATCGCGTCCCCCGCCCCATCCGGAACCAGGAAGCTGTCGTGCTTCTCCGCCGTCGTCCCCGTCAAAGGCTGGAACCAGTGCGTGTAGTGCGTCGCCCCACGCTCGATCGCCCAGTCCTTCATCGCGCTCGCGATCAGGTGCGCCACACCGGGCTCGAGCCGCCCACCGGAACCCACCGCCTGCCGGTACGCCCGGAAGATCTCCTTCGGAAGCCGCTCACGCATCACCCGCTCGGTGAACACGTCCTCCGCGAACCCCGAACCCTGCGCCCGCCCCGGTCCCGAAGCGATCTCCGACGCCAGGAGCGAGCCGGGCCCCGGCAGCCCACGCCCCGAAACCCCGTTCCGGTCCTGCGATGCGCGATGGTACGACTGGGTCCGGCTCTGCACGCTCATGGCAAACTCCTCGAACACACACACGAAAGCCCCGGGTCCGCCGGGCCGACGCCCGATCGCAACCAACTCCCAGGCGCCACCCCAAGCGGGCAACCCGGAGATCGGGGATCACCATTCGACAAAGTTCGTCAGAGAATCTTGGGCCCCAGCCCCAGCCCCAGCCCCAGCCCCCTCAGCCTTCCAGACCCACCAGGTGCGCCTCGATCTCATCCCGCCGCCCCTCGTACTGCGGGGGCAGGCACAGGCTCGACCCCAGCCCGCTCGCCGGCTCATCCACCGCAAACCCCGGCCCGTCCGTCGCGATCTCGAACACCACCCCCGCCGGAACCCGGAAGTAGATTGACCGGAAATACTGCCGATCCATCACCGGCGTCACCGCCACCCGCGCCTCCCGAAGCCCCGCCGCCGCCCGCCCCTGGGCCGCCCCGTCCGGAACCCGCCACGCGACATGATGCACGCTCCCCGCCCCCATCAGGGTCCGCGCATCCACCTCCGCTCGCTCCAGCTCCACCCGTTGCGCCTCGTTCCCATCGCCCACCGCCAGGACCGCCCGCTCCGCCCCCGAGGACTCGACGCGGAACCCGAGCACCTC
>DAIQNV010000100.1:0-9442 GCA_036788215.1 Phycisphaerales bacterium | reverse complement strand
CCGCCAGGACCGCCCGCTCCGCCCCCGAGGACTCGACGCGGAACCCGAGCACCTCACGCAGAAACCCCGCCGTCTCACCCACATCCGGCACCCGGATCACCACGCCCTCGACCCGACCGACCGAGTCCCCCGCCCCCGCCCCCGCCCCGCCCACCTCCACCAGCGCGAACCGCATCCCATCGTGATCCTCGAACTCGACGCGGTCATCGCGCCGCTCCGCCTCCACCCCGTGCGAGCCCAGCCGATCGAGCCACGCACCCGACGCCCCCGGAGCGATGCCCAGCACCGTCACGATGATCTCGGGCGAACCGTGCCGCCCCCGCTTCGCGTTGGGATGCGGGAAATGCGTCAGCAGCGTCCCGGGCGACCCGCGCTCATCCCCGTAGTACAGGTGATAGGTCAAAGGATCATCGAAGTTCACCGTCCGCTTCACCAGCCGCAGCCCCAGCACCCCCGTGTAGAACCGCACATTCGCCCGAGGGTCCTTCGCAAACGCGGTCACATGGTGCAGGCCGGTGACAAGGGGTGCGCGATCGGTCATCGTCGGGCTCCGGGGCATCGTGGTCCGCCCGCCTAAACCCCCCACCGCCCCCCCGCATTCCCGCGCACCCCGGCCCCTCAGCCATCCACGCGGATCACGCCGATCAACTCCCGAGCCGCCGTCCGCAGCAGCTCGATCCGGTGCACCTCCAAGGCATCCACGCTCGGGCCCGAGCCCTCGAAGAACGCCGGCAGGTCCGGGGTCAACTCCCGCGACCACTCGTACGCGTACTCGATCTGGTCAGCCCCGATCTCCGGCGCCTCCGCCATCATCCGCTCGTACTCCCCCAGCGTCCGCTCGTACTCCTCGACCAGCATCTGCTGCTCGCTCACTTTCAGACCCGAGCCCGGGTCCAGCAGCCGCTCGCGGATCCCCTGCGCCCGCTCCCACACCCGCCTCGCCCGGATCGAGTACTGCTCCGCCGCACCCGCCAGCTCCGCCTCGTTTGTCGCCCGGGGATCCACGCGGATCGTCACCAGCATCCCCCGGGGAAGCACATCGAGCGAGTCCACGCTGTGGCTCCCCGTCCACACCACGCTCCCCGTCTCCACCGAGATCAGCTTCGCGTTGAACACACCCTCGATCGTCGGGATCTCGAACCGCTCCAAAGCCCCCGACCCCGCCAGCCCGGGGTGCTGAAGCACGAAACGCTGCACCTCGGGCTGCTGCATCGGCTCCACCCATCGGGCATTGCCCTCCAGGGGCTCGAACCGGTTGATCTGCAGCACGAAATCCGCGATCCCGTTCGCAGCGTTCATCAACTGCCCGATCGTCCGGACCCGCGCCGCCTCCCCCCCGTCCTGCTCCACAAGCTTCGCGTCGAACTTTGCCCGGTCCCGCAGGTCAAAGCCCAGCTCCATCAGCGCAAATTCAACCTGCTGCTCCAACTGGTTGAAGTACCCGCTCGTCCTGAGCCCGCCCTGCCCGGGCGCCTGCACGTCAGTCTCCGCACCGAGGGGCACGCTGATCACCACGCTCGACCCCGCAGCGATCCGAACCGCCCGCGACTGCGCCCACTCGTCGTTCGCAGGGCCCACCGAACTCGACCGCACGCGAAAGGACACCGCGTCCTCCCCAATCGTCCCCGCGTTCACAACCTCAACAGGCTCGAACGCCGGCAAAGCCGCCAATTCCGGGGGCGGAGCGACGCACGCACCGAGCAACAGCGAGCAGCAGAGAGGAACGACACACCGGGAAGCCAACCGCATCAAGCACACCTTTCGCTGAGCAATCCGCGAGTGTACAGGCTCCCCGCAGGACACGACCACCCCAAGCGACACCCGCCGCCCCCCCTCACGCAGGCGGGCCGTCCCGCGTCTTCGCCCGGGGCCCGCCCGCACGCAGAGCCCGCCCAGCGGGGACCAGCCCAGGCCCGCCGCCGCCGCGTCCGCCCGCAAGGTGTTGCTCATAAGCACATTAGAAACAAAAGCAACGCCCCGAAGCCACATGTTCACCCAATGTGTGCAAAGAAATAAGACTGCGCATAGATGCCCCGGGAACCGTTGCCAAACCCCTCTTCCAGCCAACACTTGCGGCCATCACGAGAGGTTGACGCAATCTGAATCGAACACAAAAGGAACTTCCGCCCATGCGCTGCTTTAATGCTCGCGTCAGGGGAGGAGGTTCGGTTGCATACCCGGTACCCCTACCAGGGTCCCCTCACCACGGTGCCCCCACCTCGGAGCCCAAGCATCATGACGCAAAGCCCCCACCGTCCCGCCACGAAGGCGTTCACCCTGATCGAGCTGCTCGTCGTCATCGCGATCATCGCGCTGCTCATCGGCATCCTGCTGCCCGCCCTGGGCGCCGCCCGCAAGACCGCCCAGCAGGCCATCACCCAGTCAAACGCCCGCTCCGTGATCCAGGGCGCCGCCATCTACAACGCCAGCAACAACGACTTCAACCCCCTTAGCTACTACTACCCCCAGTTCCGCTCCGATGATCCCTCCGGAGGCGGCCTCAACGATGTCAGCTGGCGGCTCGAAGACCAGGTCATCGATGGCGACGTGGGCCGGGGCTATGTCCACTGGTCGTGGTTCATGTTCGAGGGCGGCGACACCCCCACCGAAGCCTTCGAAGCCCCGGGCACCCTCAACCGGGGCGCCCCCCGCAGCAACCCCGGCCCCGACATCCGCGATTGGGAACCCGGCCAGATCGACAGCCTGCAGCAGAGCGGCCCCAACCCCGTCGTCGACCGTCAGGTCGCCCGCCTCGCCTTCGGCGCCAACCAGGCCATCATGGGCAGGAACAAGCTCCGCCACAGCCAGGCCCCGCAGCAGGCCCGGTACGACGAGTGGGTCCAAACCGCGCAGGTCGGCTTCCCCGCCACCACCATCCTGGTCGCCGAGTTCAGCGACGAGAAGGAATGGAACGTCATCTCCGAGGGCGGGAGCGACGTCGGCACAGGCTGGACCTCCAAGAGCCACCGCCCCATCAACCCCTTCGTCCCGCTCTCGTCGGACACCGTCTACCAGGAAGGCACCGGCCGACGCGTCCCCTCCTTCGTCTACCACGGATGGGAGGACGGTCAGTTCGGCGGTCTCCGCAACCTCATCTCGCGGGGCATCCCGAGAAACGCCATCTCCACCGACGGCCAGTCGATCCTCGCCGTCTCCCAGCGCCACAACGGCAAGGGCGTCATGGGCTTCGTTGACGGCCACGTCGCCCTCCACACCCTCGAAGAAACCCAGCGAGGCATGGGCCTCTGGGGCGACCGCTTCTGGTCCCTCACCGGAGACGACCGCGTCTTGACGCCCGAGCAGTTCCGCAAGCGAGGCAACGGCCGCCCGTAATGACCAAGACCACTTCGCGACCGGCTAGCGCCGGTCGCGTTCGTTTCCAAAACGAGAACGCTTACCCAGTTTAAACCCCGCACCAACCGCAACACGGTTGAGCTGTGGTCGTCGTCCGTCCCAAGAGCACTCGCTCGATTCACACACCCTTTGGAGGGGTCAGAATATGAACGCATCGAACCGCATCGCCCTCATGGTCGCCGCCTGCGGCATCGCGACCGGCATCGCCACCGCCCAGCCCCTGCAGATCGGCGGCTCCGGCGCCACGCTGCTCACCAACCTGTTCAACGCGCCCGCCGTCACCAACGACTTCATCGACGTCGACGGAGACGGAATCGCCGGCGCCAACGGAAGCTTCTTCCCCGACCAGCTCGCCCCCTTCGACCTGGGCCCGAGCTTCAACCCCAACACCATCTGGCACTTCAACTACCGCATCACCGGCTCCGGCAACGGCATCCAGGAGTTCGACCTCTACGCCCAGGTCTTCGATGTCTGCCCCGACGAGAGCGCCCTCCCCCCCACCAACATCCTCGCCGAGTGCGCCGTCGCCCCCGCCCTCCGTCTCCCCGGCAACTCCAGCCGCGCCGGTGACGGCGCGATCTTCAACCGCGCCAACTACATCCCGGGCGGCAACCTCGACCTCGCCATCGGCAACGCCAACCACCGCGGCGGCGCCCCCTTCGTCACCAACAGCACCACCTACCGCTCCGAACTGCTGAACGTCAACACCGGCGGATTCACCCTCGACTTCGCTTCCGCCGACGTCCCCGTCTCCTGGTTCGCTATCCAGAACGGCGCCGGCACCCCCCTCGCCGCCCCCAACGGCACCGGCTATGGCTCCAACCCCCGCCTCGCGGTCAACCCCGACGGCACCCCCACCACCCAGAGCAACCTCCTCCGCCCCCTCACCCGCCTCAACACCGACGGCTCTGACCCGGCCCTCCAGGTCTTCGAGACCCCCATCGTCATCGCCCCGGTCGCCGCCCCCGTCAACTATGGCGTGGGCCTCCAGGAAATCCTGATGAGCGACCTCCGCCACGCCAACGCCACCGGCCGCCGAGTCAACGGAGAGAACCTCGTCATCGTCACCCGCGACTCCGGCTCCGGCACCCGCAACGCCTTCGCGAACGGCATCGCCATCGACCCCTCCTGGGCCATCGGCGAGAACATCGGTGCCCGCAACGAGTCCAACATCCTCGGGCCCAACTACCTCCCCTCCAACAAGTCCGGCTCCGGCTCCATGGACACCACCGTCATCAACACCCGCCTGGGCATCGGCCACTCCGGCGCCGAGCGCGGCGTCAACAACAACTGGCTGGGCATCCGCATGGATGTCCTCGCCATCATCAGCGACGTCAAGGGAGGCACCGTCGCCGCCCGCCCGACCCAGGCCAACGTCATCGACGGAGGCCCCAATGGCTACAACGTCGTCGGCCCCGCCGGCGTCAGCCACATCGGCGACCCCCGCAACGCCCCCGCCGCCCAGGGCGGATGGGGCTGGGGCCCGGGTGAGACCCCCGCGAACAACCCCTTCGCGGGCAACCCCGTCCCGCCGAACCCCGGCCTGAGCGCCTTCGTCAACAACATCACCCGCTCCGTCGCCGCGTTCGTCGAGGTCCCCGGTGGCTCCGAGAACGACTTCATGCCCGGCGAACTCCTCGCCCAGCGCTTCTTCCTTGTCGCCGCCCCCGACCAGGTCCCCGCCAACCCCGACCCCGATGGCCTCCAGCCCATCGCCATCGTCGGAAACGCCGAGCAGAACCTCGCGGTCCGCGCCTTCAGCCTCAACGACCCCGCAGCCTCCCTCAACAACCCCCGCTACGAAGCCTTCAACACCAACGCCTCGGGCGTCGCCCCCACCCGCTCCACCGGCACCGTCTACTCCGACGGAGTCGCCAACGGAGCCAACTACATCGCCCAGAGCGGCGCCACCGTCGGGTACGGCTCCACCCTCAACAGCCGCAACCGCATCGCCTTCGACTTCAATGGCGACGGCGCCCGCACCCTCGATGACGCCCTCGACATGATCCGCGCCTGGGACCAGCGCTTCGGCTCCGGCACCACCTGGAACGCCCCCAACGGAACCGGCCCCATCGCCGGCGCCCCGGGCTCCGCCGCCGTCATCGAGATCCTGGGCGACGCCCAGGGCGACGGCAACTTCGACGCCGACGACGTCCGCTACTGGGCCGACGGCCTCGCCCTCGTCAACGACATCCTCGACCGCCACGCCGGCTTCACCGCCGTCGACAACGCCTGGAACACCGTCTCCGGCGGCGCGTCGAACAACTTCTTCGGCACCACCTTCGGCGGCACCCTCACCACCGCCTACGAGCCCGGCGACTCCGTCGCCGACATCGCCGGCAACCTCCAGACCCCGGGCTGGGCACCCAACGGCTCCGACGGAGTCATCGACCTCCAGGACGTCGACTACATCCTCCAGAACTTCGGCGACTTCACCGACCTCGTCGACGCCTCCGGCGCCGACGGTCAGATCGTCGACCTCTCCGCCGACATGAACGGGGACCTCCTCGTCGACGCCGCCGACGCCATCAAGGTCATCGAGGACATCCTCGGAACCGTCGTCGGCGACCTCAACCTCGACGGCGTCAAGAACGCCGCCGACCGCGCCATCATCGTCGCCAACCAGGGCGGCACCGGCTACAGCAACGGCGACATCAACTTCGACGGCATCATCGACGCCGCCGACCTCGCCCTCTTCGATGGCCAGTGCAACCCCGCCGACCTCGCCGCACCCTTCGGCAGCCTCACCTTCGCCGACATCTCCGCCTTCCTCACCGCCTTCAGCGCGAACGACCCCGCCGCCGACCTCGCGCAGCCGATCGGCGCCTTCACCTTCGCCGACATCTCCGCCTTCCTCGCCGCCTTCAGCGCCGGCTGCCCCTAATCCGGTCCTGAAGTCCTGACGAAGATCACCAAGGGCCCGCGTCCCCAACAGGACGCGGGCCCGTTTCATACCAAAGCGTCCGATATCACACCCACCCGCCCCCGTTTGACATCCGCCACCACCAGCCTATCTTGTTGAGACACAGTCTCAATACCACTCCAAGCATGGAGAGCCGCGTGACCCCCCGCTGGACCGCCGCCCTCATCACGACCCTCACCCTCCTCACCGCAGCCCCCGCTGCGCTTGCCCACGCCGAGTCCGCCACCGCCGAAGCCTCCGCTGCCATCCACATGACCGACGACCTCGGACGCGCCGTCACCCTCGACGCACCCGCACGCCGCGTCGCGGTCGCCAGCCCCGCTGCCGTCGATCTTCTCCTCTCTATTGGCGTCCGCCCCGTCACCCGCCCCTGGATGGCCGGCGCCACCCCCGACAGTTGGCAGGGCATCCCCACGATCGGCTACGACCACGCCTCCGGCCCCAACCTCGAGCAACTCATCGCCGCCCGCCCCGACCTCGTCGTCATTGGCGTCACCTCCGCCCGCTTCATCGACCGCATCGAGTCCCTCGTCCGCGCCCCCGTCCTCGTTCTCCAGGTCTCCGATGTCGAAGACCTCCCCGCCCGCCTCGTCGACCTCGGTCGCCTCACCGACACCGTCGAACCCGCCCGCGCCCGCGCCGACGAACTCCGCCGCATCCTCGAAGCCCAGCGTGCCCACCACTCGTCCTCCCCCCCCCGCGTCTTCGCCCTCTTCGGGGGCCCCCGCACCGGGTACGCCTTCACCGACACCAGCTACTTCGGTTCACTCATCGAACTCGTCGGCGGACAGGTCGTCACCGCCTCCGGCAAGCCCCATGGCCTCTTCCCCGAACTCGCCCGCTACTCCGTCGAACGCCTCTGGGCCGCCGATCCCGATGTCATCCTCGTCCTCTCGCACGGCTCCGTGCACGACCGCCTCCCCGAGTTGGCGTCCGACCCCGCGTGGGCCAGCCTCCGGGCGGTCCGCGAGGGCCGCGTCGTCACGCTCAGCGATGAGCTCTTCGTGATGCGCCCCGGTGCAGAGGTCATCGAGGCCCTGGGGGTGCTCCGTGCCGCCGTCGCCCCCGCCAACCGGGACTGATCCCGCCGCCAACACCGCCCGCCCCCCGCGACGCCTGCCCGCCCCGGTCACCCTCCTGATCGCGGCGCTGCTCACGCTCGCCGGTCTCACCGCCGCCATCGCCTGGGGCCCGGTCGCCCTCTCCATCCCCGATATCGCCTCCGCCCTCACCGCCGGCCCCGAGTCGCCCGCCGCCGACGCGACACCCGACGCCGCAGCCGCCCACGCCATCGTCTGGCGCCTCAGGCTCCCACGAGCCCTCGTCGGCGCCCTCGTCGGCGCCATGCTCGCCGCCGCAGGCGTCCTCCTGCAGGGCGTCATGCGCAACCCCCTCGCCGCCCCCAATGTCGTGGGCCTCACCGCGGGCGCCGGCCTCGCCGCCACCATCGCCCTCGCCGCCATGCCCGCCCAGTCCGCCTGGCTCGCTCCCGCCGCCATGGCCGGCGCCATCCTCGCCACCATGGTCGTCTATGTCATCTCCTGGGAGCCCGGCTCCGGCACCAGCCCCGTCCGCATGGTCCTCGCGGGCGTCGCGGTCACCGCCATGCTCGGCGCCATCTCCACCACCCTCATGCTCACCACCGACCGCGCCGCCCAGGCCGTCATCGGCTGGATGGCCGGCTCCCTCGAGGGCGCCAGCTGGCCCGCCCTCCGCACGCTCCTCCCCTGGCTCGCCATCGGCGCCCTCCTCGCGGTCATCCTCGCCCGCTCGCTCGACGCCCTCCAACTGGGCGACGACCAGGCCCGCTCCATAGGCGTCCACGCCGAACGCACCCGCGTCCTCGCCATCATCGCCGCAGCCCTGCTCGCGGGCGCCGCGGTCTCCGTCGCCGGGCTCGTCGGGTTCGTCGGGCTCATCGTCCCCCACATCGCCCGCTTCCTCGTGGGCTGGCGACACCTCGCCCTCCTCCCGGTCGCCGCTCTGGGCGGCGCCGCACTCGTCGTCTGGGCCGACATCGCCGCCCGCCAGACCTTCGCGCCCCAGCAACTCCCGGTGGGCGTCGTCACCGCCCTCATCGGTGGCCCCTACTTCATCTTCCTCCTCTACCGCGTGAGGGCCCTGCGATGACGCCCGCCGCGCCCGACACCGCCGCCCCCACGCTCACACTCGAAGGGGTCCAGGCCGCCTACGCGAAGACCACCGTCGTCGGACCCACGACCCCCATCGACCTCACCCTGGGCCCCGGTGGCTGCACCGTCATCCTGGGCCCCAATGGTTCAGGCAAGAGCACCCTCCTCCGCGTCGCCTCGGGCCTCCACCGCCCAAGCGCAGGCCGCGTCCTGTTCAACGCCTCGCCCCTCGACGCCCAGCCCCGCCGCGCCCTCGCCCGCACCCTCGCGGTCGTCCCCCAGTCCCCCCTCGCCCCGCCCGGCGCAACGGTCCGCGAGATCGTCGCCATGGGCCGCCAGCCTCACCTCCCCTGGCACGCCGCCCTGCGCACCGACGACCGCGCCATCATCGACGCCGCCCTCGCCCGCTGCGAGATCACCCACCTCGCAAACCGCGACCTCGCCCGCCTCTCCGGGGGCGAACGCCAGCGAGCCTGGATCGCCGCCGCGGTCGCCCAGGAGCCCCGCGCCCTCCTCCTCGACGAGCCCATCTCCGCACTCGATGTCCGCCACCAGCTCGAGGTCCTCCGCCTCGTCCGCGACCTCGCGGACGCCGAGCGGGCGACCGTCGTCATCGTCCTCCACGACATCAACCTCGCCGCCCGCGTGGGCGACCGTCTCATCGCGATGCGCGAAGGCCAGATCATCGCCGATGGCACACCCCACGAGGTCGTGACCCAGGAGACCCTCCAGGCCATCTACGCCATCCGCGCCGAGATCGACACCGACCCCGAAACCAACCGCCCCTGGGCCCGCCCCTACGAGGTCACGCGCTCATAACCACACACCGCGTGCCACGGTCTGAGCGGGTGCCGTGGTCTCGCGAGCCAAAGGCGAGCTAGACCACGAACACTCAACGCCGGGCGCCGTGGTCAATCTCCCGCCAGCCGGGTGCCGTGGTCTCGCGAGCCAAAGGCGAGCTAGACCACGAACACTCAACGCCGGGTGCCGTGGTCAATCTCGCGCCAGCCGGGTGCCGTGGTCTCGCGAGCCG
>DAIQNV010000099.1:0-9580 GCA_036788215.1 Phycisphaerales bacterium | reverse complement strand
TGCGCCGGCCCCTGGGGCAGGTTCTGCTGCATCCGGTCGGTCAGTTCCCCGCCGGGCAGCAGCCTCGGGTCCACCCCCCCCTGCCCCACCACCGGCGCGGGATACCAGCGCCCATCCACTGGGTACGGGGTCCAGTTCCGGTACCAGTAGAACCCCAGGCCGTTCGCATTCCGGAACCGCACCGCCCCGTACCCCCCGATCGGGAAGCCCCCCTGGCGCACCGGAGGCCGGTACCACAGCGGGGCCCCGCCCCCGCCCGCGACATAGACATTCCCGTCCGCGTCCATCACGAAGGGCCGATCCACCCGCACCCGCACCTGCCCCGACGCGGGCAGGCTCGACGCCGCGACCGCGCCCGCCGCCACGCCCGCACACAGCCATCCGCGGTAGTCCATATCGTGTCCCCGATGCGCACGCCCATGCCAGCCCACAGGGCCGACTCGCCAACCCGACACCGAGTTGTACGGACGCCGCCCCGCCCGGTCGCACTCCTCGGGCTCGCCCTCACGGCCCTGGTGTTTTTGCCGGGGTGCCTCAGCCTGCGCTGGGGGGGCCTGGGCGAGGGCCGGCTCGAGAGCGCCGAGTTCCCCGTCGACCTCGAGCCCGACCTCCCCGTCCGCGTCTACGAGCCCATCGACGAGAGCTCCGCCGACATCTTCTTGACCGACCTCACCAACGACGAGATCATCGCGGCGCTCGCGGACCCCGCTGCAGGGACCACCGGAACGATCATCTACGCCCACATGTTCGTCCGCCCGCGACCGGGGCGCACGCCCATCGACACCACCGCGATCTCGGTCACCGTCCGCTACATCCTGCTGGCCCGGGGCTCCGTGGGCGTCTACGACGGGGGGGGCTTCCTGCTCCCCACCGGCAAGCCCGGGCGCGAGTACTTCGCGGGACGCATCCCGGACGCCGACCTTCGCCTCGCCGCGACCACCCCGGGCTTCGTCGACCGCATCGGTCGAGGCGAGCTCAGCCTGCGGTTCCGCGCCAGGCGCGACCCCGAGACGGTCGACCTGATCCGGCGCCTCGCGGACCGCGCCTTCCGCCGGGCCGAGCCCGTGCCCACCACCACGGACGAGGCGCCATAGAGCGGTCGCTCAGCGCGACCCGTTCAGGCGGTACCACCGCCCGATCGATTCCTCGCACGCGTCCCCGTACAGCGACTTCAGGAGCCCCGCCGGCAGCTTCCGCCCCACGAGCCTCGGCGCGCTCAGCTCGTCGTGCTTCCCGGGCTCCACCTTCATCAGGTCGGGGTCCGCGATGTTGCTCTCCCCGTCGTAGTCCGTCTCCCACATGGTCCGAAGCGCCCAGTACCGGCTCGCGTAGAGCTCGAACGCCTCCTCCGGGCTCGACGCCAGATCCGCCCCGAACCGCGCCTTGCCCTCGGGCGTCGGGCTCAGGTGCTGGTCGTGCGTCACGATGTCGGACCCGAAGAGGATCCGCCCCTTGAACCGCATCAGGAACTCGACCAGTTCCGCCCGCGGGTGCTTGCTCAGTTCCCGCACCATCCACTTGGTCGCGCTCGTGTCCAGCACCAGGTTGTCGTGGCGCTCCAGGAGCCCGGTCAGGAAGTCCAGGTCCTCGGGCCACCCACCCAGGTGCGCCCCGAGCCACAGCACCGGGAAGCGGTCCATCATCTCCTCGAACGCGTCGTACTGCTCCAGCTTCGTCCCGTACCGCGCCGCATCCTTGTAGCTCGTCTGGAACCAGGTGTCGGGGTCGGCGATGTGCGCCATCAGCATCATCCCGAGCTCCGTCGCCCGCTCCGCCACCCGCACCCGCCACTCGCTGTTGATCGCCAGCTCGTCCCGCGTCATCCCAGCGTCCTGCGCCAGGTCGATCAGCCGCGGTGCCTGCCAGAACTTCACGCACCGAGCCCCGAAGTCCCGGTGCCAGATCTCCAGGTTCTCGAGGAACCCCTCGGTCATCGCGTGCCGGCGGTCCTCCGCCATGTACTCCGGGATCGCGATGAACGACACCCGGTCCCCCAGCACCTCCCGCACGCCCTCCGCGTCCGCGAGCTGCGTCTGGCTGTACAGCCGGTCGATCCCGTAAAGGTCCATCACCTCCCTGCAGATCTTCGCCGCCTCGTGCCCGTTCACGTGCAGGTGACCGTCGATGATCGGGCGCACCGGGGTGCCCAGCCTCGCCGCCTCCGCGCGGTAGTCGAGGCCCAGGCGGTTCGCCGCCCGCGGCCCTGTGGTAGCGTGGTCACCTGAGGCGCTCATGCAGGAACCCCCCTTCCGGGTCGTCAGAACACACACCCTCCGAACGAAGCCATGGTAGACCAATCGCCCAAGCCCCCATCCCCCCCGCCCCTCGGGCCCGCCCCCGCGGAGAAGGCCCGCGCCACGCCCCACCGCGACGAGACCGACCCCGCCTACCTCGCGGATCGAAAGCGCGAGAACCGCAAGTCCACCACCGGGCGGCGCCTCCGCATCGCCCTTGCGCACGACTGGCTGGTCGGCATGCGGGGGGGCGAGTTCGTGCTCGACCGCATCGCTGCGTACGTCCGTGCCCGCCACACGCCCACCACGCTCCGCGTCCTCTTCCACAAGAAGCGCCACTACACCCGCGATCTCGACGGGCTCGAGGTCCATGCTTCAGCGATCAACGCGATCCCGGGCGCGTCGGGCCCCCTGCGGCGCTGGCTGCTGCCCCTGTACCCGAGCGCCGTCGACGCCCTGACTGAGCGCCTCGCCCGGGAGCACGCGGACCAGCCCATCGACCTCCTCATCTCCACCAGTTCGGGGCTCATCAAGGGGATCGCCTCCCCGGAGGGCGTCCCGCACCTGTGCTACTGCCACACGCCCGCCCGCTACCTCTGGTCGCGCCAGGACAGCTACACCGAGGGCCGGGGCCCGAAGGCGCTGCTTCGAAAGCTGGGCTTCGGCCTCTTCACGAACCGTCTCCGCGCATGGGACCGCAAGACGGTCGCGAATGTCACCCATTTCCTCGCCAATTCGCGGTTCACCGCGCGCGAGATCGAGCGCTGCTGGGGGCGGGCCTCGGTCGTCGTCCACCCGCCCGTCCGCACCGGCTTCTTCACGCCCGACCCGGGCGTGAAGCGCGAGGATTACTGGCTCGTCGTCAGCGCCATGGAGCCCTACAAGCGCGTCGAGCTCGCGATCGACGCTGCCCAGCACGCCGGGAAACGCCTGCTCATCGCGGGCTCGGGCTCCCAGCTCCGGGAGATGAAGGCCTACGCGAAGAAGAACGCCAGGCGCCTCGCCAAGGCGGGCAAGCCAGGACGCGAGAACCTCGTCGAGTTCCTCGGACGCGTGGGCGACGAGCAGCTCCGCGACCTCTACCGCCGGGCCGGCGTCCTCATCTTCCCCCAGGTCGAGGACTTCGGGATCATCGCGGTCGAGGCCCAGGCCTGCGGCTGCCCCGTCGTCGCCCGTCGCGCCGGGGGTGCGCTCGACACCGTGCTCGAGGGCCGCACCGGCGCGTTCTTCGACGAGCCCGCGCCCTCCGCGATCATCGACGCGGTCAAACGCGTCCCACCCCGCATCGCCTCCCAGTGCCGCACCAACGCGGAACGCTTCAGCGAGCCCGCCTTCGACGCCGCGATCGACAAGGCGATCCGGGCCCTCACAGGCTGAGAGGCCCGGCCCGAGCCGCCGGGGCTCACCCGTTGAGCACCCGCGCCTCGTGGATCATCCCCACGTACAGCTCGTGGTCCGCTTCCAGGTCGAAGTGGCGCACCACCTCGCAGTCGAAGGCCGCGATGCTCCGACCGATGATCGGCGCGGTGCTCTTGAACCGCAGCGTGGTGAACGCGTCGAATGGGTCCTCCGCCTCGGGGTGCGGGTCCTCCGGGAACTTGCGGATGACGAGCCGGTCGTCGGGCTTCACGATGCACAGCCCGAAGTGATGGCTGTCGCGGATCAAGGGCTCGATCGAGTGCCCCTTCCGCACCGCGACGCACAGCAGCACCGGTTCTGTTGCGCACTGCTGCACCGACAGCACGCGCACGCCGGTCCGCGCATCCTCGAACGAAGCGGTCATGATGCAGACCGCAGGTGTGCCCAGGCACCCAACAGCCGCGACCACCTCGGGCGACGGGGCACCGGGGCCGGGGCGCTCGCCCGCGGAGCGCGGTCCGTTGTTCTCAGCTGTCCCCTCGTCCATCGCCTCGCCCGTTCCGTCGGCGAACGCCGACCGTCGAAGAACCCGTCGTCGCCCGCCCCGCGGTTCGGTCGGCGTGGCCCGTGACCCTGTGCATCCCCTGTTCGAGCGCCGCTGAGTGTACCGGACGCGTCAAACACCGCGGCATGTTGCCCCGGTGGGGCTTCCGCCCATGGGCACCCCCCCCACTCCCGGGTCGGCGGGATGCGGTTGTCCACAGGGTGTCCGATTTGCATGGATCGATCCCCCAAAGGGGTCATATGAACGCAAGAACTTGCAAACACGGCTCTTAGACCGATTTCGCCCGTCGCGACCCCGGGAACCGTCCCCAATCGTGCGCGAAACCTGATCCTGTGTGTTGCGGTGTGGGGCGAAGTGGGGCATAATCCCGCAGAACCCCAACTCGGGCGCCGGATGGTCAGGACGACCCGGCCCGACTCGCCCGAGCCTGCCCCGTGTTTCGAGGGAGGCCCCGGAGTGACCAGCCGTGCTGTTCACAGGACAGGCAGAGATCACCATCGACGCGAAATTGCGCCTGGCGATACCTGCCAAGTTCCGGGGGTCGAAGCCTGGACCGAAGCCCAAGGGCACGGAGGCCGGGGGTGGGGGCGGTGGGGAAGAAGGGACGACGGGCGAGAGCCTGTCGGCGTGGTACTGCGTCCCCTGGCCGGTCGGCTCGCTGCTCCGGCTCTACCCGGAAGAGGCCTTCCACAGGCTCGCCCAGTCCCCGGACGACTCGCTGATCCCCAACCAGGATCTCGCGGATTTCGAGGCCAGCTTCTTCGGCTCAGCGGAGCGACTGGATATGGACGGGACCAGCAGGGTCAGGCTCCCCAAGTGGCACCTGGACCTGGTCGGGATGCCCACCGAGGTGGTCGTGGTTGGAGCCCGGAACCGGCTGGAGATCCGCGACCGGGGCGCGTGGATGGCCTCGCAGACCGAACGCTTCAGCCAGCTCCAGTCGCTGGTCGAGCGCATCGAGGGCCGGAACAGGCGTTCCGCCCCGTGAACTGAACACCCCCCGGCCCGGGCTGACGCCTTGGCCGGTGATTGAGCGAACGACCGCCGCGTCGGGGTGGGCCGCAAGGATCGCGGCCTGCCCGAGACCGTCCCCAGGGACGGGGTTGCCTGGGCAGGGACGCCTCGGCAGCTTGCCTCGACCGTCCGTTGCAGGGCGATTCGGGGCCGCACACGGTTTCGACGCGGCTCGCTCCCGCGGTGCTGGGGCCGTCGGCCAGCGACCCAGCGCCTTACTCCCGCCCGTCCGGGGACTTGCGGTCCTCGGGCGGGCGACAGGCGACACGTGCGGGCTGCCCCCTCGGCCCGCGATGGGCACTCACAGCCCACCCTCCCGACGCCCGGCGTGGCCCTCCGCACCGGGCGTCATTTCGTTTTTCGCAGGGTCAAAGAGCGACGCTTAGGCCGAGGCCTTCCGGGCCACCGCTTGGCACGCCAGGCGCAGCCCCCCGGGCAGTCGACCGCCCGGGCGACGACCCAGCGTGCCGGCGATCGAGATCGACTCGTGGCGCTCCGCGATCCGGGCAACGCACAGCGAACAGGCGGCGAGCCACGGGGAGCCGGGGTGGGCCCGGACGCGGAAGAGCTTTGTCTGCCCGGTCTGGCAGGCCAGCGCACAGGGCGGGCGCCCGACGCCGTTGGGCTGGGTCATCTGGCGCAGGCTGAGCGTGCGGGAGGGACTCCCCGGTTCGTGGCGGTGGATGGTGCTCGCGGGATGGCTCACAGCGGTGCGATTGGTCATCGGACTCCCCACGACGCCGGGATCGGACGGATCAGGGCGACACACCACGAGAAGCGTCGAGACCGCGTGTCCTTGCACGGGTTCGCCGGGTTTCTTTGGGCTATGGGGCTGATTGGGGAAGCCACCCGAGTGCTTGCACCGGTGTCCGGGCGAAGGGGCCGGGTCCGATCACGACCGCGGCGCGTCCTCGGCTTCGGGCGCGGGCTCGGTCTCGGTCGCGGACTGCGTGCCCACCTGCACAAGGACGACGCCCGCGATGACGAGCACGACCCCCACGATGCGGGCGACATTGGCGGGGCGGGGCTCGCTGCGGAACCAGCCATAGTGGTCGACCGCGAGCGAGGCGATCATCTGGCTGACCAGGATCAGCCCCAGGGTCAGCACGGTGCCCAATTTGGGGGCGAGCACGAGCGTGATGACGACGAAGGCGGCGCCGATGAGCCCCCCGGTCCAGGCCCACCACGGGGCGTTCCCGAGAGAGGCGGTCGTGGGCAGGGGGGCACGCATCGCGACCCAGACCGCGATGAGGGCGGCGAGCCCGACCGAGAAGTTGATGGCGGCGGCGAGGTAGTCGTTCCCCGCGGCCCGCCGGAGTTCGGCGTTGAGCAAGGGCTGGATCGGGATGAGGATGCCCAGCACGATGGCGGGGAGGATGAGCCAGACCTTCACCGCGTTATGCCTTCTTGGGTCGGGGTGTGTGCCGGGCCGGGCGGATCAGCCTGCGCTGCCCGAGATGTACTTCTGGGCCTCGTCGGCGGAGAGGATGGAGACAGTCTCGATGATGACGGGGTCGACGGGCACATCACGGAGTCCGGCGCGGGTGGTCGTGGGCACGCCCTTGATGGCGTCGACGACGCTCATCCCGTCGACGATGCGGGCGAAGACCGCGTAGCCCGCGCCGTCCCGGGGGGTATCGAGGAAGTCGTTGTCGACGACATTGATGAAGAACTGGTTGGTGGCGGAGTCGGGCTGGTTGGAGAGGCGGGCCATGGCGACGGTGCCCCGGGTGTTCGACAGCCCGTTCTGCCACTCGTTCTTGATCGGGGCGTCGGTGGGGCGCTTGTCGAGGTCGGCCTCGAGGCCGCCGCCCTGGACCATGAAGCCATCGATGACGCGGTGGAAGATGGTGCCGTCGTAGCCGCCCTTTTCGGCGTAGCTGACGAAGTTGGCGGTGGAGATCGGGGCCTTCTCCTTCTCGAGTTCGAGCACGATGTCGCCCATGGTGGTGTTGAGTCGTGCGTAGACCATCTTGTCCTCCGGCTGGTCGGTCATCATGTCGGTGGCACCCGAGGCGTCGCCCTGCGCGGTGCCGGCCATCGTGGGGGCCTCTTCGGCCGTTGTGTCGGTGTCGGCGGTGGTGTCCTTCTGGCCCCCGCAGCCTGCAAGCGTGAGGCCCGTCGCGAGGAGAGCGACCAGAGCAGCCCGGGCGAAGCGGGCGCGACGGGCGCTGGCCCGGTTGGTGGTGAAGATGGTGTCAGTCGGCTCGGTCGTGGTCATGGCTCAACCCTCGCGCACGCCGGGACGGGCCCGGGGAACTCGTCTGGTTCGGGCCCGCGGGCCGGGTCGCCCCGGCGAGGGGCGCGGTCGGCCCGGGCGGGCACACACGGGCTGAGTGTACGGGCTCCGGGGCGGCGACGCCTATCCCGGCGATGTGTACGAAAATCGATTCATCGCCCGACCGGGCGACGCGTGCGATATCGTGAGCAGCCCCCCCGGGCGTGGACCCGGGCGGGGTGCGGGAAAGACGTGCGCCCCGGGGCCCCCGTGAGCGGTCGGCCCCCGGGCGGTGCAGGAGATACGCCCATGGACTCGTGGAACGCCTTCGCCAGGACCGTGCTCGTCTCCGCCTCCTGCGGGGGCGTCCTCATGCTCGCGGGGTGCAGCACGCCCAAGGGGGAGTCGGCGAGCGAGCGCCGGGCCTACGTGCAGACGATGGCGAACAAGGCGCTCGCGGACCTGTACGCGGAGCGACCGGACCTGCGGGACCGCGTGAACAGCGCCGCGGGGTACGGGGCGTTCAGCACGATCGGGACGAACCTGATCTTCGTCTCGACCGGCGGGGGCTTCGGGCTCGTGCACGACAACTCGACCGGCGCGGACACCTACATGCGGATGGGCGAGGCGGGCGTCGGCCTCGGCATCGGCGTGAAGGACTTCCGCGCCATCTTCGTCTTCAGCACGCAGCGGGCCCTCGACCGGTTCGTCGAGGAGGGGTGGACCTTCGGCGGGGACGCGGACGCGGCGGCGAAGACCGGCGACCAGGGCGGTGCGGTCGGCGCCAGGGGCGCGATCGGGGACGAGATCACGGTGTATCAACTGACGGAGAACGGGCTGGCGCTCTCGGCGACGGTGACGGGGACGCGGTACTGGAAGGACGAGGAGCTGAACTGAGCGAGACCCGCTCGTGACCGCTCCGGAACGACTCGACACGAACCGAGGAGATAGACATGAACTCGCAGCGGATCACGGGGCTTCTGTGCGCAGCGGTGCTGACGCTCGGCGGGGCAAGCGGCCATGCCCTCGCCCAGATGCAGGCCAGGCCCATGCCGGCGGAGAAGCAGGCCCAGGGCGAACAGAAGGTCAAGGTCACGCTCCTCGAGGCGGGCGAGGGCGAGAAGTCGCTCCTGAGGCTGGATCTCGAGCCCGGGTCGACGCAGTCGACCGCGATGCGGATGAAGACGACCCAGAAGATCATGATGGCTGGGCAGGAGTTCCCGACGCCGGTGATGCCGACGATGATCATGCCGGTCTCGGTCTCGGTCACGGAAGCGGCGCAGGCGGAGGGCGCCAAAGCGTGGGCGGTGAAGCTCGACTTCGACGACGTGAAGGTCGAGGGGGCGGACCCGCAGACGATGGAGGCGGTGCGCCAGGGGCTGGCGGGCTTCGGCGAGATGACGGGGACGGGCGTCGTGACCTCGGAGGGACGCTGGCGCGACACCTCCTTCGGGGGCCTCGAATCGCTCTCGCCCGAGATGCAAGAACAGCTCGAGGGGATGACCGAGAGCTTCAGGAATATGGGGGCGATGCTGCCGACCGAGCCGGTGGGCATCGGCGGGACGTGGCGCGTCGAGCAGTCGATGGAGTCGAACGGGATCCGGATCGACCAGTCGACCGTCTACACCCTGAAGGCCCGCGAGGGGAGCCGGCTGACGCTGGACGCGGAGATGAAGCAGTCGATCCCGGCCCAGGATGTCCGCCCGCCCAACATGCCCCAGCAGTCGTTCCGCACGCAGGGCGAGGGGAAGGGGAAGGGGACGATGGTGATCGACCTGACGAAGGTGATGCCGATCGATGGCACGATCAAGTCGACGACGAAGATGAACATGACCTCGGCACAGATGCAGGGCATGGTGATGGACATGGAGGTCGGCACCGAGATGTCGATCAGCGCGGAGTAACCCCTCAGGCGTCCATCGCGCGGAGCTTCTGCATCTCCATCCGCTCGAGCCGGCGACGGATGGGGATGTAGTTGGCGAGCGGGATGGTGGTGCCCAGGATGCCGATCAGGATGAGCGGGTACCAGACCGCGTAGGGCTGCGCGCTCGCCAGCGCGATGAGCCCGGCGATGAGGCTGCCCGCACAGACGGTCACGGTGATCGCGAGCACCGTGAGCACCGGCCCGCGCCCCGCCTTGAGCCACATGAGGACGCCGATGAGGGCGCCCATGAGGCCGACGGTGGAGCC
>DAIQNV010000098.1:0-9885 GCA_036788215.1 Phycisphaerales bacterium | reverse complement strand
GCGCTGGCGCCGGTGACCGGTGCGAGGCGTGTCGAGGGGGTGGCGTGGGCGTGGGGGGCGGGGGTGGACCCCTTGGCGGAGATCGCGGGGATCGATGACAGGGCGCCGGCGATGGCGCACGCGGCGCTGGCGGCGGCGCGGGCGCTGGGTGGTGATGCGGTCCCGGCGCACCTGAGGCCCGCAGCGGGGGCGCTCGGGGTGCGGGCGGATCGGGGGCTTGAGCTGTTTCGGCCTGTGCCCTCGTGGCTGGAGGCGGGGATCGCGGAGGAGGCGGGGGGGACGCTGGTGCGGTCGCTGGTGGAGGCGGCGCTGCACGATCCGGGTGCGGGTGCGCGGCTCGGCGGGCTGATGCGGGTCGCGGAGACGGCGCGGGCGCTGGATGCCTTGCAACGGTCACGCTCCGCGGCGGAGGCGCGTCGGTTGTTCAACCAGGCGGTGGTGGATCCCGCGTATGCGGAGCGGGCGTTGCCCGCGATCGCGCGGCTCGCCCGGCTGCTCGCGATCGCGGACCCGGCGGCGGAGCGGGACAACCTGGTTCGGCACCTGAGGCCGGCGTGGCCCCGGGTGCTCGACCAGCGCCGGCGGGCGCGGGAGAGGCTGGGGGACCTGTTGCCCCGGACGCTCTTGATGGATCGGCCCGGGGCGGAGCCCTCGTTCCTGGCGGTCTTGATCGATGCGGAGGAGGCGGAGGCGCGGATCGCGCGCCTCGGGGTCTTGAGCCTGGTCTTGTGCGATGGGGTGGTGCCCGAGCCACCCCGGCGTCCGGAGCCTTCGGGGCGGTTCGAGGATCTTGCGGATCGGGTTCTGGAGACGATCCGCGACCTGCCCGATCGGCGGGACCTGGGGTCGCCCTTGGCGCCGAGCGGGGCGGAGATCGCGCTGCACGCCTTTGCGGCGGATGTGGAGCGGCTCGCGGAGGTGCCGGGGCGCGGGGGGTTCGAGGGGGCGCTGCGGGCGGGGCTTTCGGATCAACGGACGCGGTCGGCGTGGCAGCGGATCACGGGGGGCGCGGGGAACGCGCTGGTCGATGAGATCGCGTCGCGGCGCGCGGCGTGGTTCGAGGCGTGGGGTGTCGATGACACGCGGGCGGAGCGGCACCGGGCGTGGCTCGATGCGGCGCGGGCGTGGGTGGGGTACGCGGAGACGATCGTCGCGCTCTCGGGAGCGCGGGATGCGCTGCGCGAGGGGCGGACCACCCCGGGCGTGGACTGGCCCGGGTGGGAGCTGAGCGAGGGCGCTGCGGAGGCGTTGCTGCGCCCTTCGGAGGGGACGCTCTTGCGCGGGGCTCAGGCGCTGGTGACGGGGGAGGCGTGGAACGCGGAGGGGGCGCTCCTGGCGATGGAGGCGGAGCACGCGGGGGCGCTGGTGGCGGGGCGGGTGGAGCGGGCGCTGGCGGGTGCGCCCCGTGTGGGCGGGGATGAGGTCGCCGAGGCGCTGCGCGAGATCGGGCTCGGGCCCCCGGATGCGGAGCTGGTTGTGCTCGGGCGGGCGCGGGCGGAGTTGGCGGCGGTGAGCCGCTGGGCGGAGGAGCTCGCGGCGGGTGGGGAGGTCGAAGTCTTGGTCAATGTGGCGGGGCGGCGGGCGTTGCGGGTGATGCGGGGGGAGGGGTCAGGGGGAGAGGGGGGGGGATTCGGGGATCGATTGTTCGTGGCCTGCCTCGCTGGCGCGAGGCTGACCACTGACCACGGCACCCGGTGTCCTGGGTTTGCCAGCCCGCTCGCTGACGCTCGGGGCTCCATGCGGCGCGGGTGATGCGGGGGCGTCGGATGGTTCGGGATGGTGTGGGTCAGGCGAGGCGTTCGCCTTCGGGCTGGAGGGGGAGGGCTCTTGCGTACTGCATGAACTTGGCGAAGTTGGCGCCCATCTCGGTGACGCTGTCGCCCCCGAACTTGTCGACGAAGCAGCGGGCGACTTCGAAGGCGACGGCGTTTTCCATGACGACGCTGGCGGCGGAGACGGCGCAAACATCGGAGCGTTCGTACTGGCTCTGCTCCGCCTGCTTGGTCTCGAGGTTCACGCTGGGCATGCCCTGCAGCAGGGTCGCGATGGGCTTCATGGTGCCGGTGACGACGACGGGCTGGCCGGTGGTCATCCCTCCTTCGGTGCCCCCGGCGTTGTTGCTCGGGCGGACGAAGCCCAGGCTGTGGGTGTCCATCTTCCTTGAGTCGAAGGTGATGGGGTCGTGGACCCGGGAGCCCGGGCGTTCGGCGACCGCGGCGCCCATGCCGATCTGGACCGCCTTGAAGGCCTGGATGCCCATGACCGCGTAGGCGATGCGGGCGTCGAGTTTCGCGGTCCAGTCCATGCTGCTGCCAACGCCCGGGGGGCAGTTGAAGACGTGGGCCTCGACGTGCCCGCCCACGGTGTCCTTGTCGATCTTGGCCTGGCGGATGTATTCGCGCTGGCGGGCGGTCGTCTCGTCGTCGAGGGTGTAGGTGTCGCTGGCGTCGCGGGTGGCGACGAGGTTGCGCCAGTTGTCCTCGGTGACCGCGACCTCCGTGCGGGCGTCGAGAATCTGGCGGACGAAGCCAAAGACCTCGACGCCGAAGACTTCCCTCAGCAGGCAGCGGGCGATGGCGCCGGCTGCGGTGCGGCTGGCGGTCTCGCGGGCGCTGGCGCGTTCGAGGGTCTCGCGGCAGTCGATGGTGAGCCACTTGACGCTGCCCGCGAGGTCGGCGTGGCCCGGGCGGGGGCGGTGAACGGGGGGCGTGCGCTCGAGGTCATCGAGGCGGCTGTCGCGGTTGGCGATTTTCAGGACGAGCGGGGCGCCGATGGTCCGGCCCAGGCGGACTCCGCAGAGGAACTCGACGGTGTCGGTCTCGAGTTTCTGTCGTCCGCCCCGCCCGTAGCCCCCCTGGCGTCGGCGGAGCTCGCTGTTGATGAAGTCGACATCGAGGGTCAGCCCGGCGGGCAGGCCCGTGATGGTGGTGATGAGCGCGGGCCCGTGGCTCTCGCCCGCGGTCTGATAATCGAGCTTCGGCTGGAAGTAGGGCATGGGGCCATGGTAGGTGCCGGGGCTCAGCGTTCGGGGGCGTCCCAGCGGATGACGCTGAGCATGTTGGAATAGTCGTCGGTCCAGGCCCTGCGACCGTCATCGGGGGCGGGGGTCCAGGCGGGCCCGAGGACGCGGGCGAGGTCCTCGGGCGAGCGGGCGACGCCGGCCCAGACGGAGGGTTCGATCAGGTCGCCGGTCGCGTGCACGACGGAGGCGTCGTCGGCGCTCTGCACGCGGGCAGAGACGCCCAGCTCGCGGGCGATGGCGCCGACGACGGGGGGAAGGTCGAGGTGCTGGTTGGAGAGGTGGACCGCGATGACGCCCCCCGGGGCGAGCCTGGCGAGGTAGAGGGCGAAGGCGTCGGCGGTGAGCAGGTGCACGGGGATCGCGTCGGAGCTGAAGGCGTCGAGGATGATGAGGTCGAAGGCGCGATCCTGCATCGAGGCGAGCCCGAGGCGACCGTCGGCGATGCGGATGTCCATCTCGCCCCGGGCGTCGGCGAGGAAGCGGAAAAGGCCCGGGTCGGAGGCGATGCGGGCGACCGCGCGGTCGATCTCGAGGAAGGTGAAGCGGTCGGTGGGGCGGGCGTAGGAGGCGACGGCGCCGACGCCCAGCCCGATCGCGGCGACCTCGAGCGACGGGCGGGTCTCGGCGAGCCCGTCGAAGAGATCGCCCAGGGGACCGCCCGGGTGGTAGTAGGCGGTGGGGAGCGTGGGGCGGTCGAGGAGGGCGATGCCGTGGACGGTGGTGCCATGGATGAGGCGTCGGTGGGCGGGCCCGTCGGTGGTGGTCTGGACGACGTGGACCCCGAAGAAGGTTCGGATGGCGAGGTCGGTCCGGTGTCGGTCGGCGTCGCGTGGCTGGGCGAGGAGGGTGAGCAGGGCGAGGCAAGTCGCAAAGGCGACGGGTCGGGCGCTGGCGGCGGCGGCGATGGCGAGCGGGATGCCCAGGGCGGGGAGCAGTCGGGCGAGGTTGTCGGCCGGGTTTGCGGGGAGGGCCCTTGAGGCGAGGAGCGCGAGCGCGCAGGCGAGGGGGAGGGGCCACCAGCGCCGGGTGAGGCGTGATCGATCGTCGGAGCGGACGCCCGCGAGGGCTGCGAGGACGAGGATGATGGGGTACTCGGCGAGGGAGTTAAAGACGATGGGGGCGACTAGGGCGTTGAAGACGCCTCCCAGGGCACCGCCGACGGAGAGCCAGACGAAGAACTCGGTGAGGCGTTCGGGGGCGGGGCGTGTGGAGGCGAGGCGGGCATGGCAGACGATGCCGGCGCCGGCGAGCGCGACGAGGTGGAGGGTGATGACGACCGGGAGCGGGTGCTTGGCGTCGAGCAGGATGGCGGCGGTGACGAAGAGGAGTGCGAACGAGGCGTAGCGCGAGAGCCTGGCGAGGGGGAGCCTGCCGGGCGCGGCGAAGGCGATGATGAAGGTCGCGAGGTAGATCGTCAGCGGGATGACCCAGAGCAGGGGGAAGGCGGCGATGTCGGTCGAGATGTAGGAGGTGGCGCCGAGCATGAAGGACGAGGGGACGAAGGCGAGGGCGATCCAGAGCAGGCGGACGCGGGGGGTGATGGGGGCGGGGGCGGGTGTGGGGGTGGTGCCGGTGGTGAGGTGCGGTGGGCGGCGCATGGCCGCGAGGCCACAGGCGACGATGAGCAGGGCGGCGAGGGCGTAGCCCAGGGTCCAGACCTGGCGCTGGGTGGGGAGGGCGAGGAGGGGCTCGACGAGGAGGGGGTAGCCCAGGAGGCCCGCGATGGAGCCGGCGTTGCTCGCGGCGTAGAGGGCGTAGGGGTCGCGTCCCTGCGGGCCCTCGGCGCGGGCGAACCATCGCTGGAGCAGCGGCCCGGCGGAGGCGAGGGCGAAGAAGCCCGGCCCGACCGCGAGGGCGAGTTCGGCGAGGAGCCAGAGCTGGGAGTTGTGGCCTTCGAGGATCGCGTCGGTGGGGGGTGGGTGTCGCCAGCCCCTGGCGAGGAGGGCGACGGCGCACGCGGCGAGGACGCTCGCATGGAGCCCGAGGGCCCAAGGGCCACGGCGGGTGCCGATCCAGTGGGCCCAGAGGTATCCGGCGAGCAGGGCACCCTGGAAGAAGAGCATGGCGGTCGTCCAGACCGCGGGGCTGCCCCCGAGGAGCGGGAGGAGTCCGCGTGCGGTGAGGGGCTGGACCATGAACAGCAGCGACGCGGTCGTCGCGACCGCGACGGTGAAGAGGATGATGCGAAGGGGCCCCTGGGCGGCGTTCATCGCAGGGAGGGTATCGGTGCGGGGTGGCGTTCCGCTCGGGGCGGGGCCCGTACCCTCTGGCTATGCCCGACACGACCCGGCGATTCGATGCGGTGATCTGCGATATCGACGGGTGCCTTGGCCCCGAGAGGACCGACCCGATCGACGCGCCGCGGCTCGCGGAGGTGGCGGCGTACAACGCGCTGGCGTACGAGCGGTGCGATCGGCCGGTGGTGACGGTGTGCTCGGGCCGGCCCCAGCCCTTCGCGGAGGCGATGTGCCGGCTGATCGGGAATCGGACGCTTCCGGCGATCTGCGAGATGGGGGTGTGGCTCTGGTGGCCCGATGGCAACCGGTACGAGCGGGACCCGGCGATCACGCCCGATGACCTGCACGCGGTGCACGGGGTCGTCGAGTGGATCGAGACGGAGTACGGGCCGAAGGGCGTCGTGCAGCAGCCCGGGAAGAGCTGCTCGACGAGCCTGTACCACCGGGACACGGAGTACCTCAAGAGCCTGATGCCGACGCTGCGCGAAGAGATCGAGCGGAGGGGCTGGCCCCTGCGGGTGTCGGACACCTGGCTGTGGATCAACATCGACTTGGTGCACGTGTCGAAGGCGACGGGGATCGAGCGGATGATGAGTGAGACTTCACTTACGCGCGACCGTCTCGCGGGGATCGGGGACACCCTAGGGGACAGGGCGATCCGCGAGCATGTCGCGTTCTTTGCGTGCCCTGCGAACGCGACGGACGAGATCAAGGCGCACGCGGATTACGTCTCGCCCCACGCCGAGGCGGAGGGTGTGCTGGACATCCTCGAAAGACTTCGGGGCTGAATCGCGGCGCACGCCCGACCAGGCGGGGCGCGGGCATGAAATCTGCGATCGGGCTTGAGCATCGCCTTCAGCGATGTAGCTTGGAGTGACGACGATCGCGCGCGATGCGCGTTCGCACATCACGACAGCACCCGAGAAAGGGATCCTCATGAAGACAGGCTTCACCGCGATCACTGCGATCGCCGCGAGCGCCGGCCTCGCCGCCGCCGCGACGTTCAGCTTCACCGCCGAACTCGAGGGCAGCAACGAGATCCCGCCGAATGACAGCCCGGCGGTCGGCGGGATGAACGGCGTCTTTGATGACACGACGAACATCTTCAACTTCTCGTGGGAGATCTCGGACACACTCGAGGGTGACCCCTCGGCGCCCGGGGCGCACATCCACCAGGGCGGGCCCGACGAGAACGGGCCGATCGTATTCGCGATGGCCAACGGCGTGTGGGACCTCGACGGCGCGGCGTCTTGGCAGGTTCCCAATGACCTCATCGATGATCTCTTCAGCGGGAACCTGTACCTGAACTTCCACACGACCGCGTACCCGGGGGGCGAGGTGCGGGGGCAGATCGTGCCGGCACCGGGCGTTGCGGCGGTCCTCGGGCTCGCCGGGTTCGCGCTGGGCGGGCGTCGTCGTCGCTGAGAGCTGGCGATCGGGATCGTCCCCGGGAGTATTCACGGAGCACACCCCGTTTCCGGGTCCTTTGGCCCGGGATCGGGGTGTTTTTGTGCGGTCGATCGGCGCGGTTTTCGCTCCGCGGAACATCCGCCGGGCGGGCGATGGCGTAGTCATCGCGGGTCCGGCCGGGTCGGGCTCGCGTCGCCCGTGTCCGGGCGGTTGAGAGACACGACACCCGAAGGTGATTGGACGAGCTTTGAACCGCTCGTCGCGGATGTCGTTCGGCCTTTGCATCGCACTGAAAGGGAGATCCATATGAAGACGATTGTTCTCGCCCTCGCGTTCACCGCCGGCACCGCTTCGGCGGGGCTGACTTTCTTTGATGGCGTCATCGACGGGACGCAGGAGGTCCCGGCGACCACGAGCGTCGCGGTCGGCAACCTGACCGGCGTCTATGACGATGTCGCGAACACGTTCACCTTCTCGTGGGAGATCACGGGGTCCCTCTCCGGGACGCCCACCGTCTCGCACATCCACGCGGCGGAGGCGGGCTCGAACGGGCCGGTCGTCTTCGGGTTCAACGACGCGGGGGGCGGCTGGGCGCTCTCGGACACGAAGGTGTGGTCGGGCCTGAGCCAGGCGAACATCGACGCGCTCTTCTCGAACGGGCTCTATCTCAATTTCCACACCGACACCTTCGCCGGAGGCGAGATCCGTGGGCAGATCACGCTCGTGCCGACGCCCGGCGTCGCGGCGGCGCTCGGGCTCGGCGGGCTCCTGGCGGTGCGTCGCCGGCGCTGATCGACTCTGCTTGAACTTGATCCGGCCGCGGGGTAGAGCCACGCCCCGCGGTTGCTTTCTGCGCACCGCGCCCCGATGCGGAGCGGCAGGAATAATCCACCATGTTCCCCGTCGGTTCCGGCACGCCGATCCCCAGTTGGGCCCTCCCGTATGTCGCGGCGGCGCTGGCCGTCGTGTCGATCGTCTTCTGCGTGCTCGCGGTCCGTGCCTGGCAACGCAAGGACAGGCTCAAGGTGCGCGTCGGCAACCTCATGGGCTACGGCGGCTTCGCGATGTTCTTCGCGACCTTCGCGGTAGGCACCGCGTTCCGCCTCGACCTCGTGCCGACGCCGCTCGCGATGTTCATCGCGTCGTTCATCACCATCGGCGTCGGCGGCAGCCTCGCCGGCTGGAAGCGATAGGAGCCGGAGCGTGGACCCCGACGACCACATCTGCCTGTGCTTCCGCGTCAGCCTGCGGAAGATCCGCACCTACATGAACCGGGAGGACCCGCCGGTCGCGAGTTTGATCTCGGAGTGTCTCGGCGCGGGGACCGGGTGTCAGTGGTGCGTGCCCTTTCTGAAGCACCTGCACGCGCAGCACCAGAAGGGCGAGACGCCGGACCTTCGGATCAGCCCGGCGGACTATGCCGTGGCGCGGAAGAGCTATCGGGACACCGGGGACCGGGCGATCGAGCCGGGTGCGCCCAGGGAAAACGACAGCACGCCGGGCGACTGAGGGGTCGCCCGGCGTGCGGGTGTGTCAGAGATGTGTTTCGATCAGCCGATCGAGCCCGGGGCGGGCGGGATCTCGCCCTCTTCGAGGATGCGGAGGGTGAGTCCCAGCTCGGTGAGCTTCTCGCGGACCTCGACGAGCGAGGTGGCGCCGAAGTTCTTGACGCCCATGAGCTCGGCCTCGGTGTGGCTGACGAGGTCGCCCAGCGTCTGGATGTTGAGCAGCTGCAGCGCCTTGCGGGCCCGGACAGAGAGCTGGAGGTCGCTGACCGCCTTGTTGAGGAGGGCTTCCTTGCCGCTGCCCTTGAGGCGTTCCATGATCTGGCGGCGCGCGGCGCGGTGGGCGTCCTCGAGGCCCTGTCCGAGGCGGAGGCCCCGGGCGTTGAGCATCTTCTTGATCTCCTCGAGGCTCGACTCGCCGAAGTTCTTGTAGCTCATGAGCTCCGCCTCGGTGATCCGGAGGAGATCGCCCAGGGTGCGGATGTTCATCTTCTTGAGGCAGGTGCGGGCGCGGACGGAGAGCTCGAAGTCCGTCACGGGGGTGTCGAGCAGCGCCTTGCGCTTCATCACGTCGCGCTCGTTGTCCTCTTCGGTGACCATCTCGCGCGAGGCCTGTACGTCTTTCATGAACAGGCGGGCCCGGGGGTGGGTCGGGTTGGTGTCGAGGACCTGCCTCAGGCAGCGCTCGGCGCGGACGTAGTCACCGCTGTCCTCGTAGAGGACCGCGAGGTTCAAGAGGGCGTTGACGGGCGCGGGCGGGTTCTCGACGCAGCGCTCGTAGAGCGCGATCGCCTCGTCCTCCTCGCCCATGATGTCCAGCAGGTACGCGAGACGGAAGAGGGCGCCGAAGTTCTCGGGGTCGGCCGCGACCGCCTTGCGGAGCTCGGCGACCGCTGCGGGGCGGTTGCCGTCGGCTTCGAGCTTGTTGCCCTCCGCGAGCAAGGTCGCGGACGCGTGCGCATCGCGGGCCACGCTCTCGTCACTGCCGATCACGATGTCGAGCGGATCACCTGCCATCGGTCCTCGTCTCCGGTCAAAGTCCATACAACGCCCACCGGGCCCACCCCGGGCGCAGTGAAAACGATAGGCGCGGGCGGGCTGGCTTCCCAGTCGTCGCAGCCCGGGCGTTCCGAACCCGATTGAGACCCAAAAACAAGGCCTCCCCGTCCCCGGAGAGGCCCAGAAGTGCCTGGTTTGGAGGGTGGTCAGCTCAGTTCCGCCGCGATCACGCGCTCGATCTCACTGGCGCTGGACGAGGCTGTGAACTCCCGAACGACGCGCCCGGTCTCGGCGTCGAACAGCACGATGAGCCCGGTTTTCTTGCCGAGGTGGTCCCAGTGTGCGCCCAGGCCCAGCTCCGCGGTGAGGTATTCCGCTTGGCGGGTCTTGGCCTTGTCGGTCTTGTCGAGCTTCACGAAGAGGACCGACTTCTCGAGCAGGTTGGCCTGGACACGGTCCCAGGGCTCGTTCAGCTTGCGGCAGTGCGGGCACCAGTCCGCGTGGACCTTGACCAGGACGAGCTGCGGGGCCCGGGCCTGAGATTCGGTGACTGCGGGCTGGGCCAGGGTCGCGGAGGCACCGGTGGCGGCAACGCCGAGCCCGGCGAGCCCCGTTCCGAGGGCCAAGGTCAGACCGATCACCCCAACGCTTCGTGACAGCGCCATGCGAGAACTCCTTCGGTGTTCAAAGCCTTCCGCCCAAGGCGATCAAC
>DAIQNV010000097.1:7663-10040 GCA_036788215.1 Phycisphaerales bacterium | reverse complement strand
AGCTTGATCGAGATCAGGGGATTCCGGCGCGGGCGCTTGGGCTGGCGGATGAGTTTCATCCTCGCCTGCCCGGGCGTGCGCCCGCCCTTCCGCGCGTTGCACTTCACGCACGAGCAGACCAGGTTCTCCCAAGTGTCGGGCCCGCCCTGGCTCCTGGGCTGCACGTGGTCGATCGACAGCTCGCTCGTCGGGAAGTGATGGCCGCAGTACTGGCACTGGTTGCGGTCGCGGGCGAAGAGGTTCCGGCGGTTGAGCTTCACCTGCTGGGCGGGCAGGCGGTCGTAGCCCAGCAGGCGGATGATGCGGGGGACCGCGAGGTCGAAGCGGACGGTCTTCACCCAGTCGTGGCGCTCGGGCTCGAACTGGCGGGCGAGCTCGCTCACTTCCATCCACGACTCGAAGTCGTAGTTGATGTACCGACCGTCCTCGACATCGATGATCTCCGCGGCGTCGCGCACCAGCAGGCTGAAGGCCCGCTTGGCGCTCACGACGCGGACCGCGACGTAGAGCTTGTTCAGCACAAGCACCTTCGCGTCGAGCCCCCCGCTGACGCCGGCGAGCGCGGCCAAGCCCGGGGCGACCGCGCCGTCGTCGTCGTCGACATCGTGCTGGAACGCGGGGGGGGGCGGGCCACCGGAGGCTGGGGGCGAGGCCCCCTCGCCCGACGACACGCCCCTCAGTGGGTTGGTCTCATCGGGCGGCATGACACCGGCACCACTTGATCGCGGCGATTTGACCTTGGCCGAGGACCGCTTGGAACGGTTCCGCATGCGGAGGGTTCTACCACGCCTTGGCGGGCGGATCAATGGTTTTGCGCCGGGTTCGGTCGCTCTTTGGCGGGTATTCGCCCAGTCTTTGCGCAATATCCGGGGGTTTCACCACGGGAGACCCCCGTTGGTAGTGGTTACTAATGCCGGAAGCGGCGGGTGCCCGTGGTGAGGCAGGTCACCCCCCGGGCGTTGCAGAGGTCGAAGGTGTCCTGATCCCGCTTGGAGCCTCCGGGGTGGACGATGGTCGTCACCCCAGCGTCGATCAGCAACTGCGGGCCATCGGAGAAGGGGAAGAAGGCGTCGCTCAGGGCGATGGCGCCCCGGGCCCGGTCGCCCGCTTTCTCGATCGCGAGGCGGCAGGAGGCGACGCGGTCCATCTGGCCCGCGCCGGCGCCGTAAAGCCTGATCGCGTCGTCCTCTGCGCCGCCGAGGCAGACCGCGTTGCTGGTCAGGGCCCGCACGACCGCCTCGAGCAGGGCCCCGGCGCGGAGCGTTTCGGGGGACGGGGCGGGACCGGCGGCGTGGACCCAGGTCGTGGTGTCGGGCGCCTTCAGGTCGCGCTCCTGGGCGAGCAGGCCCCCGGAGATGGTGCGGTATTCGATAGGCTCGGGGGTGGCGTCGGGGTCGCCCACAGCGAGCAGGCGGACATGGGCCCAGCGGGCCTGGAGGCGGGCGAGGGCGTCACCGGCGAAGCTTGGCGCGACGACGACCTCGAAAAACCGATCGGGCCCGCAGATCAATTCCGCAGCGGCGCTATCGACCTCGGTATCGAGGGCGAGGATGCCCCCGAAGGCGGCGAGGGGGTCGCCCGCGATCGCGCCCTTGGTGGCGCTCGCGGGGGTGTCGGCGCGGGCGGCGCCGCAGGGGTTGGTGTGCTTGACGACACAGGCGTTGGTGCCCCCGGGCGCGGCGCGGCGGAGGGCGAGGACGAGCTCGAGGGCGGCGGAGGCGTCGAGGAGGTTGTTGTAGCTCAGGGGCTTGCCATAGAGCTGCTGCGCGGTGATGACGCTCGGGCCTTTGTATGTCTCGTCGCGATAGACGCTCGCGGCCTGGTGCGGGTTCTCCCCGTAGCGGAGTTCGGCGGCGCGGGTGTACGTGAGATCGATGCGCGGGCCAAGCGCGGGCGGTGCGTCGTGCTCACGCGCCATGTACTCGGCGATGGCCCGGTCGTAGCTCGCGGTGCGGGCGTACACCGCTTGGGCGAGCCGGCGGCGGAGCTCGTAGGAGGTGGCGCCGTTGTGGGCCTTGAGGTCGGCGAGGATGTCGTCGTACTGGGCGGGGTCGCAGGCGACGGTGACCGACGCGTGGTTCTTCGCGGCGGAGCGGAGCATGGAGGGGCCACCGATATCGATGTTCTCGATCGCGTCCTCATCGGTGACGCCGGGCCTGGCGATGGTCTCCTCGAAGGGGTAAAGGTTCACGACGACGAGGTCGATGGGCGTGATCCTGTGCTCTTCGATCGTGCGCATGTGCTCGGCGGAGTCGCGCCGGGCGAGGAGGCCCCCGTGGACCGCGGGGTGGAGGGTCTTGACGCGCCCGTCGAGCATCTCGGGGAAGTTGGTGAGGTCCGCGATATCGCGCACGGGGAGGCCCGCTTCGCGGAGGGC
>DAIQNV010000097.1:0-7563 GCA_036788215.1 Phycisphaerales bacterium | reverse complement strand
TGCGACATGATCGATCCTGAGCTTCGCGGGCGCGAAGATCTGGCGTCGAATGGCGGGCGTCGCCTCGTGCGGGATCGGCCCGGAGCGCCGCGTTGCGGCGGTCCGGGGCACCGGGGCTGCGGGTCGTGCGGGCGCGGGCGTTACTGGCGCGGGGTGAACTTGGCGATGGTGCCGTCGGTGCCGATCGCGTAGAGGTCAGCTTCGCCGAAGGCGCTGGCGCGGAGGGCTTGGACGCCCCGCAGCGGGACAGCGGTGATGACGTCGCCGGTCGCGGAGTCGAGGAGGAGGAGCTCCCGCCCGTTCCAGGCGACGAGGTTTTCGTCGCGCGTCGCGATGACCTCGCCCTGGACGCGGTCGTTCACCCAGAGCTTCTGGCCGGTGGGTCCGGCGAAGGCGGTGAGGCCCTCTCCCGGGATGTCGACGATGAGGACGGAGTCCGCGGGCTCGCCCGTCGGGAGCCAGACGGAGGGCTGGGCCCGCAGGCGCCGGGCGGTGGGGTAGCGCCAGACGAGCGAGCCATCGGGGCTGAAGGCGTAGACGGACTGATCGAGCGAGGCGGCGAAGAGACGCTCCCCGTCGGTGACGGGGTTGCTCTCAAGACCCTCCCAGATGTTGCCCCGCCCGAGGCCCGCTCCGGTGAAGGGGTCGACGAAGAAGACGGTGCCGGCCTGGGAGACGACGCCAATCAGGTTGCCGACCATGACGGGGTTGGACTCGATCGCGCCCGGGATCATGTAGCCCCAGGCGCGGGCGCCGGTGTTCAGGGGCGGGGGGCGGAGCTTGCCGGAGGGGGCGGCGAACTCGTGGGCGTAGACCTCGCCGGTCGGGGTGCCGAAGACCAGGGTCCCGTTGTAGATGACGGGCTCGGTGGAGACCACGACGTCCATGGGCTGGCGGGCGAGGAGGTTGCCGGAGTTGGCGTCGAGGACGAAGAGGCTGGGGCGGGCGTAGCTCAGGATCTGGTCGCCCACGCGTCCGGTGCCCAGGAAGCGGGTCAGCGTGTCGGCGACGCCGACGGACCAGCGGAGCCTCCCGGTGGGGGTTTCCAGCGCGGAGAGCACGCCCAGCGAGTCCTGGGTGACGACGAGGTCGGCGTGGACGTCGAGGCGGGCAAGGTTGGCACCGTCGGAGATCTGGGGCCTTGCGGACCAGTCCCAACGGTAGCCCAGTTCGCGCCAGGCGTCGTGATCGATGGTGATGGCGCCGGCGCGGGTGACGAGTTCGCCCGTGGTTTCAACGGGGGCCACCGTGCGGGCGGGGGTACGCGAGCCGGAGTCGGTGTTACTGGCGGCGCAGCCGGCGAGGAGGAGGGCGCCCGAGGCGGCGAGGGTGATGGTCCGGGTGCGGGTGGGGTTCAAGGATTGGCTCCGGTGGGGCTTGCCTGGGTCCGTGGGGCCTGGTGGGTGGCGGATCGGGTTCGGATGGAGTTGGGCGTCGCTCTCAGAACAGGGTAGGGGGCGGGCAGTATCGGTGGGGCTGGGGTGGGGGTCAAGTGGGGCCGGAAGAGACGCAGAGATAGAGAGACGGAGAGACGAAGTGCGGTGGGGATAGCATGGGGCGTGTTTACGGGGATCATCGATTACTTCGGGCGGGTGGTGTCGGCGGAGGCTTCGCCGGCGGGGCGGCGGCTGGTGATCCGGCCCGGGGAGGGGTTCTCCGGGGAGGGGGGGCTCGGGGAGGGAGAGTCGATCGCGGTCAACGGGTGCTGCCTGACGGTCGTCGCGAGCGTGGGGGCGGGGGAGGCAGCGGGGTTCGACGTGATCCCGGAGACCCTCAGCAAGACGACCATCGGGCACCTGAAGGCGGGCGACGACGTGCACCTGGAGCGGTCCGCGACCGCCTCGACGCTGCTCGGGGGGCACGTGGTGCAGGGGCACGTGGAGGCGGTCGGGGCGGTCCTGAAGATCGTCCGGCCCGAGGATGAGGGCAGCAACGGGGAGTGGCGGGTGCGGGTGGGGCTGTCCCCGGACCTGATGCCCTGCGTAGTGCCCAAGGGGTCGGTCGCGATCGAGGGCGTGAGCCTGACGGTCGCTGCGGTCGACCCGGGGGGCGAGGCGGGCGGGTGGTTCGAGGTGGCGCTGATCCCCACGACGCTCTCCAAGACGGTGCTGGGGCGGCTCGGGGTCGGGGACGGGGTGAATGTGGAGACCGATGTGCTGGCGCGGACGGTGGTGAACGCGCTGCGGCACTACGGGGAGAGGTTCGGGCTGGGTGTCGGGTCGGGCGGGGTGTCGGGTCGATAGTCTCTCCCATGGCAGCGAGCGATCGGATCTTGGGGATCGACCCGGGGCTTCGGGTGACGGGGTACGGGTGCGTCGCGGGCGTGGTCGGCCCCGTCGGGAAGCCCGAGTTGGTGGAGGCGGGGGTCATCCGGCTGGTGGGGTCGGGGGCCGCGAGGCCCGTCGCGGAGCGGCTCGAGGAGCTGGAGCGGGACCTGGTGGAGCTCCTGGAGCGGACGAGGCCTGTGGCGGTGGTCGTGGAGGCGCTTTTCAGCCATGCCCGGTTCCCGGGGTCGGCCCTGACCATGGCGCACGCGCGGGGGGTGGTGCTGCTGTGCGTGCGGAGGGCGGGGGTGGACCTGGTCGAGATCCCGCCGGCGAGCGTGAAGCGGGCGATGACCGGGAGCGGGCGGGCGAGCAAACAGCAGATGCAGGAGACGGTGCGGGATCTCTTCGGGCTGGCGGAGATCCCAAAGCCGGCGGACGTGGCGGACGCCTTGGCGATCGCGGTCGCGGGCGCTGTGAGGCTGGCGGGCCGTACGATCGGGGGCCATGAGTGACGCGGTCGAGCATGTGAACGGGGCTGGTGGGGCCGGTGGGGCGGGTGGGGTGCAGGTCCTGATCGTCGAGGACGAGCTGGAGCACGCGGACGTGATGGCGGAGGCGTTGCGCCGTCGCAAGCACGTGTGCACGATCGTGGGGGGTGTGGCGGAGGCTCTGGATGAGCTGCGGGGCGGGGCGTTCGATGTGATCGTGACCGATCTGCGGATGCCGGCGTCCGGGGGGCTGGACGGGGTGTCGGGGGACGGGGGGGACGCGGGGCTGGCGGTCCTGCGGGCGGCGCGGGAGCTCCAGCCCAGCGCCGAGACGATCATGGTGACGGCGCACGGGGATGTGGCGACGGCGCGGGCGGCGTTCAAGGAGGGGGCGTTCGACTTCATCGAGAAGCCCCTCGATCTCGAGCTGTTCCGAGGGCTGGTGGACCGGGCGGCGGAGCAGGCGGTGGTGCGGGCGGAATCGGGGGAGCTCAGCGGGCTCGTCGGGGACGGCTTCTCCACCGGGGGCTTCGCGGGGATCGTCGCGGGGTCGGAGGCGATGCGGAAGATCCTGCGGACGGTCCGGACCGTGTCGCAGAGCACGATCCCGGTCCTGGTAACCGGGGAGAGCGGGACGGGGAAGGAACTGATCGCCCGGGCGGTCCACGACACGAGCCCGAGGAAAGAGCGGCGGTTCGTGACCTTCAACGCTGCGGGGCAGAGTGAGAGCCTGCTCGAGGATCAGCTCTTCGGGCATGTCCGCGGTGCGTTCACGGGGGCGGACAAGGAGCGGGAGGGCGTCTTCGAGTACGCGGACAGGGGGACGGTCTTCCTCGATGAGATCGGGGACATGCCCTTGACAATGCAGGCGAAGCTGCTGCGCGTCCTCGAGAACCGCGAGGTGGTGCGGCTCGGGAGCAACGAGGCGCGGACGGTGGACGTGCGCTTCGTGAGCGCGACGAACCGGGACCTGAAGGCGATGGTGGCGGAGGGGAGCTTCCGGGAGGACCTGTTCTTCAGGATCAACGCGGCGCACGTGCACCTGCCCCCGCTGCGGGAGAGGCGGGAGGACATCCCGCGGATCGTGCAGCACGCGGTGGCTCGCTTCGCGGGTGAGTTCGCGCCGGGGCAGCCCGTTCCCGGGGTGACGGACACAGCGATGATGCGCCTGACGAGCTACGCCTGGCCCGGGAATGTGCGCCAGCTCCTGAACGTCGTGCAGAACATGGTGGTGATGGGGATCGGGGAGGCGGAGTCCGCACAGACGGTGACGCTGGACGCGCGGCATATCCCGGACGAGGTGCGCGAGTCGGAGGGGGAGGAGACCGGGGGCGGCGATGCGCCGGGGGCGCTCGCGGGGACGAGCCTGCAGCAGATCGAGAAGCGGGCGATCCGGGAAACACTCAAGCTGACGGCGGGGAACCGGGAGCAGGCGGCGAAGCTCCTCGGGATCGGGGAGCGGACGCTGTATCGGAAGTTGAAGGAGTACGGGTTGAGGTGAGCGAGGGAAGAGACGGAGAGATCGAGAGACGGAGAGACGAAGTGGGGAGAGCGGGGTGGGGTCGTTAGTCGTGGTCGGACGTGGCGTCGTCGATCTGAAGGCCGGCGAGTGCGGTCATGGTGTCGGGGGCGACTTTGAAGACCTTCTCGAGGCCGGTGACGAGCATGACGGACCAGACCTCGTCGCCCATGCCGCAGAGGCGCATCTGGCGGTTCATCGCCTCGAGTCGCTTGGAGAGGCGGAGGAGCTGGGCGATGTTGGAGCTGTTGATGTAGGTGACCTCGGAGAAGTCGAGGACAACATGGGGGACAGGGCCCGAGCTTTCGTCGCGGTCGGCGGGGTCGCCGATGCGGTCGGTGAGCGCGGAGAGCTCCTCCGAGAGGCTGGGCTCGTCGGAGAGCTGGGCGAGGACGATGGAATCGGACCAGTCGATGGCCATGGGATCAATGTAACGGGATCGCGGGGCGGGCGTCAGGCGTCGTCGTCGGTCGGGGCGGTCGGGGCGTCCGGGGCGTCCGGGGCCTCGGGGGGCTCGGTCGGGGCGTCGGGCCCCGGACTGGCGGGGGGCGTGGAGTCGTCCTCGGTCTCCGCGACCCGGGCGGCGGCGATCAGGGCGTCGCCCTCGCGGAGGCCCACGACGCGGACGCCCTGGGTGCCCCGCCCGTACTGGCTGATGCCGCTGGCGGCGGTGCGGACGAGCTGGCCCTGCTTGGTGATGAAGACGACGTCGTCGGTCTCGGCGACCGCGAAGGAGGCGACGGGGCGTCCGTTCTTGGCACTGAGGCGGATGTCCATGCGTCCCTTGCCCCCGCGGGACTGGGAGCGCTGGGAGCCGTCCTCGGAGGTGACGCGGTACTCGTCGACGAGGGTGCGCTTGCCATAGCCCTTGTCGGTGACGGTGAGGAGGCAGAGGTTGGCGTCGAGGGCGTCCTGTCGGGTGGTCTGGACCCCCTCGTCGGTGGGCGGGGTCATGGGTATCGCGGCGGCGCCGACGATGTGGAGGTCGTCGGCGAGGTCGATGCCCTTGACGCCCGCTGCGGAGCGGCCCATGTCCCGCAGGCCCCCGCGCTCCTCGTGCTCGTTGAAGCGGATGGCCATGCCGGCGGAGGTGACGAGCATGACGTCGTCGTTGCCGGAGGTGAGCAGGACATCGAAGAGGGCGTCGCCCTCCCTCAGGCCGACCGCGATGAGGCCGGACTTGTTGACGTTGGCGTAGGCCTTGAGGGGCGTGCGCTTGACGATGCCGTTCTTGGAGACGAAGAGCAGGTGCTCGGAGCCGGCCTCGAAGTTCTGGACGGTGCGGTAGGCGCAGGTGCGCTCGCCCTCCCGGAGCTGGATGTAGTTCTGGATGGCCCGGCCCCGGCTGGTGCGGGAGGCCTCGGGGAGCTCGTAGACCTTCATCTTGAAGACACGCCCCAGGTCGGTGAAGGCGAGGAGGTCGTCGTGCGTGCTGGCGACGAAGAGGTGGGAAACGAAGTCGTCACCGTCCTTGCTGTCGGCGGCTCGGATGCCCTTGCCGCCCCGGCCCTGGGCGGCGTAGGTGTGCGCCGGGACGCGCTTGACATAGCCCCCACGCGTGATGGTGACGACCATGTCCTCCTGCTGGATGAGGGCCTCGATGTCGATATCGCCCGCGGCGTCCTCGATCCTGGTGAGGCGCTTGCCCCGCTCGCCGGCGCCGTAGCGGGCCTTCATCTCGTCGCAGTCCTCGACGATCATGTCGTGGACGCGGGAGGGGGTGGCGAGGATGTGCTCGAAGTCCTCGATCTGCGAGACGACCTCGGTGTAGTCCTTGATGAGGCGCTCGATCTCGAGGCCCACGAGCTGGATGAGGCGCATGGACCCGATGGTCTCGGCCTGCACGCGGGTGAGGGCGATGCCCCCGGCGGCCTCGGCGATCCGGAGCTTGTCCTTCAGTCGCTGGGGCAGGGCGGCGTGCGCCGGGTGAGACTCCGGGATGCGGTAGCGGCGCTCCATCAGCTTCTGGATGGCTTCCTCTCGCGTGCGGCTGGAGCGGATGACGCGGACGACCTCGTCGATATCCGTGATCGCGTAGATCATGCCCTCGAGGACGTGGGCCCTCTTCTTGGCCTCGCGCAGGAGGTGCATGGTGCGCCGGCGGATGACCTCGCCCCGGTGCTCGATGTAGCACTGGATGAGCTCGCGCAGGCCCAGCGTGCGGGGCTGGCGGTTGACCAGCGCGATGTTGATGATGCTGAAGGTCTGCTGGAGCGGGGTGTTCTGGTAGAGCTGGTTCTCGACGACCGCGGGGTCGGCGCCCTTCTTGAGCTCGACGACGATGCGGGTCTGGGCGTTGCGGCCCGACTCGTTGCGCACGTCGGAGATGTCCTTGATCCGCTCGTCCTTCACCGCGTCGACGATGCGCGTGACGAGGGTCTCCTGGACGAGCGAGTAGGGGATGGAGTCGATGACGATCTGCTGACGACCCTGCTTGCCCAGGTCCTCGACGTGGCACTCGCCCCGGACCGTGACCTTGCCACGCCCGGAGGTGTAGGCGTCGATGATTCCCCGGCGCCCGAGGATGATGCCCCCGGTGGGGAAGTCGGGCCCCTTGACGCCGAGACGAGGGGCCGGCGCCTCTCCGCCTTCATCGGCCTCTTCGGACGGCGTCTCGTCAACCATGAGCTCAAGGGCGGTGAGCGCGGGGTTGCGCACGCAGCGGACGATGGCGTCGAGGACCTCGGTGGGGTTGTGCGGGGGGAGGCTGGTCGCCATGCCCACCGCGATGCCCATGCCGCCATTGATCAGCAGGTTCGGGAACTTGCCCGGCAGGACGAGGGGCTCCATGAGCCGGTCGTCGTAGTTGGGCTGGTAGTCGACGGTGTCGAGCTTGAGGTCCGCGAGCATGTCCACCGCGGCATGGTGCATCCGGGCCTCGGTGTACCGCATGGCGGCGGGCGGGTCGCCATCGATCGAGCCGAAGTTGCCCTGCGGATCGATGAGGGGGACGCGCATCTTCCACCGCTGGGCCATGCCCACGAGCGTGGGGTAGATGACGCCCTCGCCATGCGGGTGGTAGTTGCCGGAGGTGTCGCCACAGATCTTGGCGCACTTGATGTGCTTCTTGCCGGGGCGGAGGTTGAGGTCGTTCATGGCGACGAGGATGCGTCGCTGGCTGGGCTTGAGCCCGTCGCGGACATCGGGCAGGGCCCGGTCCATGATGGTGCTCATGGCGTAGGTGAGGTAGGAATCCTGGAGCTCGGTCTCGATCTTGAGATCGATGATGCGCCCGCCGCCCAGGGGGGTGTCGGAGTCGGTGAGGGGGCCACCGGGGGGCGGGGGTGTG
>DAIQNV010000096.1:2942-10432 GCA_036788215.1 Phycisphaerales bacterium | reverse complement strand
GCCTCAGGGCTCCGGCTCGCTCCGCAGCATCTCCACCATGTCCCGCGTCATCGTCGCGATGCGGATCTTCTGGTGGCCCGTCGCGTGCTGGCCCACGCCGTTGTTCAACACGTCGAAGAACCGCAGCGCCTCCGACGCCGCCACGCGCCCGTCCTGCACGCGCTGCATGTCGCGCCGGGTCTGGCGACGCGCCTCGGCGAGCCTTTCCTCGTCCGTCTGGTCGCTCTCGGCGCCGACGAGTGTCTCCATCGTCCGCGTGAATTCGAGGAAGGTCTCCTTGAGCTGCGCCCGCCGCTCCGCCTGCGGCGCCGCCGGGCTGTACTCCACCGCGTACTGATCGAAAAGGTCGACCGCCATGCGGCTGACATTCTCCTCCAGCTGCGCCCGGGCCTCGCCCGCGATCATGCTGGCGAAGGCGGCGAGGAAGAGGCTTTCCCGCCCCTCGAGGGCCCGCATGCGCTCGACGAGTTTCGCGATGAGCGCCAGCCGCTCCTCGACCGGCAGCTTGTTGAAGTCGTCGGTCAGGAGCGTGTACTCGAAGAGCACATCGATCCGGGCGCTCTCGTAGTCGGGCGGGGGCTGCACCCGCGCTTGCATCCACACCGCGCCGCCGGCCCCCGCGACCGCCAGCCCGAGCGCCCCGAACACCACCCCGCGCCGCCACACGGGGAACCAGCAGAACCGCCGGAGACCCGACAGTCCGGCACGGAGCCTGGCATCGGCCCGCTGCGCGAGCGTCGGCCCCTTCGCCTCCTTGTCCACCGGAACATCGCCCTCTTCGAGCAGCGACCCGGTCGTGTTCTTGGGAGGCTCGGTCATGGCTCAGTCACAATCAAAGAAGGGCACGCCCACCCGACGCGCCAGCCCGCACAGGATCTTGAACAAGGGACCATCGGTCCCGATGTCCTCGGTGTCCAGCACATTCCACCCGACCGACCCGTCCATGTACACCGCCTGGGCCCCGAGGTCGTACCGCGTGCCCCCCTCGTGCCAGTCCCGCGGGTTCGCCACGCTCGAGTCCGTCACGCCCCCGTCCAGCACCACCGGCAGGCGATCCACCGTCGGCGCCCCGTCCCGCCCGGGCACCGGCACCCACTGCTCCCAAAGGTCCGCCAGCGCCCGCCCGGAGGACTGGTACTGCCCGAGGAAGAAGAGCCCGCTGACCGCGAACCCGGGCGCGTAGTAGTAGCTCGTCATGTACTGCGCGCTGAACTCCGAGGGCCCGTCGAGCCCCGGGTCACCGCCGAACTTGGCCCGGTCCGCCGGGCACTTCCAGGGATCGGGCGCATCCCAGTACGCCGACCACCCGAACCCCTCCGTCGGCTCCCCCACCCACACCGGCGCCGGCGCATCGGCGAACTCCGCGAGCTGGCGGGGCAGCGTGAGGTAATCGATCCGCCCGAGGTAGTCGTCCATCGCCGGCGGGTCGAACTCCTCCGCCCGCGTCGCGGGCCGGATCTCCCGCATCACCGGCAGCGCCCCGTCGTGCGCATCGCGGTAGATCGTCAGCATCTGCCCGATCGACCGCAGGTTCGCCTGGCACTTCACCGTCTCCGCGCTCGCCCGGGCCTTGCCCAGCGCCGGCAGCAGGATCGAGATCAGGAGCGCGACGATCGAGATCACCACGATCAGCTCGATGAGCGTGAACGCCCGACGCCCGACGCGATCTGGTTCTCGGTGCGACACCACAGAGACAGCCCTCCCGAACGAACCATATCCATCCCCTTCTTCGCCCCGCCCGCCCCATGGTTTCACCCAAACCCCGGAGCCCGCACGGAACCCGGGTGCCGTGGAGACGGCGCAGCCTTCTCCACGAACACCGATCCCAAACCTTCCGATCACCCCCCCAGCCGCCCCCCCACCGCCTCCACCACCGCCCGGGCCGCCTCGTGGTGCAGCGCATGACCCGACCGCACCCCGGTCACCCGAGCCGCGAGCCGGGCCCCACGCCACTTCCCGGGCAGGGCGTGCGACGCCAGGGCCAGGTCCCCGATCAGGTCCAGGAGTTTGTGCCTCGCCGGCTCATCGGGGAACCGCAGCGTGTTCTCGATGGGCCCATCCGCCCCCAGCACGAGGAGGTCCCGGGGCCCGAAGCGCGTGAACAGCCCCGCGCCCTGGGCCGCCCTCGCCTCATCCTCGAAGCTGAAGGTCCGCGCCGGCGCGATCTCCCGCGCGAAGGCCCCCTCCGCATCCCCCGCCCCCGCCCGCCAGGTCGCCACCTGCGCGCCCAGACGCGGATGCTCGAGCTCGTAGGTGAACGACGCCTCCCCGATCGGGCGGGGCTCGATCCGTACCCGCGCGTCCCCACGCGAGACTTCGATCACCCCGGGCAGGGGCACCCACGGCGCATCCTCCGCCGACTCCACGACCCCCACCAGCCCCACCGCCTCCACGAAGGCCCGGGCCGACCCGTCGAAGATCGGCACCTCCACCGCACCCGCACCCCGCGTCCGGATCACCACCTCCGCATCGCTGATCCCGAGCCCCGCCAGCGCCCCGAGCAGGTGCTCCACCGTCCGCACCGGCTCCGCCCGGGCGCTCGACGCCAGGCAGGTGTGGCGTGCGCCGTGCACCGCCAGCGCCGGGTGCGCGGGTCGCGCATCCAGACCCCCGATGCCCGGCACGAAGGCCGGCCCCTCGCCCGCTCTCAGCGTGATGCCCTCCCCGAACCCCGCCGGCCGGATCTCGACCGCCCCGTCGCACGCTGTGAACAGGCCCGGGGCGAACCCGTCCCCAGGCACCCGCGCGACGCCCGCCACCGTCCGGCGTTTCACGACGACCCCGACGCCCGATCTGCGCCCTGCTCGCTGTCCACCCGCTCCTGGAGCGCCTTCACGACCCGGATCGTGTCCTTCAGGTCGGACCGCAGGCGGGCGACCGTCTTCACCGCCCGGAGTTCCTTCAGCCACATCGATCGCGGACGCGCCGGGTGGCCCATCCAGGGCTCGCCCGCCGGGACGTTCCCCCCGACGAAGGCCCCGCCCCCGATGACCGCCCCGTCCGCCACCGTCACATTGTCGGGCATGTGCACGCCCCCGCCCAGCGTCGCGAACGCGCCGATATTCACCGACCCCCCGATCGCGCAGCACCCGCACACCACGGTCCCCCGACCGATCCGCGTCGCGTGCCCGATGTGCGTCAGGTTGTCCATCTTCACGTCATCCTCGATGATCGTGTCGCTGAACTTCCCGCGATCGATCGTGCACCCGGCCCCGATCTCCACCCGGTCCCCGATCCGGACCCCGGCGAGGTGATAGATCTTCGCCGGTCGCTTCGTCACCGGATCGCGGTCGAACCCGAACCCGTCCGCCCCGAAGACCGTGTTCGGGTGCACCAGGCAGTCCTCGCCCATCGTCGTGTAAGGACGCAGCACCACGCCCTCGTGCAATTCGGAACGCGCCCCGACCCGGCAGTTCATCCCCACAGACACCCGCGCGACCAGCACCGCCCCCGCACCGATCTCCGCGCCCGGACCCACCGTGCACAGGGGGCCCACGCTCGCGCTCGGGTCCACCACCGCGCTCGGATCGACCACCGCGCTCGCGTGAACACCCGCCGGCGGAGCCGGGGGCTTCGCGGCGTCCGACAGCCTCCGCAGGAGCGACGACAACGCGTAGTCCACCCGCTCGACCGCGAGGAGCGCACGATGCGGGTCCGGGTGCGACGGGATCTCGATGTCCGACCGCACGATCGCCGCGGTCGCGCCGCACAAGGGCCACTTCGCGGCGAAATCCGGGTCGCGGATGAAGGTCAGCGAGCCGACCTCCGCCTTCGACATGATGTCGAGCCGGGTCAGCGGGAGGTCGCCGGGCCCGCGCAGCTCCGCCCCGAGCAGCGATGCCGCCTCACCGGTGGTCCGGGGCATCCCGGGCAGTGCTGAGCCATCGAGTTGCGTCACACGAACCTCACCGAACACGCGACCCCCGTCGCGACCCGACCGACCACGCACCCGCCCCCCGCTCAGACCCTGAGATCAGGAACCGGCCTGGAACGCGTTGTTCATATAGGTCCGGACCTGCGAGGTGATGTCGACCCCGCTCGCCGCGTGCAGCAGACGGCGCGAGCCGATCATCTCCAGCGCCTGGCGCTCATTGAGCCCGTCGGGCATCGGCGCCTCGGAGTCGTCGATCAGGACGAGGTCGTACCCCTGGCGGGTCGCGATCTCCTTGCCCGCCGCCTGGATCTTGCGGAACAGCCCGGTCAGCATCCGCCCCTTCTCGAGGCTGATGATCTGCTGCAGCACCTTCAGACGCGTCTCCGCCTGCGCCCGCAGCTCGAGCAACTGGCGGGCCTTGTCCTGGTGCGCCGGCGTCCCCTGTCGCAGGATCGCGAGGTCCTCCTCGATCGCCTTGATCGACTGGTTCAGCTCCTCGAGCTGCCCGTTCCGCTCGTTGATCACCTCGTCGAGGCGCGCCTCGAGCGTCGCCCGCTCGTCCAGACCCTCCAGAAGGTCCACGAGGCGCACCATCGCGACGCTCGACGCCGGCGCCACCGCCGAACTCGCGCTCGTCGCCCGGGCGCTCGTCAGCCACGCGCCCCCAGCGAACACACCCGCCAGCGCCACCGCGACCAGTGGCCCCGCGAGAGGATGACGCGCACCACGCGACGACTCCGACTGCTCCATCTGACGCATGATCAATCCTCGCCTTTCCATCGGTCCACTCGCCCGCGTCCCACCCCCCCGGTCGGGGGGCACGCGGGCCCGTTCCCAGTCGCGACAAGCCTAGGGCCCGATCCGGCCCCGCCCCACCCCACCCCGTCCCCCGCGGCCTCACGCGGCCCCATCCGGCCCCCACGCCAACCCACCCCCGGCTTCAGAAGGGCACATCGATGAAGAAGGTGAACAGCCGGCTCTCGTCGCCATCCTGCGACACCAGGGGCACGCCGAAGTCGAACGCGAGGGGCGCCGGGCTCAGCTGCGGGATGCTCAGCCTCAGCCCGAGGCCCGCGGACACGCGATAGTCGTCGAACCCCGGGTCGAAGGTCACCGTCCCCGTGTCCACGAACGCCACGACGTGCACGCTCTCCTCGACGAGGGGCTGGCGCAGCTCCACCTTCGCGGTGAAAGACCAGGTGCCCCCCACCGGGTCGTCGCTGGGCCCGCCCGTGTCGTTCCGCACGCCCCGGGGGCTGACGGTGCGGAAGTCGAACCCCCGCATCGACTGCCCACCGAGGAAGAACCGCTCGTAGGTCGGCACCTCGTCCCGCCCCTGCGGGATGTACTCCGCCGCCGTCCCGAGCCGGAGCACCGTCGCCCGCCCCAGGAAGTCGCCCCGCAACGGGATGTACACCTCGTGCTCACCGCGCAGCTTCACGAACTCGTAGTCCCCCAGCACCTGCTCGATCCCCACCGTCGTCACCGAGCCCCGATCCGGCAGGAACCGCCGGTCGACCGTGCTCCGCGACAGGTCGAAGCCCACGCCCATGAGCAGCGCCCGGTCCGCTGCTTCGAAGATGTCGACCGGGCGGAAGGGCTGGATGTCGCTCAGCTCCACCTGCTCCAGGCGCAGGCTCGTCGACCCGACCCACCGCGTCCCGAAGCGCCGCCCCAGCCCGATCCGCCCGCCCACGCGCTGCTCGTCGAACTCCACGAAGTCCCGGTCGCGGTAGAACGCCGAGACCGACCCCGAGTAATCCGACTCGAACAGGTAGGGCTCCGCCAGCGAGATGGTGTAGGTCTGCACCTCGTTGCCCGGCAGCGCCTCGATCCGGAAGGTCTGACCCGCGCCCCGGAAGGCACGCCCGCTGAAGAAGTCCCCCGGGCTGTCGGGCAGGTCCCCGATGTCGAAGTTCCGCTGCGTCAGCGCGATCCGCCCCACGAGCCCCGCGTCACTCGAAACCACGCCCCCGAAGCTGATATCCCCGGTGTTCGTCTCGTCCACCTGGATCAGCACATCGCGGTACTCGGGCTCCGCCGGGTCCGGGGGCTGCAGCGTCAGCTTCACGCCCCGGTCCCGGTTCATGCGGTCGAAGAGGTTCAGGTTCTCCAGCCGGCGCTCCGAACGCTCCAGCCCCACGCTCGACAGCGTCTCGCCCGGCAGCACCTCGACATGCCGACGGATCACGTTCTGCCGCGTGATGTCGTTCCCCGCGATGATCACCTCGCCCGTGCGGTACTTCCGGCCCGGGTTGATCGTCAGCAGGAGGTCCACCTGCGGGCGATCGGGGTCGCGCAGGGGCCTCGCGACCACCTCCGCGTCGACATACCCAAGCTGCCCGTACGCCCTGCGGATCGCTTCCACAGAGTCGGAAACATCCGCCGCCCCGTACACGTCGCCCGGGCGCACCGCCATCAGACCCTCGAGCTGCTCGGTGCTGAAGACCCGGTCCACGCCCCGCTCGGACTCCACCCGCAGCGAGCGGAAGGTGTACCGGGGCCCCTCGTCGATCAGGAAGGTCACGATCGCCTCGCGACCGTCGGGACTCGTCCGCACCACCCGGTCCGCCCGCACGTCGAGGTACCCCCGATCGCGGTAGAACGCGACGATCCCCCCCACGTCCGTCGCCAGCGTGTCCTCGTCGATCTGCCCGCGCCGGAAGAGCCCCGCCCGCCGCGTGTCCACCTCGCGCCGCAGCTCGCGGGGCTCGAACGACAGGTTCCCCTCGAACCGGATGTCCGAGATCTTCACCCGCGTCCCCTCGCGGATGCGGAACAGCACGATCCCGTTCCCGACCAGCTCCTCCTCGTCCACCCTCACCTCAGCGAGGTAGTACCCGCGCTCCCGGTACAGCTCCTCGATCCGGCGCGCCGCCCGGTCGATCTGGAACCGCTCCACCGGCGCCCCCACCAGCACATCGCCCACCTCCTCCGCCAGGCGCTGGTCCGTCAGCGCCCGGTTCCCCGTCACCTGGATGTCCTGGATGATGGGCTGCTCGGTCAGCGTGAAGATCAACTCCACAGACCCATCCGCGAGCGCCCGACCCGCGGTCTCCACCCGGGCGAAACTCACCAGCCGGCTCAGCCGATCCACGTCCCCCCGCACCGTCGCCGCCCGGTACGGGGCCCCGGGATAGGACCGGATCGCGTTCCGCGCCCGCTGCTCCAGACGCTCGGGCAACGCCCCGAAGAGCTGCTCCCCGTTCTCGTCGCGACCCGAAGCCTCCCGCACCACCACCCCCCGGATCACCCGACCCTCGAAGGGGTCATCCTCCAGAGTCGGCACCCCGGGCCGGAAGGTCGGATCCCCCTGGCCATCCTGGGCCCGAGCGACGCCTCCACCCCCCAACACGCCCACCACACCCACGGAAAGCCCCGCCACGACCACCACACGCCACGCGCGCGAAGTCCCGAGCAAATCCCGACACGAGCGCATGCAATCAGTCCACGGCACAGCCGGGTGACGATACCCGCCCAAGTGAACGCACACAAACCACCCAACCCCGCCGCCCCCATCCCCCACCGGTGCCACGACCCGCGCAGCGGGTCGTGCCTCCTCCCCCCGATCCCCGATGGCCGATGGCCGATGGCTGATCCCCGATCCCCGATCCCC
>DAIQNV010000096.1:0-2842 GCA_036788215.1 Phycisphaerales bacterium | reverse complement strand
CCCTACTTCGCCTCCACCGACTCCGACACATCGATCGAGACCCGCTCCACCCGGATCCTCTTCACCCGCGTGGGCTCCGCGTCGAGGACCGTGACCGCCAGGCCCCGCTCGCTGAACCGCTCCCCCGCCTCCGGGATCCGGCCCAGTGTCGTCACGACGAACCCGCCCACCGTGTCGTACTCCTCGCTCTCGGGGATCTCGAGCCCCACCGACTCGAGGTCGTCGTTCGCGGTGTCGATCTCGGTCCTGGCATCGATCTCCGCGGTCCGGGCGTCGAGGTCGACCGTCACCCCCTCCTCGTCCTCCTCCTCGGGCTCGTACTCGTCGCGGATCTCCCCGAAGACCTCCTCGACGATGTCCTCGATCGTGACCAGCCCGCTCGTCCCCCCGTACTCGTCGAGCGCGATCGCGATGTGCACCTTCTCCTCGAGCAGCTCGCTCAGGAGTTCGCGAATCGTCTTGGTCTCGGGCACATAGGTCGCCGGACGCAGCACCGCCTCGAGCTTGAAGCTCGACGCCGGCCGGTTCCCGCTCGTCACGAGGTACCGCAGGAGATCCTTCAGGTAGAGCACGCCCACGACATGGTCGAGGTCGCCCCGGTACACCGGCATCCGCGAGTGCCCCACCTTGCCCACCAGCGCCTTCACCGCGTCGAGGTCGTCCGTGTACTCGAAGGCCTCGACCTCGGTCCGGGGGGTCATGATCTGCTCGACCGTGGTCGTGCGGAACTCAACGACCGCCTCGATCATCTCCCGGGCCGTCTCGTCAAGCTGCCCCTCGCGCTCCGATTCCTCGACGAGGCTCAGCAGCTCCGCCTCGCGGGCCTCGAGTTCGCTCACGATCTCCTGGCCCGCCAGGCGGCGCACCACCTCCGTGATGAACCCCAGAATCGCCCGCATGGGCGTCAGCACCAGGTAGCACACACGCAGCAGCCACGCCCACGCGTACACCGTCTGCTCCGCCGCGTGCCGAGCGATCGCCAGGGGGATCGCCACGCTGAAGGTCCAGATCAGGATGATCGCCCCCAGGAGCCCGATCGCCACATCCGTAAGCTCCGCCGCCCCGCCCTGCCGAAGCGCCGCCACATACAAGACCGCCGACACGCCGGCGAGCAGGTTGCACCCCACCCGCGGCACCGCGACCGCCGCCAGGTGACCGTTGATGTCGTCGAGGATCTCGCGGATCGCGTCCGGCACGAGCGCCGGCAGGTCCCTTGACCCGGGCACCCCGTCGCCCCCGCCATCGCTCGCCCCCTGCGCCCCGCGCCGGCGGAGCAACTTCCGCATCGCCAGCCCCTCGAGCGCCGGACGCGACAGGTCGGACAACGCGTGCTGCAGCGAACTGAGCAGCGCCCCGCAGAACGCCGCCCCGAGCGTGATCCAGATCCACAGCCCCGCGTTCACGATGCACCTCCGGCGTCCACGCCCTCAGACCGCGCGTAGACCGCGCCCACCCCGATCGCCCTCAACACCCGGTCCTCCTCCGCGTGCATACGGGCCGCGTCCTGTTCGTCGTGATCGTCGTGCCCCAGGCAGTGCAGCACCCCGTGCAGGGCGTAGAGCACAAGCTCCTCCCCCGCCCCGTGCCCCCGCTCCCGGGCCTGGCGCTCCGCCTCGTCGAGGCACAGAACCAGGTCCACATCCAACGGGCCCGCCCCGCTCGCCTCCCCACCGGCCCCACCCGCCCCGCCCCCCCCACCCTCGCGCAGGTCGAAGGTCAGCACATCCGTCGTGGTCGCATCGCCCAGGTGGCGCCCGTGCAGCGACGCCATCTCCGAGTCCCCCACCACCCGCGCCCGCACCTCGCCCGCCGCACCCAGCGTGCGGACCGCCCGCTCCAGGCGGGCGCACAGATCCCGGCACAGGGCGCGCGACAGCCGCCCGGTCGCATCGACCACATCCACCTCGACCACACCACCGACCGGTGTCCCGGCCGGACTTCGAGGAGGAGGATCGTCCGCCGTTGTGGTTTGCTCATCCATCAGCGCATTCGACGCGGCGGGATCGCACCCCGATCACCCAGGCCGGCCCGCCCCTCGACCCTGCCGGTGTCGGCAGCGTCGCGGACCGCCCCACGTCTTGGATCACTCTATCGACCCCGACCCCCGCCGCCAAGAGTCCTCTCCCCGGAACCGGACCCAAAAACGCCTCCCGGACCCCGAACCGGTGGCCCGCCGGGCCCGCACATCCTGCGCGACTGGCACGACCCGCCCCCTTTCGGCGCCATTCCCGCCGGTCGGGCTTCAGTGGGCCCCCGCACCCGTCGACAGGCGGACCGACGATGCCCGCCGGTCCGATCACATCCCGCCCCACCTCCCCCCCACCGGTCCCGGCACCCCCGAGACCCGGGGTCCCGGGCGCGCTCCTCAGGGCCCAGACGCAGGCCCGGGCGGAGAAGGTCCTGGGCGAGGTCCTCGACCGCTCCATCGAGCGGGCCGCGGAGCTGCGGGCGGAGCGGGCAGAGCGCGACCGCGAACGCCGGGAGGCGGAAGAAGCCCAGGCGGAGCGCCAGAAGCAGCGCGAGCAGGACATCGAGCGGGTCGAGCGGGCCTCCGCGGAGCGCCTCGCGGAGCGCCGCCGATCGGAAGCCGCCGCCCTGGAGCGCCGCGAGACGACCCCTGGTCGCGGTGGCGACGACTGGGCCGCGACGCTGCTGCGCGAGGAAGCCGATCGGCTCGACGCGCGGGCCATCGACCTGACCGCCTGAGCCATTTGGCCCAAAACAAGAATCAGGCCCGGCCGGAACGTTTCCGACCGAGCCCGATCAAGGGGGAAGGTCCGTGTGCCATCGCCCGGCCCGTCGGCCCGGGCCGGGCGACAGCGTGATCCGTTCAGGCCCGCCT
>DAIQNV010000095.1:4537-10491 GCA_036788215.1 Phycisphaerales bacterium | reverse complement strand
TCGTGATGCTGGGGCTGAACGCGGTGAAGAACATCGCGATCGCGGCGAGCCTGGCCAAGCTCTTCCGGGGGGGCGATGTCACCGCGCAGTTCAGCGCCCGCGACCTGTGGAAGCACTCGAACGCTTCGGCGGCGGCGGCGAAGATCCTGTCCGACACGATGAAGTACGGGCTGGGGGACGAGGCGTACCTCGCGGGCCTGATGCACGACATCGGGCTGATGGTCGAGATGCAGTACGACCGGAACAAGCTGATCGATGTCGTCGAGCGCCTCGCGATCAACGCGGACGGCGTGCCCGGCAACGACATGCTCGATGTGGAGCTCGCGGTCTTCGGGGCGACCCACCAGGACTTCGGCATCGGGCTGTGCAATCGCTGGAAGTTCCCGGTGGCGTTCAAGAGCGTGACGGGGTTCCACCACAACCCGCTCGAGGCGCCCGAGGAATTCCGCAAGCTGACGGCGGTCGTGGCGGTCGCCGACCGGCTCGCGGCCCAGATCGACTTCGGCTTCCGGCTCGACATCCAGGACGCCCAGATACCCGCGGAATGGATGGAGTATCTGGGGCTGACCCCGGAGCACATCGACGATCTCCGCGAGCGGCTTTCCGAGGTTGTGGCGAACCTCGACACCTCGCTTGCGTAAGGAAGCTGTGGGCGCGGGAACATCAGGCGAAAGCCGGGTGTTTCCAGGACGGGCAGGCAGGACGGGCAAACCGAACTGTCGAGCCCGAGAACGATCACCCCGGTCCGCGGCGTGGGCGTAACGCCCGCCCCGGGCCGACCCAAGCTCTCTCTCTTTCTCCCTCCGGGCGACTGCGGACACGCGGTCGCCTTTTTTCGTCGGGCCCCTCCGGGCCCGAAGGGGAGCCTGGAAGGTTCGTTGGGTGCACAAAAGGGGCAAAGGGGCAAAGGCGCAAAGGGGCAAAGGGGCAAAGGGGCAGAGGGGCAGAGGGGCAGAGGGGCAGAGGGTTAAGGGGTACGGGGTAAGGGGCAGAGGGGCGCGGGGCGTTTTGGGTGTGGGTACTTTTTGCCATTCGTGGTGTCGGCGCGTGAGAACGGGCGGACGCTTTGGGTGTGGCGTCCGCCCGTTGGGGGAGGTTTCTCTGGGTGGTGGTGCCGCGCGTCTAGTTGCAGCCCGCGGCGTAGAAGCGGATGAAGGTGGCGATGTCGGCGAAGCTCAGCTTGTTGTCGTCGGCGTAGTCCCCGTGATAGAGGTTGAGCTTGCCGAGGACGGGGTCCGGCGGGTTGTTGAAGCGGTTGATGAGCAGCAGCAGGTCCCGGAAGGTGACCTGGCCATCGAAGTTGAGGTCCGCGGGGCAGGAGGGCTCGCCGATGCCCATGACGAAGGCGATGGCGTCGTCGGTCGGGTTGTGGGTGTTGGGGCGGGGGGCGGGGGTGTAGCCGTGCTGGACGAGCTGGTAGAAGCGGTCGATGGTGAGCAGCCCGTCGGCGGGATCGGCGCCGGCGCTGCGGTCGGTGGACCAGTCGCGGTCGTGGATGATGATGGCGGCCTCGTGCCCGCTGTGTCGCATATCCCACTCGGGCTTCCACTCGGAGGCGTCCTCGGTGACGCCGATGCGCCAGCCCAGGAATCGGTAGTTGGAGATGGAGGGCGCCTGGGTGTTCACCTCGGACTGGGGGACATGCTTGCGATCGACATAGTCGACCGCCATGGGCTCGATGCCGATGCGGAAGCCCCGGTCGGCGTACTGCGGGAGGCGACCGATGTCGCCTGCGCAGATGGCCCCGTAGTCGTTGGGCCCGCCCAGGGCGTCGAAGTAGGCGCCGTCGAAGCCCATCTCGGTGAAGGCGCCGAGGGTGAGCCAGAGCTGGTTGGCGTTCTTGGTATCCATCTCGGGGTCGCCCGTGAGGCACATGAGGCGGAGCTCGTGGTCCTCGATGTCGTCGGGGATGAGATCGAGCGGGTCGGCGCCGAGGGGGTCGCACTCGTTGTACCAGGCGGCGGTCTTGGTGAAGGGCGCTTCCTCCTGGAGGAGGCTGTCGACCTTGTAGAGCTCGGGCCCCAGGTAGATGTAGAACTCGGCGTCGGGGTCGATCGCCTTTTTCTGGGCGATGTAGGCGGTCAGGCCCATGGGGACGCCCGAGCGGTCGGCGTAGTCGTCGCGGAGGAACCAGTTGCGGGCGTTCTCGTCGAAGGTCCACCACTGCGCCGAGGAGTAGAGGCCCCCGCCCTGGTCCCCGCCGAAGCGGTGCAGCATGAAGCGTCGGTAGCCCTTGTTCCACTGGTTGTCGATGGTCTCGAAGAGCCTGTAGATCGCGGGGGGGCGCTGGCCCGCGTCCCTGGGGTCGGGCTCCCAGAGCGTGCGCCAGAAGGGGAAGCCCTCGATGTTCGAGCAGCTCTTGCCGTTGCTGGCGAGGGGGAGATAGGAGATGGGGCGCTGATCCGGCGCGAAGGGGGGCGCGCCGCGTCCGAGCGGGGAGACCTCGAGGGAGACCTCGGGCAGGAGTTCGGTTGCGCTGACCGCGGGGGCGCGGTCCGCGTTCCAGTCCACCGGTTGCGCGTATGCGGATGTGGTTGCGAGGATGCAGAGTCCCGCGGCGTGGGGCAGACGGTGGCGTGAGAGCATCAGTCCTCCAGACGAGAGCGGGTGACCTGAGGGCCGACGGTCCGGGGAGCCCCGGGGGCGTCGGGATTCGGCGGCCCGCGCAGACGCCGCCCCGGATCCGCCATGCTCCGAGGGGCCGAACGTCATCGGCTCACTCTCACACCCAGATCGTGGGGCTACAGGCGATTGCTCAGGATTCGAACCACCCCGCTAACGGGGGTGACGAAGAGACCGGCTGCGATGGCGCGGTCGGCCCGCGATCGGCGGACGGGCGCGTTCCGTCCCCCGGGTCGTGGGACAGGGGGCAAAGTGTGACGGTTGCTCCGTCGGAGCGTGCCGTTCGCGGCGCGCTGAAAGCGGCGCACACCGGGGGGTGGCTTCCCGCCAGGCTTCCGGGTTTGTGTGTGGTGCCCAACGGAGGGGCCCGGCCCGCGGGCGTCGGGCGGGCCTGGGCGCGGGACCGAGAACGGTCAGGCGGCGTTGAGCAGGTCGGGGTTGGCCTTGGCCTCTTCGAGGCGTCCGGTGACCGCGAGGTCGATCAGTCGGACGACCTTGGCGAGCTCGGGCTTGGCGATCTGGAGGGTGGCGCCGACCTGTTCGCCCTTCTTGAGGTTGTCCTGGCTGACGAGTGAGCTGAAGAGGACGACAGGTGTGGCGGCGAGGGCCTTGGTCTCGCGGATGCGCTTGGTGAGGTGGAGCCCGTCCATCTGGGGCATCTCGATGTCGCTGACGATGGCGTCGACGTGGACCTCGCCCTCGTTGAGGGATCGCTCGATGGCGTCCCAGGCGGAGGCGCCGTCGCCGAAGACCTCGAGACGGGTGTAGCCCGAGGCGCGGAGGACGCGCTCCATGGTGTGGCGCATGAAGGGGGAGTCCTCCGCGAGGAGGACGCGCTTGCTGCCCCGGTCGACCTCGTCGGGGTTGTCGACGAAGGAGACGTGCAGGCCCTCCTGGAGGGTGATGCTGTCGGCGATCGACTCGAAGTCGATCATGAGGACGAGGGCGCCGTCCATGTCGATGACGCCGGTGCAGCTGCTCACGGTCTGAGCGGGGTAGGCGGCGAGGCTGTTGACGTCGGGGACGGAGCGGACGCGGGTCCAACTGACGCGGTGGATGCGGTCGACATCGTCGACGATGAAGCCGGTGTGGAGGCCGTTGAACTCGGTCAGGATGACGCGGTGCTGCTTGATCTGGCTCGGGTCGACGGTGCCCAGCCCCAGGGTGCTCTTGAGGTCGACGAGGGGGATGAGGGCGCCGCGCATGTTGATCATGCCCAGGACCGCCTGGTGCATGCCCGGGGCTTCCGTGGGCTTGCGGCCCAGGATGACCTCGCGGACCTTGGCGACGTTGACGCCGAACCAGCCCTGTTCGAGCTTGAAGACGAGGACCTCGAGCTCGTTGGTTCCGGCGTCGAGGAGGATGTCGCCCGGGGTTTTCTGTGCCATGCGTGGTCCCTCGGAGGGCCGGCTCCGGTGTCTGAGGTCGGGGCGCAGCGCTCGGTGGGGCTATCGGTCGTGGCGCGGCGCGGGATGACGCGGGGCGGCTTTGGGGTCGGTGTGCCGAGGGGCGCTGGGTGGGGTGGGGCGGGGGCGTCCCGGGAATCGGGTGGGTTGGGTGCGATTTGAGTGGGGGGTGGGGCGGGGCGGGGTGGAAAGGATGGGGGCGGATCGTGGGGGGTTGGGCCGATCCGAGTGGGCTCGGCGTCGTACCCTTGGGCATGCGCGTGTTCTGGGTCATCCTGATCGTCGCGGGCCTTGGCGGGCTCGCGGTCCTGCTCCTGCCCTCGAACGACGGTCGGGCGACGACGCCCAGCGCTGCGGCTGAGCCCGCGGTGAGGCCCGAGGTGCCGGCTCCGAGGGCGGCTGCGCCGGTGCCCGACCCGGTGCCCGGCCCGTCGGCCCGGCCCGAGGCTGAGCCCGAGCCGGTCGTTGCGGCCCGGCCCGAGCCCACGCCCGAGCCCACTCCCGACCCCACCCCGGAGCCGATGCCCGAGCCCGAGCGGGTCGCGGAGGCGCCTGTTGCGGCGCCCGCGGCGCCTGAGCGGGAGATCGCGCTGGCGGAGCCTGTGGAGGCTCCGGTTGAGATCGCTGATGAGCCCATGGGGGATGACCCGGCGGCGGGCGTGCCGGTCGCGGAGGGTCCGACGCCGGCGCTCGGGCTCGACCGGGCTGGGGACGCGGTGGGCGAGCTGCTGGCGTCGCTGAACGCTTTCGGGCGGGCGATGGGCGCGGAGACGGGGGCTGAGGACGCGGAGGCGAGCGCGGGCGAGGGCACGGGCGATGCGGAGACCGCGTCGACGACCGAGATTGCCGACGCGACGCCGACGCGGACGCTGGACGATGCGTTGCAGGCGTTGAACGAGTCGAACGCGACCATGACGGAGCCTGAGGCTGATCCGGCTGCTGGGACGGCGGTGGCGCAGGCGGAGGTGTCGCTGCCGATCGACGCGACGATCGAGAAGGACGACGGGACGCTCGAGATCGGCGGGGGGGAGTGGGTGCTGCCCGGCGATGGCACGACCGCGAAGCCCTACATCATTTCGTGGGATCTTCTGCAGTCGGCGATGCAGGTGTACAACCCGCGCCTGGGCAAGACCGAGCTGCCCGAGTGGGCGCAGAAGCTGAACGGGAAGCGGGTGCGGGTGGAGGGGTATGTGGTGCTGCCCCTGGCCCAGCAGTCGAGCAACGACATCCTGCTGACGCTGAACCAGTGGGACGGGTGCTGCCTGGGCGTGCCCCCGACGCCCTATGACGCGATCGAGGTGCGCCTGACCGGGGCGGTCGACGCGGGGCCCGGCGCGGGGATGGGCCCGGTGTACGGGTCGGTCGAGGGCGACTTCAAGGTCGACCCGTATGTCGCGGGTGGCTGGCTGCTCGGGCTGTATGTGCTCGAGGAGGGCAAGCTGACGCTGATGGGCCGGCGGTAAGCGGTCAGGCGCGGAGGTCGCCCGGCGCGGGGTTGTGCGCGGGCGGGGTGAGGCGGAGGAGTTCGGCGCTCGGGTCGCCCGCGAGCATGCCCTGGAGTTCCTTCAGCGCGGCGCGCTGACCCGGCCACAGGGCCTCGCGGACAGCGGACTCGAGGGTGAGCCAGCGGAAGTCGTCGTGCTCGTCGTTGATGCTGGGCTCGAAGCCCGGAGTGACTTCGATCGCGAAGCGCGGGCTGAGGACGATCGCGTCGAGTTCGGCGACGAAGAAGGGGTGGACCTGTTCGAGCGCCCAGGCGTCGAGCATCTCTGGGCCCTTTGGGTCGAGGCCCAGTTCCTCGGTGAGTTCGCGCCAGAGGGTGTCGGTGGCGCGTTCGCCGGCCTCGATGTGGCCCATCATGGGCTGCCAGGTCGAGGGGACGGGGCCCCTGGCCCGGAAGAGCTGCAGGATTTCGACGCGGGAGCC
>DAIQNV010000095.1:0-4437 GCA_036788215.1 Phycisphaerales bacterium | reverse complement strand
GGGCTTGCGCCGGAAGACATAGGCGTCGATGATGTCGGTTCGGAGTCGCTGGGTCATGGTGTGGGGCTTCGGAGTGCGGCGCGGAGGACCTGGGTCTTGAGCAGGGTCTCGGTCCACTCGGCTTCGGGGTCGGAATCGGCGACGATGCCCGCGCCGGCGTGCATGTCGATGACTCGGGTTGGGCCCTGACCGGAGATCAGGGCGGCGCGGATGGTGACGCTGAGTTCGCAGGCGCCGCTGTCGCTGATCCAGCCGGCGATGCCGCAGTAGAGGTGGCGGGGGGCGCTCTCGAGTTCGTCGATGATCTGCATGGCGCGGATCTTGGGGGCGCCGGTGACGGAGCCCGGGGGGAAAGTCGCGCGGATGGCGTCGGCGAGGGTGCGGTCGTCGCGGAGGGTGCCTGCGACGGTGGCGGTCGCCTGGAGGACGCTGGAGGCGTGGGTGTCGACGGCGCGGGCCTCCTCGACGCGGACGGAGGGGAGGCGGCAGACGCGGGCGAGGTCGTTGCGCATGAGGTCGACGATCATCGCGAGTTCGGCGCGGTCCTTTTCGGCGCCGGCGAGTTCGGCGGGGTCGGCGGTGGCGGGGCGGGTGCCCTTCATGGGGCGGGTGCGGAGGGTGCGGGTGGTGGGGTCAAAGCTGAGGAAGAGCTCGGGGCTGGCGCTGATGAGGGCGTCGGTGCTCCCTGCGGGGCTCCGCCATTCGAGGAGACAGCCGTGGGCGGGGCGGGCGGCGTGGAAGAGCGTGGCGGCGAGGGCGCGGTGGTCGCCCTGGAAGGGTGCGGTGAAGCGGTCGGTGAGGTTGACCTGGTAGGCGTCGCCTGCGCGGATGTATTCGAGGACACGGGCGACGCGGGCCGGGAAGTCGGTGGTGCGGGGGGCGGGGTCGCTCGCGAGGAATGTGCGGGGGGGCCGGGCAGCTTCCGGGGGAGCGGGTGGGGTGGGGGCGTGGCCCAGGGCTTGCCAGGTGCCCTGTGGGGAGAGGGCGAGCGCACCCTCGATGCGGGAGGCGATGACGAGGGGGAGGTGGCGGTCTTCGGTGGGGCGGCGGGGGTCGGTGGCGGCGGGCTCGAGGGCGCGTCCGAGGTCGTAACTGATCGCGAGGGCCCAGCCCTGGACGAGGGGTGGCCCGCCCGGTTTCGGTGTGGTGGGGTCGGTGGGGGTGCTGGCGATGCGGTCGAGCAGGGCGAGGGCCTCGCCCGGGTCGTGGGCGGTCAAGGTCTCGGTGGGCTGTGCGAGGAGGGTCCAGGCGGGCTCGGTGCGGCCCCCCGCGGTGAGGACCGCGAGCGGGCGATCGGCGGGCCAGTGGGCGATGAGCGTCGCGGGTTCGGCCCCCCGGGGCGGGACGGGTGCGGTCGGCTGGTCGGGCTTGGCGGGGGCGCGGGTCATCTGCTTGGAGAGGGTAGAGGGGCGGGGCTGGGTGTCGGGCGGGGTGCTCGAAGTGGTGGAATGGGGGCGGGAATGGGGTCGTGAATGGCGCTGGGGTCGTCCGGGGTGCCCCTCCCTCCATAAACTGTCTTCCCGCGCCGGCCCGGCCCTCACCTCAGCACCGGGCGCTCCGCGTCTTCTTCGAGAAGGGACGACTCAGACATGGCCAAGAAGGCGAGCAAGAAGACCTCCAAGTCCACCACCAAGAAGTCCGGCTCCAAGAAAGCTTCCGGCAAGGGCGAGCAGAGCACCGGTTCTGACAAGCGTCAGCACGCGGCGCAGCCCCGGGTGCGCCGTGTGGTGAAGAAGGCGGCGCGGAAGAAGGCGCCGGCCCCGGCGGCGAAGCGTGGGGCGGCGGACAAGGACAAGATGGTCTACGGCTTCTTCGCGGGTCGCGCGGAGGGGGACGGGACCATGAAGCAGCTTCTTGGTGGCAAGGGCGCGAACCTGGCGGAGATGACCTCGATCGGTCTGCCGGTGCCCCCCGGGTTCACGATCACGACGGAGACGTGCGAGAAGTACTACAAGGGCGGGCTGCGCCTGCCCCACGGGCTGATGAACGAGCTGCACCGGCACATGGCGAGCGTGCAGAAGGACACGGGCAAGGTCTTCGGGGACGTGGAGAACCCGCTCCTGGTGTCGGTGCGTTCGGGTTCGGCGATCAGCATGCCCGGGATGATGGACACGGTCCTGAACCTGGGCCTGAACGACGAGTCGGTGGAGGGGCTTGCGAAGCAGACGGGGAACCGTCGGTTCGCGTACGACGCCTACCGGCGGCTGATCAACATGTTCGGCGACGTGGTGATGGGCGTCGAGCACAAGCACTTCGAGGCGGCGTTCGACGAGATCAAGGCCAAGCACCACGCGCGGGCGGACACGGACGTGCCTGAGGCGGGGATGGTCGAGCTGGTCGCGGCGTACCACACGGTGTACCGCAAGCGGGTGGGCGATGAGTTCCCGCAGAACCCGTTCAAGCAGCTGGAGCTCTCGATCGAGGCGGTCTTCAAGAGCTGGAACGCGGACCGGGCTGTGAAGTACCGTCGCCTGAACGGGATCACGGGGCTGCCGGGCACCGCTGTCAACATCCAGGCGATGGTGTACGGGAACATGGGGGACGACTCGGGGACGGGCGTCGCGTTCACGCGGAACCCGTCGACGGGTGAGAACAAGTTCTTCGGCGAGTTCCTGGTGAACGCGCAGGGCGAGGACGTGGTCGCGGGCATCCGCACGCCCCGCCCGGCTGCGGAGATGGGCAAGTGGGACCGGAAGAGCTACAACCAGCTCCAGCAGATCAAGACGAAGCTCGAGAAGCACTACAAGGACATGCAGGACATCGAGTTCACCATCGAGCGGGGCAAGCTGTGGATGCTGCAGACCCGCACGGGGAAGCGCACGGGCGCCGCGGCGGTGAAGATCGCCTGCGACATGGTGAAGGAGAAGCTGATCCGTGAGGAGGAGGCGCTCCTGCGCATCCCGGCGAACGACCTGACGCAGCTGCTGCTGCCGAGCTTTGACCCCGCGGCCAAGAGCCTGGCGCGGGTGCTGGCGCGGGGGCTGCCCGCGAGCCCCGGGGCGGCGGTGGGCAAGCTGGCGTTCACCGCGGAGGAGGCGACGAGCCGGACGCTGGAGGGGGAGAAGGTCATCCTCGTGCGCCACGAGACGAGCCCGGAGGACGTCGAGGGCATGCACTCGGCGATCGGGATCCTGACGAGCACCGGCGGGATGACCAGCCACGCGGCGGTGGTCGCGCGGGGCTGGGGCAAGTGCTGCGTCGCGGGCGCGGGGGACCTCGAGATCGACGCGGAGAAGGGGGAGATGCAGGTCGCGGGCCGGTTCTACACGCGCGACGACGTGCTCTCGATCGACGGCTCCACCGGCGAGGTGATGCACGGCTCGATCGCGACGCGGGAGCCGACGCTCTCGGCCGACTTCCAGAAGGTGATGCGCTGGGCGGACAAGTACCGCAAGCTGCAGGTGCGGACGAACGCGGACAGCCCGGCGGACGCGGAGCGGGCGCGGGGGTTCGGCGCGGAGGGGATCGGGCTGTGTCGCACGGAGCACATGTTCTTCGAGGGTGAGCGGATCAAGGCGATGCGGGAGATGATCCTCTCGGAGAGCGTGGAGGACCGCGAGCGTGCGCTGGCGAAGCTCCTGCCCTACCAGCGTGACGACTTCATCGGGCTGTTCGAGGCGATGCGGGGGCTGCCGGTCACGATCCGCCTGCTGGACCCGCCCTTGCACGAGTTCCTCCCGCACGACAAGCACGAGGAGGAGGCGCTGGCGAAGAAGCTGGGCATGACCATCGAGCACATGCACCACCGGATCTCGCACCTGCACGAGGTGAACCCGATGCTGGGGCACCGGGGCGTGCGCCTGGCGATCAGCTACCCCGAGATCGCGCGGATGCAGACGCGGGCGATCGCGGAGGCGACGATCGAGTGCCTGAAGCGCAAGGTCCGGGCGATGCCCGAGATCATGGTGCCCCTGGTGGGCGTGCGGAAGGAGCTCGCGGTGCTGCGCGAGATCATCCAGGAGACGATCCACGAGGTGCGCCGGGAGCACGACTACGCGGGCCGGCTCGACATCAAGATCGGCACGATGATCGAGGTGCCCCGGGCGGCGGTCGTCGCGGACCACATCGCGGAGGTGGCGGACTTCTTCAGCTTCGGGACGAACGACCTGACGCAGCTCACCTTCGGCTACTCGCGTGACGACATCAACGCCTTCCTGCCGACCTATATCGCGCAGGAGGTGCTGCCGAACGATCCTTTCCAGAGCCTCGACACCGAGGGCGTCGGGCGGCTGGTGCAGATGGGCGTCGAGCTCGGGCGGAAGACCAACGACCAGCTCAAGCTGGGCATCTGCGGCGAGCACGGGGGCGACCCCGCGAGCGTCCACTTCTGCCACAGGGCGGGGCTGGACTACGTGAGCTGCTCGCCCTTCCGCGTGCCGATCGCGCGTCTGGCGGCGGCGCAGGCGGCGCTGATGGCGAAGAAGTGAGCCCGGCGGC